>CAYTXS010000001.1:0-61973 GCA_964441585.1 uncultured Thioalkalivibrio sp.
CCAGGTCCGTCACGACCTGGTCCCAGAGCAGTTCGCCCTTGAAGTCGATGCTGTATTGCTCTGCGACATGCCGCGTCTCAGCGCGTACGCGGAACTCGCCGAGCGTGAGCCGGTCGAGGTTGGGCACGTCGCTCCAGCGCGCCCCCGCCGCGGTCTCGATGAAACCGGTCCAGTCGAGCCCCTGCTGTTCCTCGGCCCACGGGTCTTCCCAGTCCGCTTCCTCGAAAGCGGCGAAAGGATCGTCCTCGGCGGCGGCGTCCGCGTCCTGCGCGAGCGCCGGGTCGCCGCCACCTGCGCACAGCAGCAGCGCACCGCAGAACAACCTGGCTCGCACAAGGCGCATGGCCGCTATCCGCCGTCCCGCTGCAGCCACCGGGTCGGGGGTTGGCGCAGGTAACGCTCGGAGAA
This sequence comes from uncultured Thioalkalivibrio sp., assembly GCA_964441585.1. Lineage (GTDB taxonomy): Bacteria > Pseudomonadota > Gammaproteobacteria > Steroidobacterales > XN24 > XN24. Next base: position 409 of record CAYTXS010000001.1, read on the forward strand.
AATGTCCTCCGGCAGTCCGACGTCATATTCGATGGAGCGGAACTCCATCAGTGTGCTGCCCCCCTCGAGCGGCATGCTGATGAGCGAACGGGTGGCCGTCGGGTAGCCCTGCACGTCTTCCACCTCGGCGACCTCCATGACGCGATACACACGGTCCTGGCCGTCGTAATACTCGGTCTTCACCGGCAGGAAGGTGTCGCGGTCGACGCGCGTGACGTAGCGCACGAACTCGACGGCCGCCGGGTCGCGGGGGGTGCTTTCGAGCACGTAATGCGCGTCGGTGGTCTCGACGAGCCGGTGCTCGTCGAGCGCCGGGTTCCGTCCGGAGACATCTTCGTAATAGAAATGCGAGCCGACGAAGCTGGTGCGCTTGTCGCTGGCGCTGATGCGGCGCACGAGATCCAGTCCGGGCAGGTACAGCCAGCGGTCGTCATCCCGGTCCATGTGCTTCGCGACCAGGAACACGGTGCCGCGGACGTCCGACGGGCGCGAGAAGAACACCATGTAATGCTGATCCCCGCCGGCTTCCTCGTTCCGTCGCAACACGGTGAACTGGCGCAGCTGGCGGCGCCCTTGGCTGTCCTCGATCATCATGCGCGCCTCGCTGCGTCCATCCTCACCGGAATAATAGGCGGCGAGATTGGCGCGCTCGACGATCTCATCGACGTCGGTCAACGCTTCGCCCGAGGCGACGAGCGGCAGTGCGATGCCGGCGAGCAGTGTGACGATCCATTTTCCGGCGTTCATGCTATGCAACCTCCTTGATCAGGCTTCGCTGGTCGACGCCGTGCGGCCGAGAAACAGCTGCATGACGGCGGGGAGCAGTATGAGGGTGACGAGCGCGGATGCGGCCATAATGCTGGCGAGGAACACGCCGACCGTGATGTAGGGCACCAGCGGGGCGAGCAGCAGCGGCGTGAACCCGACCGCGATGACGATGGCGTTGCGGCTGATCGCGCGGGCCGGTTCCTCGAATACTTTGGCCATCGCAGCGCGCAGGCTTTCGTGGCTGGCCAGCGCTTCGCGTGAGCGCTCGATGAAGTGAATGGCGAAATCGATCGACAGGCCAAGCGTCAGCGCCGAGAGCACGGCGATCGGCATGTCGTAGTCCTTGCCGATCCAGCCGATGAGCCCGTAGATGAAAGTGATGGTGAACGTCAGCGGCAACATCGCGAGCAGGCCGTAACCGAAGGAGCGGAACAGGACGATCATCATCACGAGCACGGCGACGAAGGCACCGGCCAGGCTACCCACCATGCCCTTGACCATCGCGTCCTGCCAGACCACGTTCAGGTAGGTCTTGCCTGCCCAGCGGACCGCCATGCCCTCCGGCGGCGGGTTCTCCTCGAGAAAGGAATCGACGTGTCGCATCACGCGGGTCATGTCCTGGTTGTCGCCGCTGCTCAGTTGCAGCCAGACGACCGCCCGGTCGTAGGCCGGCGTGACCATGTGCCAGAGATCCTGGGGCCGGTGCGAGGACTGGAACTGCAAGAGGACCTGAGCCACGGCGGCGCTGCTGTCGGGAATGCGGAAATCTTCCGGCTCGCCACTGAGCAGCTCGCGGTGCACTGTCTTCACGAGATCGGGGAGTGCATTGCTTTTGCCGACCACGCCGCTCTGCTCGACGTCTTTCTGCAGGGTCTGGATCCAGCGCAATACTTCCGGGCGCTGGAAGTAACGGGCCTCGCGTGCCACGGCCTCGACTTCACTCAGCAGCGCGTCCAGCGCGTCGAGTTGCTCTCCGTCGGCGTCGAACAGGCGATCCTCCAGCGCCGACATCAGCCGGTCGAGCCGCTCCGCGCCGACCGTCTCACCGGCCGGCGGTGCGATCTCCTGCCAAGTGTCGCGCGTCGCAGCCGGGGCCGCATCGAGAATATCGGCGACCCGTGCGTCGATCGCGGCGCGATCGATCTCGCGGGTCCGGTCGAGCACCAGCCATGCGTCGTAAGTGCCGGCGAAATGCCGATTGAGCACCTCGTCAGCGACACGGATGCGATGATCCTCCTTGAACCAGCGAATCGGGTTGTCGTTGATCTCGATCCGGGTGATGCCGACCACGCTGGCGGCGAACAGCAAGGTGAATCCCAACAAGAGTGCGCGATGGCGCGCCAGGGCGAAGTGGCCGACCGGGCGCAGCGCGGTGGCCAGGGGCGAGTCGCCATCGTCCTGGTGCAGCAGTTTCTGCATCCTGGCGAGGCTGGCGGGCTTCATGCGCGAAACCCAGGCAGGTATGAAGATGATGGTCAGCACGAAGGCGAGCATGATGCCGAAGGCGACATAGGCGCCGAACACCTGGACCGGCGGGATCGGGGTCAGCGCGAGCGAGGCGAAGCCCACGCTGGAGGTCACCGAGGTGAACAGCATGGGACGGAACAGGTGGCCCACCACTTCCCGCATCGTGTCGTCCTGGCTGCGGCCCGGACGGTAGCGATCGGCGAACTCCGACATGATGTGGACGGAATCCACCACCGCGATCGGCATGAGGAAGATCGGAATCATCGAGCTCATGATGTGGACCGTGAAGCCCATGCCGATCAGCAGGCCCATGGTCGCGATCACCGTCACCATGGCCACGATCATCGGCGCGACGATCAACGGCAGGCTGCGGAAGAAAAACCACAGCAGAAGGAAGATGGCCAGACCCGCCAGCGGGGCGGAAATGCCCATCTGCACGAACATCTCGTAACCGAAAGTGTCCTCGGCCACGGGCAGGCCCGTGATGTGCCAGCTGCCGGTGGCGTCGAATTCCGCCGAGGCCGCCGCAGTGATCGCGCGAATCTCGCCCGCCAGCCGATGGCTCTCGTCCTTGCTTACGATCGGGACGTAAATCGCTGCCGCGCGCCCGTCGCCGGAGGCCAGCGTGTCCTTCAACAGCGGCAGCCGCTTCACGTCGTCGCGGATCGCGAGGACGGCTTCGCGCGTCGCGGGCGGCTCGGGCATCAACCACTCGAAGCGCAGCGCACCACGCGCTTCCTGCTCGACGTTATCTGCCACCGCCAGTGACATGAGGTCCTGGGGCACCACGCCGTCCAGCTCGAGGATTTCCTCCGTGGCCCGATGCAAGGCGCCCAGGTTGGCCGGGGTATAGATGCCGTCCGCTTCGTGCGGCTCGACCAGGCCCACGACGATGGCGTCGTGCAGCCCCATTTCGTCCTTGACCTCGTTGTGGAAAACGCGGTCAGGCTGATCCGCGGGCAGCATGTTCTCCGGATCTGTATCGATGGCGATCCGCGGAATCTGCGCCCCCAGCAGGATCACGAGCAACAGGGCCAGCACATAGACCGTCCGGGGGCGGCGCAGCGCAAATTCGAGCAATGCCTGTTTCAAGTCCGGTTCTCCGCATTCGCTCCGGGAATCATTGGCACGGATAATAAATTAGAGATCGCTAATATGCAATCGGATCTCCTCTCCTCAAGGTGGGCTCCGGTAACGTCGTGCGCCTTGACATGGATCAATCGGGCTAGACTGATGCATGGCAAGCTGGGTGGAGCAGGAGACAGGCTGATGAACGAGCGGGATCTCGAGACGGCAGTGCTGCGTGCACTCGAACGCGCCGCCGGCGGGCTGGGCGATCGCCCGATCGAACCGGAGCGGCCGCTGGAGGAGCAGTTCGATCTGGATCGTGATCGCTTCTTCGCGGTCCTGGCCCGTGAGACGGGCATCGATATTCCGATGGCGGACCGGCCGAAGCTGGTGACGCTGTCCGCCTGCCTCGACTATCTTTCCGGCGATTTGTCGGCCTAGGTTCGGGGGATCGCCATGGACGTTGCAATGCGGGCCCGGATCGCGCGGGCCACGCGGCTCGCGGGCTGGCTCGACACCGCGTTTCGTATACCCGGCACCCGGATCCGCATCGGCGTGGACCCTCTCCTGGGCCTCGTGCCCGGCCTGGGCGACGCGGTCGCGGCGCTGTTTGGCGGATTCATCGTCTGGACGGCGGTGCGCGCCGGTGCGCCGCGGCTCGTGGTGGCACGCATGCTGGGCAATGTGGCGGTCGATGCCATCGTGGGTGCCGTGCCGCTTCTCGGCACGGTGTTCGATGTGGTCTTCAAGGCGCACCAGCGCAATGCGCGGCTGCTTGCCGACTGGACCGAACAACCCGCCGCCGTCGAGGCGCGCCAGGTCCATTTGCTGGCGGCGCTCGCACTGCTGGTCGCGTCGCTCGCCGTCATCGCCGTCGCGGCCTGTGCCTTCGGCATCTGGGCATTGCTGCGGCTGTTGGGATAGGGTGACGGCCAGGCGAGGGCGGGGAGACAATTAATGACGGCGAATGCGATTGGAATCGCCGGGCCCTCTGATATCGCCGTTCGTGCGGGAACGGCAGTGGCTGGGGCCGGTGGGAACGCCGTCGACGCGGCGGTGGCGGCGGCGCTCGCAGCGCTGTGCACCGAGGTGGGGATCGTCGGACTCGATGCGGCGGCATACATCACGTTACGCCGCGCCGGAGAGCCGCCGGTGGTGATCGACGGCGGGATCGCGATGCCCGGCCTGGACCGTCCTGCGGCGCGTTTCGGTGCAGCGGGTGTTCCGGTAACGCTGGATTACGGTGGTGGCATGCACACGCTGGTAGGGCACGGCACGGTTGGTGTCGGCGGCGCCGTCGCGGCGCTCGGCCGGGCGGCCGCGGGCTGGGGGCGGCTCGAATGGGCGCAGCTGATCGAGCCGGCAGCCCGCAGCGTGGCGGACGGTTTCCCGCTGTCGCGCGCCTCCCGCACCTGGCTCGAGTACAGCCATGAAGCCATCTTCGGCCGCCAGGCCGAAAGCGCCGCCGTCATTCACGATGCCGCGGGGAAGCTCCTCCCGGCCGGCGCGACGATCCGCATCCCCGGGCTTGCCGAAACGCTTGAATCTCTGGCGCTCGAGGGACCGGAAGTTTTTTATTCTGGGCGGATTGGCGCGGCGATCGCGGCATGCATCGATGCCGGCGGCGGGCTGATGGGGCATGCCGACCGCTGTGCCTATCGTGCCTTGCAGTGCGCGCCGATCACCTGCGACGTGGATGACTGGTCGATCGCCGTGCCACCGCCGCCAGCCGTCGGCGGCGCGGCGCTGGCTGCGATGTTGACCCGCATGGCGGGCCTGCCCGAGCGCACCTGGACGCCGGCTGCCGTGAATGCGCTGGCCGCCGCGCAGCGCGACGTGTTCGAGCGATTGCGGGAGTTCGCGCCTGCCGTCGGGGACGACCGCTACATGGAAGAGCTCTTGGCCTGGGCGTCGTCCGGCGCCATGCCGGGAGCGCGTCGTTCGTCGTCCACCGTGCACGTCTCGACGCTCGACGACAACGGGCTGGCATGTGCCGTCACGGCATCCTCCGGTTACGGCTCCGGCCTGCTGGTGCCCGGCACGGGCATCTGGCTGAATAACTGTCTCGGGGAGATGGAATTGAACCCGCAGGGTTTTCATGCCTTGCCCCCCGGCCAGCGCATCGCCTCGAACATGTCGCCGTGCGTGGCGCGCGGTCCCGGTGGGGCCATGCTGTCGCTCGGCAGCCCCGGGGCGGAGCGGATCACCACGGCCCTGTTGCAGGTGATCCTGAATTTCATGCGCCTGGGGGTATCGCTCGAGGACGCACTCGCAGCGCCGCGCCTGCATGTGGAGCGTGTGGACGAGACCTGGCAGGCTGCCGTGGAGCCGGGACTGCCGCTCGAGGAGGTGGGGCTGCCTTGCAGGCGCTTCGACGAGTTGTCGATGTTTTTCGGCGGGGCCGGCGCAGTGTTGCGCGACGCCGACGGCAGCCTGGTGGCGGCGGCGGATCCGCGGCGCCAGGGGGGTGCCGTGGTCGTCAGTGCGGAGCCGGGCTGAGACGCGCTGCTCGGCCGCTCGTGGGCCGCGGGATGCGTGTCAGCCGAGGACGGCCAGGACCAGCTTGGCCAGCACCGCGCCCAGCAGGGCGCCCGCGATGACGTCGCTCGGGTAATGCAGTCCGAGAATCACACGCGACATCGCGATCAGCACGGCGAGCGGCACCAGGAGCCAGGCCATCACGGGCAGGGCGGTCACGACGATGAGCGTGAATGAAACCGCGTGCAGCGTGTGGCCCGAGGGAAAGCTGTAGCGATCCAGCGCCCGCGCCCCGGCGCGAATGCGCGGGTGGAGATTGTAAGGGCGTTCGCGGGCGAGCCGATCCTTGAGCAGTCGGTAGACCGCCGTGCCCAGCAGCCCGGCCAAGGCCATGCGTATGCTGGTTTGCAGTCCCAGGGCGCCGTAGAGCAGCGGCAGCATGGCCATGAGGCCGTACCAGAAAATGCCGTCACCGAGGCGGCTGGCAGCTGAGAACAGCATGAGATTGGGCGGCCATTCGCAGGAGCGATTGGCACGCAGACAGAAGCGAACTTCCGCAAGTTCCAGCCTCGCCAACCAGCCTGCTGCCGCCATGCGCCGTCACGGGTGACTTCGATGGCTGCGCAGTGTGGTGGTGGCGCGCTACACGCGGATGAACGCTGCGCTACGAAGAGATGACGCTGCCATTGGCAGGTTGATCGCGGAATGGCTCGGAAATCGCCTCGACGGTGGCGTAGGCCTCTCCGGGTCGTTCCATGCGGGCGACATGGAACAAAGCGTCGCCCTCATTGACCAGCGGCAGGCTGTTGCACCCGATCACGATGCCCGCATGCACAGCGGACACCGGGACGTCGTGCGCGCCGAAAGGGTCGGACACCTGCCCCAGGGTTTCCCCCGCCGACACTCTCTGCCCCAGTCTCACGGTCGTGCGCAGGATTCCCCCCTCGGGCGCACGCACCCAGTAGCTGCTGTCGGCAACCACCGGCTTGACGGGACGCGACGGCTTTCGCTTCGCGCGCAGCATGTCGAGCTTGCGCATCACCTCGATGATTCCGGCCACGCCGATGCGAATGGACATCTCGTCAAAACGCAGCGCTTCACCCGCCTCGTAGATCAGCGTCGGAATGCCTTTTTCCGCCGCGGCCTCGCGCAGCGATCCGTCACGCAGCCGTGAGTCGAGAACCACCGGCGCGCCGAAGGCCAGCGCGAGGCGTCGCGTCTCCGGGTCGTCGAGCTGGGCGCGCACCTGCGGCAGGTTGCTGCGGTGGATCGCGCCGGTGTGGAGGTCGACTCCGTGGGTGCAGCGGGCGACGATCTCGGTCATGAACTGGTGGGCGAGCCGCGCCGCGAGCGAGCCGCGTTCAGAGCCGGGGAAGCTGCGATTCAGGTCGCGCCGGTCCGGCAGATAGCGCGCGTGATGGAGGAGGCCGAACACGTTGACCACCGGCACCAGCAGCAGGGTGCCGCGCAGCCCGGCCAGCGGCCTGGCGCGGATCCGGCGGATGATCTCGATGCCGTTGAGCTCGTCGCCGTGGATCGCCGCGCTGATGAACAGCCGGGGGCCGGGTCGCCTTCCGTTGATGACCCACACCGGCATGTCCACCGGCACATGCGTGTGCAGCATGCCTACGGGCAGCGACAGCCCCCGTCGTTCGCCGGGGGCGATGACGGTACCGCCGATCGTGATCGTCGCTCCGGCCATCGAAGACTCCGTTCAGCCCTTGCCGCGCGTCTTGGTGCCGTGGGGGCGGGCTTTCTTCTCGATGAAATCGATCACCATGGCCGCCACGTCCTTGCCCGTGGCCCGCTCGATGCCTTCGAGTCCCGGCGAAGAGTTCACTTCGAGCACCAGTGGTCCTTCCTTGCCGCGGACGATGTCCACGCCGGCGACGTTGAGGCCCACTGTCTTGGCGGCTCGCACCGCCGTGGCGCGCTCCTGCGGGGTCAGCTTGACGACCGACGCTGAGCCGCCACGATGCAGGTTGGAGCGGAACTCCCCTTCCTTGGCCTGGCGCAGCATGGCGGCGACGACCCGGTCGCCGATGACAAAGGCGCGAACATCGGCGCCGCCCGCCTCCCGGATGAACTGTTGCACGAGAAAATTGGCGTCCAGTTCGCGAAACGCGTCGATCACGCTTTCCGCGGCCTTCGTGGTTTCGGCGAGTATGACTCCGCGTCCCTGGGTGCCCTGCAACAGCTTGAGCACCAGCGGCGCGCCGCCGACGAGGCGCACCAGGGTCTTGGTGTCGTGCGGCGAGTGCGCGAATGCGGTGACGGGCAAGCCGATGCCGGCCCGCGCCAGCAGCTGCAGCGAGCGCAGCTTGTCGCGGCTCCGCCCGATGGCCACGGATTCGTTGACCGGGTAGACGCCCATGACCTCGAACTGGCGCAGCACCGCGAGGGCGTAAAAGGTCACGGAGGCGCCGATCCGTGGAATGACCGCGTCGAAGCGCGGCAGGATTTCGCCCCGGTGGTGAACGGCAGGACGATGCGACGTCACGTCCATGACGCACTTCAACGGATCCACGACAGTCACTTCGTGCTCGCGTTGCTGGGCGGCTTCGATCAGCCGGCGGGTCGAGTAAAGCTGCCGGTTTCTCGACAGGATGGCGATATGCATCAATTGTTCTCCGTGGGGGCCGCGCGTGCTTTGCGGGCGCGGCCCAGGCAATAAGACCTGTCGGGGTCCACGACAAAGCGCCCGCGCAGTGCGGTACGACCCAGCAGCATGCGAAAGCGCATCGGGTCGCGGTCCGTCAGGGTCATTTCGATAGGCCAGCATAACTGTCCGATGCGCACCTCGCTCTCGATGACCCAGCGCCGCTCGCGATGGCCGCCGGAATCCGAGACGACGCGCCGATCGAGTACCGGTGCCTCACAATAGATCGCCGTGCGCCGGTCGCGCTGGTCGGGGTGAACGCCGAAGCGCACCCAGCGCCGGCCATCGCGCTCAAATGACGTGACCTCGAAAGCGTGCAGTGCCGACGTGCGTGCGCCGGTGTCCACCTTTGCCTTGATGCGCGCGATGCCCAGCCCGGGCAGGCCGACCCATTCGCGCCAGCCAAGCACCGGCTTCAGCGCCGCGGCCGCCATGCCTTAAAGCCAGTCCCGCCGGCGAAACATCCATGCCATGCCCGCCCCGATGACGACGAACAGCAGGATCACCAGCGGATAGCCGTAACGGGCCCGCAGTTCGGGCATGTTCCACGGGCTCGCGTCCGGATCGAAGTTCATGCCGTAGATCCCGGCGATGAAGGTCAGGGGGATGAAAATCGTGGCGATGATCGTGAGCAGTTTCATGACTTCGTTCATGCGATGGCTGACGCCCATCAGGTGCAGTTCATGCAGGCCCCGGGTGGCCTCGGCAAGGGTGTCGATCGTGTCGCCGATCCGCAGGTGGTGATCCAGCACATCGCGGACGTAGCGCCGGGTCGCGGCGCCCAGTGGCGAGTCGTCTTCGCGCAGGAGTTGGCCCAGCGCCTCCTCGCCGGGAAGCACCATTCGCCGCATCAGGGCGAGCTTGCGACGCAGGCCGTGGATCTCCGGAATCGTCGCCGCTTGCGGATCCTCCAGCAACTCGTCTTCCAGGTTCTCGATGCGCTCGCTGAAAATTTCCAGTACCGGAAAGGCTGAGTCCACCGCCGCGTCCACCAGGCAGTAGAAAAGATAATCCGCCCCCCGCTTGCGCAGCCGGCCGCTGAGGCTGTTGTGCAGCCGATGCCGGATGGGGGCGACCAGCGCCGGGTCGCCGCTCCAGAAACTGATCACCCAGTGTGGTCCGAGGAGCAGGCTCAATTGTTCCAGGGTCAGTTCGCCTTCGTGCAGCACGGGTATCGCGACGACCATGAAGCTGTGTCCCTCGTAACGCTCCAGCTTTGTTCTCTGCCGGCCGTGGTGGATGTCCTCGAGCGCCAGCGGATCGAGCCCGAGCCGCTCCTGCAGCCAGCGTAACGCGGTCACATCGGGAGCGGCCGGAAAATGTATCCAGTCGATCACTTCCGGAGTCAGCCCGCGCAAAGCCTCCTCGAGTCCGATCGAGGGGTGCTCCCTTATCGTTGCTTCGTTGTAACTGTGCCAGGCCACCGCGGTGTCGGTCACGTCCGGCACCGCGGACTCGATAGGGTGCCCGGGCGGGCTGCCGGGGGGATTGCCCTGTGGGATTCTTCTGCGGCGCTTGCTCATCACGGACTTCTTAGTCGGACACCAATGGATAATAGCCTGTCGCGGGCGCAGGGGGCAGCGGCGCCGCGTGTCGCAGTACAATCTGTCGGAGAGACATGAATCCGGAGCATGCTTGCATGGCTTGCCTGTTCGTCGAACAACTGACGGTGCTCGATTTCTCGCGTCTTGATCGCGAGCGCGGCCTGGTGGGCGAAAGCTGGATCGTCGATCTCGAACTGGAAGGCGCCCTCGACGAGCAGTCGATGGTGCTGGATTTCGGTATCGTGAAACAGGTGGCGCTGGATGCGCTGGAGCAATTCGCAGACCATAAACTGCTGGTCCCGGCCGCTTCCAGCTGGGTGTCGATCTCCCCGCCGGCTGCAGATCCGGGCGCCCCGGTCGAGGTCCGCGCCGCGGGACTGCGATTATGTTCGCCCGACGTCGCCGTGTGCCGCCTGGAGGCAGAAGAGGTCACCATGCCGCTGCTGCAGGCCGCGCTGGAAAAATGTGTCGCCGCCGTGATGCCGGCAACCGTCCGGACCGTGCGCGTGGCGCTCCGCGAGGAGGCCAACGCGGGTGCCTATTACCATTACAGCCACGGCCTTAAACGACATGCCGGAGACTGCCAGCGCATTGCCCACGGACACCGCTCGCGTATCGAGATCCGGGCGGATGGGCTGCGCAACGACCAGTGGGAACACTACTGGGCCGAACGCTGGCGCGACATCTATATCGCTTCCCGCGAGGACCTGGTGGCGGAGACCACGCTGGACGATCGGCCTGCCTGCCGCTTTGCCTATTGGGCGGCGCAGGGCCGGTTCGAACTCGAAATCTGGAGCGAGCGCTGTGAACTGGTGCCCAGCGATACCACGGTGGAGCAGCTTGCGGCTTATATCGCCGCGGAACTGGCACGACTGGAACCCGGCACCGCGTTCCGCGTGCGCGCCTACGAGGGCATCCAGAAGGGCGCCGTGGCCGAAAACCGATTCGCCTGACGGGGGCGCGGATCGGCCACGGTATTGGAAATGGGTGATTCCGCCCCCAAGATAGGCGGAATGCCCCTGTTCGGCGGCAAGGAGAGTTCTCGATGAAGCGCGTGTTACTGTTTCTCGCGACCAACATCGCGGTGCTGGTGGTCCTGTCGATCGTCCTCAGCCTGATCGGATTCGAAGGCATCCTGGATCAACAGGGGGTCGATCTCGATCTCGGCCAGCTGCTGGTGTTCGCCGCGATCTTCGGCTTCGGAGGATCCTTCATCTCGCTTGCGATCTCCAAGTGGAGCGCCAAGCGGATGACCGGCGCCAAGGTGATCACGCAGCCGTCCAGCCCGGTCGAGAGCTGGCTGATCGAGACGGTGCGCCGCCAGGCCCGCGAGGCGGGCATCGGCATGCCCGAGGTGGCGATCTTCGACGCGCAGCAACCCAATGCCTTCGCCACCGGCGCGCGGCGTGACAGTTCGCTGGTCGCGGTGAGCACCGGATTGCTCAGGAATATGCGCAAGGAGGAGGTCGAAGCGGTCCTGGCCCACGAGATCAGTCACGTGGCGAACGGGGACATGGTGACGCTGACCCTCGTCCAGGGTGTGGTGAACACTTTCGTGATCTTTTTCTCCCGCGTCATTGGTCATCTCGTCGACCGGCTGGTATTCCGCACGGAGCGCGGGCATGGCCCCGGTTTCTGGATCGTGACCATCGTCGCGCAGATCTTTCTCGGCATCCTGGCGAGCATCATCGTCATGTGGTTCTCCCGGCAGCGGGAGTTCCGTGCGGACGCCGGCGGAGCGCGTCTCGCGGGGCGGGAGCGCATGATCTCGGCCCTGGAGCGCCTGAAGCAGGGCCACAACGCGACCTTGCCGGACCAGTTGGCCGCCTACGGGATATCCGGGCATCGAGCGTCCGGCTTCAAGCGACTGTTCATGACCCATCCGCCGCTTGACGAGCGTATCGCGGCGTTGCGCCGGATGACCGGGTAGGGCGCGGCGGGGAAGGGACAGCCAAGGCGATCGGCCCGGCCCCCGGCGCTTGTCATCGGGCCGGTCGAGGAACTACTCTACGCGTCCCCGGGTCCGAGGATGTCATGAGGACACTTCGCCAGCACCGTCGCAGCCTTGCAGGACTGACCGCCAGCCTGTTCGTGGCGGTATGGGCGAGCATGGCGATTGCACCCTGCCTGATGGCGGCGGAGGCGGTCCTGGACGGCGACTGCCCGCATTGCCCGGAGCCGCCGCCCTGCCATGACCCCGGCGAGACGGGCGTCTGCACCTACGTGGACGGTTACGATTTCGACGGCCGCACGCCGGTTTCCCCGAAGGTGGATGTCGAGCTCGTGCTGGCGCCGCCCCTGGTCATGCAGGCCGTGGCATTGCCGGTGCTGCGCAGTCCTCCCCCCGGTCGCGAGGCCCGCGCCCCGCCCGATCCGCATGGCCCCCGCATCCATCTCAGGAACTCCGTCTTCCTGAACTAGCGCCTCCGTTTCGAACGACCCTGTTCGATTCATGGAGGTGTTTTCATGTTCCGTTTCCTCACGGCCCCTTGGGGCCGACTGCACAATTTCGTTTCCATCGCGCGTCGCGTCTTGCCCGTGGCTGTGCTGCTGCCGTGGGCAGCCGGCTGCGCCGCGCCTTACGCGCTGCCCGACGATGCCCGCGTGCGGCCCTTGGGCTCTCCCGCGGTGCTTGCACCGCCGCCGGTGCTCGCGGCGCGGCCCAGTGAGCGTCACGGCGTCCAGCCCACCGCAGCGCCCTTGCCGGAACCCGCCGCGCTCAACGACTACGTCGATTACGCGTTGCGCCACAGCCCGGCCCTGGCGGCGGCGTACCAGGAATGGCGCGCGGCAGCGGAGCGCGTGCCGCAGGCGCGCAGCCTGCCCGACCCGCAACTCGGCGTGGGGCTGGTGTTCGACCAGGTAGAACAGGACGCCAGCTACATGGGCGAACGCTATTCGATCTCCCAGCGCTTCCCCTGGTTCGGTAAGCTCGGCCTGCAGGGGGACATCGCCCTGGAGGACGTCCGTCTTGCGGCGCGGCGCTACGAGGCGCAGCGGCTGCAGCTGGCAGAGCAGGTGACGGGCGCATGGTTCGAACTGGCATGGCTGCATGCCGCCCGGGCCGTCGCGGCCGAGAATCGCGCCTTGCTGGCCAGCCTCGAATCCATCACGCGGGCACGCTACCGCGTCGGCGAGACCTCGTTGGCGGACGTCAATCGCGCACAGGTGGAGCTGGGGCGCATCGACGACCAACTGCGCTCGCTCGAAGACCTGCGCGGTCCGGCTGCAGCCCGGTTGAACGCGCTGCTCGGCCGGCCCGCGGATGCCGAACTGGGAGGTAATTTCGACGCGCCCTCGAAACAGTATGTGCCGGAGCTCCCGGGGCTTGATGACGTCCGGTGGCTGGCCCTTGCCAGGGAATACAATCCCGGGCTGGCCGCCGCGGAGCACGCGGTCGAGCGGGAAAGCCGGGCGGAAGCTCTCGCGCGGCGCGAGTACTACCCCGACGTGACCCTCGGTGTCGAGTACGGCCGGGATGCCAATGCGCGCATGGCCCGCATGGATGGCGGCGGCGCTGATACGGTAGCCGGCATGATCTCGTTCAGCCTGCCGATCCGTCGCGGACGGATCGCGGCAGGGGTGCGTGAAGCCCGGGCGCGGCTTAACGCGGCCGCGCATGCGGCGCAGGCCGAGGCCTTCGATCTCGAGGCCGAGCTGCAACAGGCCCTGTTCGTCCGCCGTGACACCGCCCGCCGGATGCAGCTCTACGGCAGCACCCTGTTGCCCAAGGCGCGCCAGTCGCTCGCCTCGGTGGAGACGGCCTATCTGACCGGGGAAGCCGGTTTTTCGGATCTCATTGAAGCGCACCGCGTGGTGCTCGAATTCTCTCTTGCGCACGAGCGAGCTGCCGCCGACCGGGCCCGTGCGATCGCCGGCATACGCAGCCTCGTCGGCGCTCCCCTCGAGGACCTCGAGACCCTTGCGGCGCCACACACGGAGTCAGTCGATGAATAAGCGATCCATGGGCCGCACGAGCGGCGTGATGTTGGCCGGCCTGGTGATCGGCGGCCTGCTGGCGGGTCTGCTGCTCGGCGCCTTGCTATCCCGTGACGCCAGCGGCCCCGAGATCGGACAGGACCCGACGGCGTCGCAAGCAGGCGCGCCCGGAGCCGATGGGGCGGCTGCCGTTTTCACCGAGACCATCTACACCTGCTCGATGCATCCGCAGGTGCGCTCCACTGATCCTGACGAACCATGCCCGATCTGCGGCATGCAGTTGATCCCGGTGCCCACGGATGCGGATGAGAGTGCGGTCGCCGGCGAGGCGCCTCGTCTCCGCGTCACGGAGCGGGCCGCCGCGCTCATGCAACTCCAGGTCTGGCCGGCCGAACGTCGCAATGTGCAGGTACCCGTTTCGTTGTACGGGCAGCTCGATTACGACGAGACGCGCCTGCGCACGATCGCGGCATGGGCGCCGGGGCGTCTCGAGCGGCTGCATTTCGACTACACCGGCGCGCAGGTGCGCCAGGGTGAAGCGCTGGTGACGCTCTACAGCCCGCAGCTGATCGCAGCCCAGGAGGAGCTGTTGCAGGCGTCGCGTGCCTGGCAGGCGTTGCAGGACGACGGCATCGGCATCGTGCGCGAGACGACCGGCCTCACTGTCGAGGCCGCGCGCGAGCGCCTGCGCCTGCTCGGCCTGGATGCGGCGCAGGTCGAAGCACTGGAGCAGCGGGGACGCGTGGAGGACTACATCACGATCCCGGCCCCGGTCGGCGGCATCGTCATCGAGCGAATGGCGACGACGGGAGAGTACGTCGAGACAGGGGAGCCGATCTATCGCATCGCCGATCTGTCGCGGTTGTGGGCCCAGTTCGAGGTGTACGAGGACGACCTGGAGCATCTGTCCGCCGGGCAGATGCTCACGTTCACCACCCGCAGCCTGCCGGGCGTCGAATTCTCCGGCAGCGTCGATTTCGTCGATCCTGTGATCGACCAGCGCAGCCGCACGGCACGCGTGCGGGTCGTGCTCGAGAATCCCGCCGGCCGACTGAAGCCCGGCATGCTGGTGCAGGGTGATGTCTCGGGCCCGACGAATGGCGACGCTTCGGCGCCGCTGGTCATTCCGTCTTCAGCACCGTTGCGCACGGGTCGTCGCGCCGTCGTCTACGTCCAGCTGCCCGAGTCGGAACAGCCGACCTTCGAAGCACGCGAGGTCGTACTCGGCCCGTCGACCGGCGAATGGACAGTGGTGGAGTCGGGCCTGGAGGAGGGTGCACTCGTCGTGACCCATGGTGCCTTCAAGATCGATTCGGAGCTACAGATCCGCGGGCGGTCGAGCATGATGCAGCCGGCCGGGGGCGCGGCGCCGCAACATCATCACGGCCCCGTTGAGCCGCAAGCCGGCGAGGCGCGTTCCTCCGACAACATGCAACCGGTTGCGGCATCGGCAAGCCATGAGGCGCCCGAAGCGTTCCGGATCGCCCTGGGAGACGTCGTGAATGCGCAGTTCGAGCTCGTTCGCGCGCTGGCCGCGGACGATCCACAGGCAGCGACCCGTGCTGCGCTCGCGGTCGACGGGGTGATTCATGCGATCGACGCGACGCCTCTGCAGGGGACGGAGGCCCGGCAGGACTGGAACCGGTGGGCGCAGCAGATGCACGAGGGCATCGGCAAGCTGGCCGCCGCCGAGCGTCTCGATATGCAGCGACGCCACTTCGAGGAATTCAGCAATGCGCTGACCACCGCCGTGCAGGCTTTCGGCGTGTCCGGTACGGCATCCGTCTACCGGGCGATCTGTCCGATGGTGGACGGCCGCGACGGCTACTGGCTGCAGGAAGGAGAGACCATCACTAATCCTTACCACGGCGCCTCGATGCTGCGCTGTGGCTGGATCGCCGAAACGCTCGTGGACAGTGACCACGAGCCGGTGCCAGGACCATGAGCGAGCGCCGTTCGCCGCTGGACGCCGTCGTCCGCTTCTTCCTCGAGCAGAAGCTCTTCGCCGCCTTGCTCGTGGTGCTGATCGTCGGCGCCGGCATATCCACGGCGCCGTTCGACTGGAAGACCGGCACCTGGCCGCGCGACCCGGTGCCGGTCGATGCCATCCCAAATCTCGGCGAGAACCAGCAGATCGTCTACACGGAGTGGCCCGGACGCTCGCCGCAGGATGTCGAGGACCAGGTCAGCTACCCGCTGAGCGTCGCGTTGCTCGGGATTCCCGGCGTCAGCGAAGTCCGTAGCCTCTCGATGTTCGGCTTCTCCGCGGTGTTCCTGATTTTCGCGGAAGACGTCGAGTTCTACTGGTCGCGTTCCCGCATCCTGGAAAAACTCAACAGCCTGCCGGCGGGCGGTTTGCCCGACGGCGTGCAGCCGGCGCTCGGCCCGGACGCCACGGCGCTGGGCCAGGTGTTCTGGTACACGCTGGAGGGCCGGGGGCCTGACGGCGAGCCGGTCGGCGGCTGGGACCTGCACGAGCTGCGCAGCCTGCAGGACTGGTATGTGCGCTACGGACTGCTCGCGGCACAAGGCATCAGCGAGGTGGCATCGATCGGCGGCTTCGTGCAGGAATACCACGTGGACGTCGACCCCGACGCGTTGCGCGCCTACGACGTGACCCTGCAACAGGTCTACGACGCGGTGGCCGCCAGCAACCTGGATGTCGGCGCGGGAAACATCGAGATCAACAGCGTCGAGTACCTGCTGCGAGGCGTCGGTTTCGTCGAGAACGTGGCCGACATCGAGGCGGCCGTCGTCGCAACGCGCGAGGATTACACCCCCGTGCGCGTGGCGGACGTGGCACGCGTGGCACTCGGTCCGGCGGAGCGGCGCGGCGTGCTGACACAGTCCGGCGCCGAGGCGGTCGGCGGGGTAGTCGTGGTCCGCGAAGGATTCAATCCGCTCGACGCCATCAACAACGTCAAGGCACGCATCGCCGAACTCGCGCCCGGACTGCCGATCCGCGCGGTGATCGACTGGAAACGCGTCAGTTCCGCCGAGGTGCG
This sequence comes from uncultured Thioalkalivibrio sp., assembly GCA_964441585.1. Classification (GTDB taxonomy): domain Bacteria; phylum Pseudomonadota; class Gammaproteobacteria; order Steroidobacterales; family XN24; genus XN24. The sequence continues at coordinate 17,337 of CAYTXS010000001.1, forward strand.
CGACTTCGCCCGGGCCCGCGGTATCGTTCCCCTCGCGGACGGCGGCGGGCCGGGCCTGGATCACGAGGCCTGGACGCAGTGGTTACGCGCGAACGATCGGGAAACCTGGCCGGACTGGGTGACCACCAGCCAGCTGCAGATCGTCCCTTTTTACGATCGCACCGGACTGATCCACGAGACTCTCGGCACGCTGAACGACGCCTTGCTGCAACAGGTGCTGGTGACGCTGGTGGTCGTGCTCGTGTTGCTCTGGCACCTGCGCAGCGCACTGGCGGTGGGGGCCATGTTGCCGCTCGCCGTGCTTTGTTCGTTCATGTTCATGAAGCTGTTCGGTGTCGACAGCAACATCGTGGCGCTCGCGGGCATCGCGATCGCCATCGGCACGATCGTGGACCTGGGCATCATCGTGACCGAGAACACCTTGCGGCACCTGGCCGATGCGCCGCCAGAGGAACCGCGGCTCGAGACGGTGTATCGCGCGACGACCGAGGTGGGCGGCGCCGTACTGACGGCGATCAGCACGACCGTCATCAGTTTCCTGCCGGTCTTCACCATGAGCGGTGCCGAAGGCCGCATGTTCACCCCGCTTGCATTCACGAAGACCTTCGCGCTCGTGGCTTCTGCGCTGATCGCCCTTGCCGTGGTTCCGGCGGCGTTGCACTGGCTGCTGGCACGACGCAAGTCGCGATCCGCGTCTGCTCCCGCACGTTCCTGGCGATTGCCTGCGCGCCTCGAGCCGCTGCGGCAAAACACGGCGCGCATCGCCTCACCCGTGATGAACCTGCTGGCGATCATCGCGGTGGGCTGGGTGTTGACGGTGGTCTGGGAGCCGCTGGGCCCGGAGCGCGGCCTGTTACGCAACGGGCTGTTCATTGCTCTTTTGCTCGGCGGCGTTCTGGGCCTGTTCGCCCTTTTCCAGCGCTGCTACGCGCGCATACTCGCCGTGCTGCTCGATCACAAGTCGGCCTTCCTGTGTCTGCCGCTGTTGCTGGTGCTGCTGGGAGCCAATGCCTGGCTGGGTTTCGACCGAGTGTTCGCCTTCATCCCGGCGGCGGCGCAGCAGGTGGGCCTGGACGAGGACGGGGTGCGCGACAGCGCGGGATGGCGATTCGCCAGCCGCGTGTTCCCCGGGCTCGGGCGGGAATTTCTCCCCCCGCTGGACGAAGGCGCTTTCCTGTGGATGCCGACGACCATGCCGCACGCTTCGCTGGGCGAGGCACTCGCGGTGCTCAAGCACCAGGACATGGCGATCGCCGCGGTCCCCGAGGTGAAGAGCGTGACGGGCAAGATCGGTCGCGCCGACAGTGCGCTGGATCCGGCACCGATTTCCATGATCGAGACGCTGATTCACTACCACAGCGAGTACATCACGGATGCGCAGGGACGCCGCCTCGAATTCCGCTACGATCGTCGCAGGGGGGAGTTCGTGCGGGATGCGGCGGGAGAACTGATTCCAGACCCCGGCGGCCGCCCCTATCGCCAGTGGCGTGAGCACATCCGTTCGCCGCAGGATATCTGGGAAGAGATCGTCACGGCGGCGGAAATTCCCGGCACGACGGGAGCACCGTTGCTGCAGCCGATCGAGACCCGCCTCGTGATGTTGCAGACCGGCATGCGCGCCGCCATGGGCATCAAGCTGCGGGCGCCCGATCTCGTGACGCTGGATCGCATGGCGCTGGAACTCGAGCGCCTTGTCAGGGAGGTGCCGGAAGTCAATCCGGGCACGGTGAACGCCGATCGCGTGATCGGCAAGCCCTACCTGGAAATAGAGATCGATCGCGCCGCCATCGGCCGTTACGGGTTGAATGTAGCCGATGTCCAGGCCGTGATCGCGACCGGCATCGGTGGCCAGCAGATCACCACCACCATCGAGGGGCGTGAGCGCTATGACGTCCGGGTGCGCTACCCCCGGGAATTGCGCGACGACCCTGCCGCCATGGAAAGCATTCTTGTCGCCGGTGCCGGCGGGGTCCAGGTACCGCTCGGCGAACTGGCGGACATCCGCTACGTCCGCGGCCCGCAGATGATTCGCAGCGAGGACACGTTCCTGACGGCCTACGTCACCTTCGGCGGCGTCGCGGGAAGCGCCGAGGTGGACGTGGTCGATGCCGTGCGTGCGGCGCTCGACGTCGCCGTCGCGGACGGCGAACTGCTCGTGCCGCAGGGCGTGAGCTGGCGTTTCGCAGGAAACTACGAGCACCAGCTGCGCGCCATGCGGACGCTCAGCGTCGTGGTGCCCGTCTCGTTGGCGCTTATTTTCGTCATTTTGTACCTGCAGTTTCGCTCCGTGGCCACGTCCGTGATCGTGTTCGCCGGCATCGCGGTGGCGTGGGCCGGCGGTTTCATCACCCTGTGGCTCTACGGCCAGGGCTGGTTCGCCGACTTCAGCCTGTTCGGCGTCAACATGCGCGAGCTCTTCCAGCTGCAGCCGGTCAACCTGAGTGTGGCCGTCTGGGTGGGCTTTCTGGCGCTTTTCGGCATCGCCGTCGACGACGGGGTCGTCATGGCGACCTACCTCAAGCAGAATTTCGCACGACGCCAGGCGGCCTCGGTGGCGGAGGTTCGCGCGGCCACGGTCGAGGCGGGGCTGCGCCGGGTGCGCCCCTGCCTGATGACCAGCGCGACGACCATTCTCGCGCTGCTGCCGGTGTTGACCTCGACGGGTCGCGGCGCCGACCTGATGATCCCGATGGCGATCCCCAGTGTCGGCGGCATGGCTTTCGTGCTGTTGACCATGTTCACCGTCCCCGTGCTGTACTGCTGGTTCGAGGAACGCCGGCTCCGGGAGGGCGCCATGATTCGCCACGATTGATCCGCTCGGTGCCCGCGGATTGCCCGCGGGATGCCTTGTGCACCGGTTGGAATGGCTCCCGAGGCGGACATGTCGTCCGCCATGTCAACGGAGCAAAAGCCATGAAAAGCAGCATCATCACTCTCGCCGTCATCACCACCCTGGCCGCGACGCCGGCCCTCGCCGCGGAGAGTTCACCGGCGGAGGCCCGCCACAATGCAATCGGGATCGTCGCCGGGGGGCTTCTCGGCGCGGTGATCGGCGGACCCCCGGGACTGATCGCCGGCATGGCAGTGGGGGGCATCACCAGCGACCAGCAGATTGCCCGGTCCCGCGTCGGCTCGCTGGAGTCGCTTGCAGGCCAACTGCGAGACGAGCAGCGTGACCTGGAAACCGAGCGCGCCGGCCTGCAGGCACGCGTGGCCTCGCTCGGCGAAGCCCTCGAGCGCGAACGGGAACTGGCCGGCCGCGCCGCGGAGACACTTATGCTGACGGACGGACTCGAGTTTAGCATCGGTTTTCGCAGCAACAGCGCCGCGCCGCCCGAGACGCTGGACGAGAGCCTCGAGGCGCTGGCGACACTGGTCAGCGCCGTTCCGGAACTCACGATTCAGCTGGACGGCTATGCGGATCCGCGTGGCAGTGCGGTGCTGAACTCGGAATTATCGATGCAAAGGGCCGAGGCCGTACGTGAGCGACTCGTTGCCGCGGGCGTCGATCCGCAGCGTATCCAGGTCGCCGGCCATGGTGCCGTCGTCGCGGACGGGGCCGGGCAGGCGGATCCCGACGAGTGGGCCATGCAGCGCCGTGTGGACCTGCGCCTGCAAAGCGACTCTGGCGAACGCCTGGTGTCCACGCCCTGAGCAGGGCGGGGCGAGAACGGCGGCGGTGGCCGGATAGTTCGGCACCGCCGCCAGCCCGCCGGCCTCCAGTGCAGCGTCGCACCGGGCCGCCGCCTAGAATGGGTGCTCTGGCAAGGAGCATCGCAGGAGATCGCCGCCGCCCATGCAATTCGACGCAGACGTCCTTTCGCCGGGCCTGGTCTCCTTGTGCTGGATACTGGCCGGGCTGGTACTACTGACCGCCCTGTCCGGCCTGGGCGCCGTCAGGAGCGCACCTCATCGCCTGCACCTCGTGGCCGGCGCAGCTGTCGCGCTGGCGCTGCTCTGGAGCGTGCGCGCCGGGGTGGATCCCGGTCTCGGGCTCCACGTGCTGGGCATCACCGCTGCGGTGTTGTTGCTCGGCTGGCGCCTGGCGATGCTCGCTGCCGCCCTGGCCTCGCTTGCGCTCGTGCTGGTGGGTGACATGCCGTGGGTCACGGCGCCGGCAGGCTGGTTGTTGTCGGCTGCTGTGCCCGGTGCCGTAGCGGCCGCGACGGCGTGGATAGCCCGCTTTCACCTGCCGCGCAATCCCTTCGTATTCATATTCGTCTGCGCGTTTTTCGCCTCGGGACTGGCGCTGTTGCTGACGTGGCTGCTGAGTGCGGCGCTGCTGTCCTGGTCCGGCCAGGCTTCGCCCAGCGGCGCCGACAGTTCCTTGCTGGCGTTTCTCCCGCTCGTGCTCTTTCCCGAGGGCTTCATCAACGGAGCCATCATGAGCATGCTGATCGTCTATCGTCCCGACTGGGTCCGGCTGTACGACGAGCGCTTCTATATTCGGACCTAGCCACCGCCTCGCGACCGATATGCCGCCGGGGGCGGGATCGCGCGGATGGCATAATAACGCGTCAGAATTCATTCAGCCGAGGTCGTCGAATGTCCGCCACCCAGTTCTATACCGACCGTGCCGCCGGGGCTTGTCCGGTTCATTTCGTCGCCGCGGACGGGCTCGAGAGCCTGCTCGGTAAAATGACCGATGCGCATCGCGCCTGGGTGCGCAGCACGGCCTGGCAACCCAAGCCCGGCGCCGTGCTCGCTCTGCCCGGCAACGACGGCAGCGTGGCGGCGGTCGTGGCCGGAGCCGGTGGGGAGGAGCCCTTCTGGGCGATCGCGTCCGTGCCGGCACAGCTTCCACCGGGCACTTACGTGCTCGGCGGCGATCCTGATCCGGCGGAAGGCGCCCGTCACGCACTCGCCTGGGGCATCGGGCAGTACGGCTTCAGTCGCCGGTCGAACGCGCCCCCGGTGCAGTCGCGCACCCTGGTCTGGCCGCGGGACGTCGACCCGGATGCGGTGATATCCGCGGTGGATGCGGACGCCCTGGTGCGTGACCTGGTCAACACGCCGGCTGCCGACATGGGTCCTGCGGAGCTGTCGCAGGCGGCCGCGGCGCTGGCCGCCGCATCGGGCGCCGAATTCCGGGAGATCGTCGGCGACGCCTTGCTGGTGGAGAACTTTCCCGCCATCCACGCCGTTGGGCGCGCCAGCGTGCGTGCGCCGCGACTGCTGGAGTTGCGCTGGGGCGACGCGGGCCGGCCACGCGTCACGCTGGTCGGAAAGGGGGTCTGTTTCGATACGGGGGGGCTCAACCTCAAGCAGCCCGGTGGCATGCGCAACATGAAGAAAGACATGGGAGGTGCGGCCCACGTGCTCGGCCTGGCCAAGATGATCATGGACGCAGGTTTGCCGATCCGGCTTCGCGTGCTGGTTCCCGCGGTCGAAAACAGCGTCGCAGGCAATGCCTATCGCCCGGGTGACGTCGTGTCGACACGGACGGGCCTGACCGTGGAAATCGGCAACACCGATGCGGAGGGGCGGGTGGTGCTCGCCGATGCGCTGGCGCTGGCGGACGAGGAGGCTCCCGAGCTGCTGCTGGATTTCGCCACGCTAACCGGCGCGGCGCGGGTTGCACTTGGCCCGGACCTGCCGGCCTTGTTTGCTAGCGACGATGCACTGGCGCGCGACTGGACCGAGGCGGGTTCAGGGCTGGGAGACCCGCTCTGGCACATGCCGCTCTGGGCGCCCTATTCGAGTAACCTGTCGAGCGGCATTGCGGACCTGAACAACGTGACCACCGACGGCTTCGCCGGGGCGATCTACGGCGGGCTGTTCCTGCAGCGTTTCGTGTCGAGTGCGGGTGCGTGGGCGCATGTCGACACCTTCGCCTGGAATCCGCGCAACCGCGCCGGACGGCCCGAGGGCGGCATGAGCCAGGGCGTGCGGGCGGCGTTCGAAATGCTTGCGGGTCGCTATCCCGCCTAGGCGCGCGGTGGGGCGGCCGCCGCTGCGGCTGTCGCAAGCCGCGATGCGAGGAACAGGAAAAGCGCATAGAAGGCCAGCGCCAGCGCCAGGATGACGATGGCGATCGCCCCGAACAGGAACGGCGCTTTCATCATCGTGGACATCAGCGAGTCCTGGTAATAGAAAAACCACTGGTTCTCCGGCGGGAAGACCAGCACGTGAAACTGGTAGAAAACCCGGCGCGGCCCGATGGCGAAGACCACCGCGACGGCCGCAGCGACGGCGAGCAGGCTGGCGCCAAGCAGGCGCCGTAACCGGGGCACGCGCCAGCCGCGAATTCTGATCAGGCCGAGGTGGATCGCCAGCCAGGCGAGCGCGAGCCACCCCGCCGGCGCCAGCCGATCGACGAGGCGGGCGACGTCCTCCAGGTGAACGATTTCCGGGGTTCTCAGCAGGGTATCGATGGGGCGCCCTGCGGGATCGTGGTACCGCAGTTCCGCCAGTCCGGTGCCCGATGCATGGATCGCATCGACGATCTCGGCGAACAACCGCGCGCGCTCGTCCCGGGTCGTCGTCTCGAAGTCGTCCTTGTAGCGATTCTGTGGCGCGAAGTGTTCTATATGGCCGTGCACGTCGATGACGTCGTACCAGACCGGGTAGAGAAAATCTCCGCCGGCCAGCACCCGCCAGGCGAGCCACAGGGCGCCGAGCGCCGCCGCCGGCAACAGCAGCCAGAGATGCAGCCCGCTACCGCGTACCGCGCCGTCAGCTGCCACTGGCCTGGACCGAGAGACTCGGCCGGTACGGCAGTATCTCGAGCACCTCGCCTGCCTCGTGCCGCCGTTTCAGTTCCCGCCAGAATTCGGGCGTCAGCAAGTCCGCATGATGTTCCATGAAGACCTCCAGCTGTTGCGGCTCGAAACCGAGGAAGCTGATGAACTGCTCGGGAAAGACATCGTCCTCGTCGACGAAAAACCACGCCTCGGACTGCATTTCCTCTTCCATGGTGCGCGCCTTCGGCATCCTCCGGAAGTTGCATTCCGTGACCAGGCACAACTCGTCGTAGTCATAGAAGATCACGCGGCCGTTGCGGGTGACGCCGAAGTTTTTCAGCAGCAAATCGCCGGGAAAGATATTGGTCGCGGCAAGATCGCGGATCGCCTGGCCGTAGTCGAGCACGGCGTGCCTGGCGGCCAGCGGCGAGGCTTCTGCGAGGTAGAGGTTCAGCGGCCGCAGGCGGCGTTCGACATAGCAGTGCGTGACGACCACGTCGTCGCCATCCACGCAAACCGACTGGGATGTAGATTCGAGCAGGTGTTCCAGCAAGCCGGGATCGAAGCGGGTCCGCGGGAAGCGCAGCATCTTGAATTCCTGCGCGTCCACCAGCCGCCCGGCGCGGTCATGCCGGAAGACGAGGTAGTACTTGTCGAGCACGTCCTTGCGCACCACCGTTTTCGGGTAGGCGAAGCGGTCGCGAATGATCTTGAAGACCACGTCGAAGGAGGGCAGCGTGAACACGGCCATGACCATGCCGCGATCACCCGGCGCCTCGACGAACTCGTCGCGCGAATGCTGCAGGTGGCGGAAAAAGGTGCGATAGGTTTCGGTCTTGCCCTGGCGCGCGCGCCCGAGCACGGTGAAAAGCTCCGCCAGCGGTTTGCGCGGCAGGATGGTGCGCAGGAACACGACCGCGTCGTGCACGGTCTCGAGATCGGCATGAAAGTAGCTGCGCGTGAAGCCGAACAGGATGCTGGTGTCGCGCACCGAGGTGAGCACGGCGTCCACGCCAATACCATCAGGACCGTTCTTCAGCGCGATGACGACCGGCTGTGGTTGCGCGACGCCGAGCGCACGGCCCACCACGTAGGCGCGGGTGTTCTGGTAGAAGATCGGCCGCATGAACTCGATGCGCGTGAGTCTTTCCAGGCCGCCGAGCGGCTCCCATGCGCGGCGTAGCTCCGCGACCACGAAGTCCACGCTGTTCTTGAAGTCTTCCCACGGTGACTCGAAGCTGTGGTCCTCGAGGAGTTCTTCCACGAGTGCGGCGGTGGTGTCGGTGTGCTCGTAAACATTCAGTGCCTGGGGCGGGCGCACCTTGGACAGCGGGTCAAGGTCGAGGGCGACGAACTCGACTTCCGGGTCCACGCCCACCGTGGTGAACAGGCGACGACTGATCGAGCTGAAGAAAGTCTTTTCGAATTCCAGGTCGATGAAATCGCAGATCTCGTCCTCGAAACAGGCCTTGATCTGGACCCACAAGGCGCGGTTGTTGGCGTGACCGGCGAGCCGGCCGCGGAGCGCTTCGGTGGTCCTGGCGACGTAACGGTCATAGAGATCGATGCGCTCGGTGGCATCGCGGCGTCCGGCCACCCAGTCGCGGCTTTCGAAGCGCAGTCGCGCCCGCCGGGTGATCTCCCGGAACTCGGCGTTGTAGTCGCCGAAGGCGTCGAAAATGGCCCTGGCGCACTCGCGTGCCAGGGCCGGATCAGCCAACCGGTCAGGCATTCCGGCCGGACGTCAGTCGAGATTGCCGATCAGTGCATCGGCGAATCCGCTGCACTTGACCTCGTTGGCGCCTTCCATCAACCGGGCGAAATCGTAGGTCACGGTCTTTTCGCCGATGGTCCTGTCCATCGCGGTGATGATGCGGTCGGCCGCCTCGGTCCAGCCGAGGTGGCGCAACATCATCTCCCCCGAGAGGATCAGGCTGCCGGGGTTGACCTTGTCGAGGTTCGCGTACTTCGGCGCCGTGCCATGCGTGGCCTCGAAGACCGCGTGTCCCGTCACCGAATTGACGTTGCCGCCCGGGGCGATGCCGATCCCCCCGACCTGTGCCGCCAGCGCGTCGGACAGATAATCTCCGTTCAGGTTGAGGGTGGCGATGACGTCGAATTCGGACGGGCGCGTGAGCACCTGCTGCAACGTGATATCGGCGATCGCGTCCTTGATCAGCACCTTGCCGTCGGCCAGCGCCTGTTTCTGCTCGGCATTGGCGGCGGTTTCGCCTTCTTCGTCGCGGGTTCTTTCCCACTGGTCCCAGGTGTAGGTGCGATCACCGAACTCGCGTTCCGCGAGCGCATAGCCCCACTTGCGGAACGCGCCCTCGGTGAACTTCATGATGTTGCCCTTGTGGACGAAGGTCACGCTCTTGCGGCCGTTGTCCAGCGCGTATTCGATCGCCGCGCGCACCAGCCGTTCCGTGCCTTCGCGTGACACGGGCTTGATGCCGATGCCCGCGGTGTCCGGGAAACGGATCTTGCGAAACTCGTCCGGGAAATGTTCGCTCAGCAGGTCGAGGAATCGCTTGCCCTTGGCGGAACCCTGTTCGAACTCGATGCCGGCGTAGATGTCCTCCGTATTCTCGCGGAAGATGACCATGTCCACGTCCTGCGGTTTCTTGACCGGCGAAGGCACGCCCTTGAACCAGCGTACCGGCCGCAGGCAGACATACAGGTCGAGCAGTTGACGCAATGCGACATTGAGGCTGCGGATGCCGCCGCCGATCGGCGTGGTGAGGGGGCCCTTGATCGAGACCAGGTAATCGCGGCAAGCCTGGACCGTCTCGTCCGGCAGCCAGGAATTGAACAGGTCGTTGGACTTCTGCCCGGCGTAGATCTCCATCCAGTGGATCTGCTTCTGGCCGCCGTAGGCCTTTTCGACCGCGGCGTCGAGCACGCGCACCGTGGCACGCCAGATGTCCGGGCCCGTGCCGTCACCCTCGATAAAGGGGATGATCGGGTTGTCCGGGACGCGCAACACGCCATTATCGATGCTGATCTTTGCGCCGCCCTCGGGAACGACGATGTTCGCTACTGACATATTCGGAACTCCTTCGCTGGAAGCAGCCTGCCGCGAGCCGCTTCGTGAAGCCTCGATGATACTCGCTGGACCACTTGCCGCGCCATGCAGTCCCGCCAGCTGCAGGCCCGGCCGGCGTCCCCGGCGCGGTTACGCGCCTTCAATCCTCGGGGGCATGTTCGGCAACCCATCGGCCGCGTGCCTCATTGATGCGGCGACTTGCGAACAGGGCCACGACGAACAGCAGCACGCAGAACAGCACGGCCGTCTGGAGCCCGAGGAGGGCCTGCAGCACGCCGATGGCGAGCAGGCCGAAAAAGCCGGCGAGCTTGAGGGCCAGGCCCCAGAAGCCGAAGAATTCCGCGGTGCGCGACAGCGGCGAGAACAGGCCCACGAGCGTGCGCGTTGCGGACTGGCAGGAGCCGAGGCTCAGGCCTGCCATGATGCCCACCACCAGGAACACGTATTGCGCCTGCACCGTTGTGTCGAGCACTGCGCTCAGAAACGTTGCAATGCCCGGTGTCAGGTAGATCAGCACGATGGCGGCGATCCACATGAGGAGCGTGATCTGGTAGGTGCGCTTCCCGCCGAGATGATCCTGGATGAATCCGAATCCCAGCGCCCCGATGGCCGCGGTGATCTGCACGATCACGAACATGAGCGTTCGCACCCGGCTTTCCCAGCCGACCACCTGTGCGCCGTAAATGAACGCATAGGTGATGATGATGTAGATGCCGCTCATGGCGAAGAAGGTCGAGACCAGGAGCGCGGCAAGATCCCTGTGGTTCTCCAGATCGATCAGAGTCGATCGGATACGCTCGATCCCGATGGCGAAGTAACCCGTTCCAGGCGGGCGCCTGCGCGGCTTGCCGCGTTCCTTGACCCACAAGAACGTCGGGATGGCCGCGACGAGAAAGAATCCCGCAGCCCATGGTCCGACCCAGCGGATTCGCTGGAAGTTCTCGGCGCTGACCTCGCCGAGCACGAGCAGGACGAAGACGGCCGACACCATGCCGCCGATGTAGCCGAGCGCCCAGCCGAAGCCGGAAATCTTGCCCAGGTCCTCCGGCGGTCCGAGATCGGGCAGGAAACTGGCGATGAAAGCCTCGCCGATCGAATAGCCGAAATTCGACACGATCAGCAGTAGCACGCCGAGCAGGGCGTAACCGGGGGCGACAAAATACAGCGCGGCCGTCGCGACGACGGTGAGCAGGTAGCTGGCGAACAGGAAACGCTTCTTCGAAGCGGTGTAATCCATGACGGCCCCGGCAATCGGTGCGCACACCACCACCAGCAGGTAGCTGGTCGAGAGCGCCAGGCTCCAGAGGAAGTTGCCCAGGCGGTAATCGTCGCCGTTGCCGACGATCACGCGTGTGAACAGGTCGCCGAAGACCACCGTGATGATCAGCAGGGTGTACGCCTGGTTGGCGAAATCGAACATGCCCCAGCCGAAGATCTCGCGGCGCGACGCCCGGGTGCGGGGGATCACTTTCACGCGCCGCATCCTGTTCCGGCACGCCGGTCGTCTCGAACCTGCCCCGCCGGCCTCATTTTTCGACGCCGGCGAGGTAGAGCACGAAAGCGTACTCCTGCGCCAGTTCGCGCAAAGATTCGAAACGGCCGCTGCTTCCGCCATGGCCGGCCGTCATCTTCGTTCGAAACAGCAACAGCGCGTCGTTGCTGCGAGTGGCGCGCAGCTTCGCCACCCACTTGGCAGGTTCCCAGTACTGGACCTGGGAGTCATGCAGGCCGGTGGTGACGAGCATGGGCGGGTATTCCTGTGCCGTGACGTTGTCATAGGGACTGTAGGACAGCATGGTTTCATACCACGGTGCGAACTTCGGATTGCCCCACTCGTCGAACTCGTTGGTGGTCAATGGAATCGTTTCGTCGAGCATGGTGGTTACCACGTCGACGAAGGGCACGTGCGCCACGATGCCCGCGTAGAGTTCCGGCGCCATGTTGGCGACCGCCCCGACCAGGAGGCCGCCGGCCGAGCCGCCCATGGCGTAGACACGATCCGGCGCAGCGAAGCCCTCTGCGACGAGGAAGCGCGTGACGTCGATGAAGTCGGTGAAGGTGTTCATCTTGTTCAACAGCCGTCCCTCGTCGTACCAGCGCCGGCCCATTTCCTGGCCGCCGCGGACGTGCGCTATGGCATAGACGAAGCCCCGGTCTAGCAGCGACAGGCGGTGCCCACTGAAATCCGGGTCGCGGCTCGCGCCGTAGGAGCCGTAGCCGTACTGATAGAGCGGCGCGCTGCCATCCAGCGGCGTGTTCCGGTGGTAGACGAGGGAGACGGGAATCAGTTCGCCGTCGCGCGCCGGCGCCCAGCGGCGCTCGCTGCGGTAGTCGGCCGGGTCGAATGTGCCGAGCACGGGTTGCCGCTTGCGCAGTTCCCGTGCGCCGGTCGTGACGTCGAGATCGAATACCGAGATCGGGGTTGTCATCGAGGTGTAGACGTAACGCAGCGTCGTGGTGTTGAGGCGCGGATTACCGTTGCCGCTGGCCCAGGTCGTCGCCGCGGCTTCGTCGGCGGGGACGTAGAATTCCTCCCCGGACCAGGTGCGCACCCGGACCCGCCGCAACCCCCCGGAGCGCTCGCCGATGGCCATGAAGGTGTCGAAGACCAGGTGGTCCTCGATGAACACGTCCGCACTGTGAGGGACGATGTCCGTCCACTGCGAGAAGTCGTTTTCCGCGCCGACCGGCGCGCTCATCAGTCGGTAATTGGGCGCCTCGCGGTTGCTGCGGACGATCCAGCGGTCGGCCACGTGGTCCGCACTGTACAGATGCCCTCGATCACGCGGCAGGAATACCCTGAACTCCCCGCCCGGGTCGTCGGCCTCGAGAATACGCATCTCGGTGGATTCGGTGCTGCTGAGATAGATCGCGAGGAAGTCGCCTGAGCGGCTGCGACCGATGTCGGTGTAGAACTCGTTGTCGGACTCCTCGTAGACGATCGGGTCTGGACCGCTGCTCCCCAGTTCATGGCGGCGCACGCGATACGACAGCAGCGTGACGGGGTGATTCTCGACGTAGAACAGGTGGCGGCTGTCTGCGGCCCAGGCGAAGCTGGAGATGCCGCGGATGTTGTCGGCCAGCAACTCGCCGGTCTGCAAGTCTCTTACCTTGAGCAGGTACTGGCGTCGCCCGACGGTGTCCTCGGTCCAGGCGAGCAGGCGATTGTCATCGGAGACGGCGTAGTCGCCGATTTTGAAGTAATCGAGGCCCGCCGCCATCGCGTTGCCGTCGAGCAGGATCTCCTCTTCGCCGCCGGACTTGCGCCGTGCGTGGATCGGGTGTTCCTGGCCTTCCTCGAAGCGGGTGTAGTAGAAATAGCCACGATCGAACACGGGCACGGTGGCATCATCCTGTTTCAGGCGGCCGACCAGTTCTTCGTACAGGGTCTCCACCGTCTCCGCGCGGCCGGATTCCCAGGCCCCGTAATAAGCATTTTCGGCTTCCAGGTAGGCGATGACATCGGGTTCACTGCGGGTGTCGTCCCGCAACCAGTACCATGGGTCGATGCGATGGCCCTGCGGCGACAGCACCGTGAATCGTCGCTCCCCCGCCACGGGTTCCGGCGGCATGATGTCGCGAGTCGGCGTGCAGGCGGCGAGGCCGAGCACGGCGGCGAGACTCGCGGCGCTGGTGAATCGGGACACGGACATGCGGCAACGCTCCGGTGGGCGGCGGGACGGGCTGGCGGCGACTATGCTTTGCTCAGCGTTTGATGTTGAGGTACCGTCGGCCGGAGGGTTTGCGAGGGGACAGGCGATGAACACTATCCGGACGATCCTGAAGAACAAGAAGAGCGATGAGATCTGGTCGGTCGCTCCGGGTCAGACCGTGCTCGAGGCTATCACGCTGATGGCGAAACTTCGCATCGGCGCGCTGCTCGTAATGGACGGCGAGAATCTCGTGGGAATTCTGTCGGAACGCGATTACGCCCGCAAGATCATCCTCCAGGGCCGTCGCTCGCGCGACACGCGCGTCGAGGAAATCATGACGCGGGACGTGACGACGGCCACTCGCGACATGACGGCGCAACATTGCCTCGGAATCATGACGCGCGGTTACTTCCGCCACTTGCCGGTGATCGAGGACGGACGCGTCGTCGGGCTCGTCTCGATCGGCGACCTCGTCAAGATGGTGATCGCGGAAAAGGAAGCACTCATCAACGAGCTGCAACGCTACGTGACCGGTTGAGCCCGGCCGTGGCAAGGAGATGATCATGGTAGAAATCACCGGCCTTCTCGGCCTCATTATTCTCATCCTCGACGTCTACGCCATCGTGAAGACGGTGCAGAGCACCGCGTCCACGGGCGCCAAGGTCGTCTGGGTGGTGGTGATCCTGCTGCTGCCGGTGCTGGGCCTGTCGCTGTGGTTCCTGTTCGGTCCTAAAGGCTGAAGCACGCGGCCGGGCGCGCCTCGGGACCGCCCGCGCCGCGCCGGATCGACCCCGCGGTCAGTTCACGCGCCAGCCGACTTCGATGAACAGGCTGCGGTCCCGGCCGGGAAAGTATCGATACTCGCCGAAGGCGAAGTCGGCCCGTTCCGCATACTCGGTATTGGTCACGTTGTGCAGCCGCAAGGCGACGTAGAGGCCCTGGCGGAGGGGCTGCGTGAGCCGCATGTGCAGCAGGTCATGGCCCGCGTAGCGCGCTGAATTCGCGGCATTCAGCCAGTAGGGCCCCATCGAGATCCACTCGAGTTCGGCGCTCAGCCCGCGCGGACCTTCCCAGCCGAGCCGCGTGCTGCCGAAGCGCCGCGGCGCGGAATCCGCATCGTTTCCCGAGACGATGATCTCGCCACGTCCGACGTCCCGATCGAAACGCCAGGTGTGGCGCGCGAAGTTGAGATCCGTCTCCAGCCGCAGCCGCTCGCTCAGCTGCCACTGCAATGAGACTTCCACTCCTACGTGGCGAGTCCGTCCGTCGGCGACGTTGAACCCATCGCCGTCGCGGAAGATGAAATTCTGCTTGTCCATGCGGTAGGCCGCCAGTTCCCAGGCCAGCGTTCCCGCGTAACCACGCCACCCGATCTCCAGGCTGTCGATGGTCTCGCTCGAGAGGTCGGCCACGACCTGGCCGCTCTGCAGGCGGTACAACTCGGTCGCCTGGGGGGCGCGGAAGCCGCGTCGCGCGGCCACCCAGGCCAGCTGGCGCGCTGCCGGCCGCCAGCCGAGCGTCAGCTTGGGTGCCAGGTTGTCGAAGCGGTCGTCGCGATCGGCGGGGCGCGTGTAGAGGCAGCCGCCGGGGCATTCGCTGCCGTCGTCACGAGTGTTGCCGTCGAGCATGCGGTTGTCGTAGTCATAGCTGAGGCTTTCGCCTCGGAGCCCGAGCCCCAGGCTCCATCGATCTCCCAGGGGGCGCTCCCAGTGCAGCCAGGGCGCCAGGCTGCGCGCGCGGACCTCGTAATCATAGTGCTTGCCAGCCGGGCGCCGCGCGGCGACAGGCGGCGGCAGCCCCGTGGTCGGGCCGGACTGGGACTGCTCCAGGTAGCCGGTGGCGATCTCCGCATCGATGCCGTAGTGCAGCATGCCGCCGGCGGCAGCACGCCGCGCCGTGACCTGGACGCCGCCGCTGACCTGGCCGTTGTCCTCCAGCGGCTGGCCGGGGAGGAAGTGCTGCAAAAAACGCATTTCGCTGGCGCGCAGATACGGCCGGATCTCGACTCGCCGCGCGCCGTTATCGCGCCGCCAGGCACCGGCGATCCGCAGGCTGTCGGCCTCGCGAAATGCCTCCGGGTTCGGGTTGCTCCGGCGGGTCGCGGCGTCGCGATAGGCGCGGAATCCCTCGATGAAGCCGGCCGTCTCCTGGTCGAGCGCGGTGGCGGCGACCGAGATCTCGCGCTCCGTATCGCCCGCGCGTGCCCGCCAGATACCATTGACCTTGGCCTGCTCGTAACCGGTGGCCCTCCGCCATCCGCCGTCGTGAGCGAGCTGGCCGGTGACACGAAATCCGCGCGCGCCGTCCCAGCGCCCGCCGCTGAATCGCCCGCGCAGGTAATCCGCGGGGCCGCCGTCGATGGCCAAGTAATCGCGCCCCTCTCCCGGCGCGGGCATCAGGACGTTGACGATGCCGTGCAGCGCGTTGGAACCGTACAGCGAACTGCCGGGCCCCCGAATCACTTCGATCGCCTGTGCCTGGGCGAGGTTGAGTTCGAAGAGTTGATTGACGTTGCAGAATCCGGCCGGCCGAGACGGAATACCGTCCTCCAGGAACAGGAATGCACCGCAGGCGCCCGGTCCCGACAACACCGGAGAGCGGATCGCGACCAGGCTTTCCTGTCCGCTATTGCGGGTGATCCAGGTGCCCGGCACGCGCCAGAAAAGCTCCGAGGCATGGGTGGGCGCGACGGTCTCGATGCTTTCTGCGCCGATCAGGCCCGCGTTGCCGGGTGTGGCCACGATCGGGGCGGCGGAGCGCGTCGCCGTGACGGTGACAGGATCCAGTTCCGTAGCGGCGGCACGCGTCCCGAGCAACGCGGCGACGACTATGACGAAGGCCCGCGTGGCGCCGGACCCGGCGGAAAACCCTTTCTGCATGGTTCAGTCGGCGGCGGTCTCGCGGTTGACCCGCTCGATGATGAAAGTCGGCTGGTCGCCTTTGCGGTAGTAGGTGAACTGGCGGCGCAACTGCTCGATCTTCTGCTCGCGGTCCGCTTCACTGGCAAACCAGTGGTACTCGTGCCAGTCGTCCCCGAGGATCGGGCGCATCGGATCGTTTTCCGGCAGGCTCAGGCGCACCCCCCAGGCTTTCGGCGCCTGCGGCAGAGGTCGGCTGCGATTGTGCTCGTGACAGGCGTCGTTCATGGTGCGGACTCTGGCGGTTGTCGTGCCACCATTATTGATGCCGACGGACCCGGAAGCCAGCCTTGAGCTTGGCTTCCCGGGTCCGCGTCACGGAGAATGCACCCCATGACGGAAACCGGCGATATCCCGAACCGCGACGCCCGGGAGCCTGCGCGGCCGATCCGCGGCCGCCGCGCGGAAGATTTTTTCGTCGCGGGTGGCCCGGTAGCCCCCGATCGTCCGTGTTACATCACCCGGCCTACCGACCGGGAGCTCCTCGAGCGCCTGGCCGCACGGGACTATTGCCATGTCATTGCGCCACGTTTCTCTGGCAAGAGCAGCCTGGTGGCACGTGCGGCGAGCCGCCTGCGTGCCGAAGGGCAGCTGGCGGCCATCATCGATGTTTCCCAGCTCGGCAGCCGCGACGGTTCCACCGACGTCGGCCGCTGGTATTACGGCCTGGCTTACCGGGTGCTGCGTGATCTGCGCCTGAAGCTCGACCTGCAGGACTGGTGGCAGGAGCGCATGCCGCTGTCGCCCGCCCAGCGCCTGGGTGAGTTCTTCTGGGAGATCGTGCTCGGCGCAACCCGCGCGCCGGTGACGATCTTTCTCGACGAAATCGACAGCGTCGAGCAGCTCGACTATGCGACCGAACTGTTCGGCATCGTCCGGGGCTGTCATGACGCGCGGGCCGGAGAGCCGGAATACCATCGCTTGTCCTTCGTCCTCCTCGGCGCAGCCCTGCCTGCCGGAAAGGCGCGGCGCGCCGGCCTCGCGGCCGCTGAGATCGGCGTGGGCCTCGAGCTGCCGGACTTCCGTTTCGACGCGGCGCGACCACTGGCGGACGGGCTCGGCCTGCCGGCGGGAGACGCCGAGCGGGCGCTCTACCGGATCTTCTACTGGACCTCGGGTCATCCTTACCTGACCCAGAAGCTCTGCCAGGCGGTGGCGCGCAGCGCCGTGCCCGTCAGTTCCGACGAGGCCGTGGACAAGCTGGTCGCGGCACGGTTCTTCACGCGTAACGCCATCACCCGGGAGACCAGCACGAGTCGCGTGCTGGACAGCCTGGATCGGGCCCACGAGCTGGCCCGCCCCGCGCTGCGGCTGTACAAGCGCATCCGCCGGGAGCGCCGGCCGAAGTACGAGGCCGGCAATCCGAAGCACGAGCTGCTGCGCGTATGCGGCCTGGTCAAGGTGACGGACGAACGTCGCCTGGTGGTGAGAAACCGAATCTACGCCGAGGTGTTTTCGCATCGCTGGGCGCGCGAGTCCTTGCCGCCCGAATGGGGCAAGTACGGGCGGGTCGCCGCGCTCGTGCTGCTCGCTCTGGGCAGCGTATGGGCTTACGTCGAAGTCCTGCCACGGCCTTACGAGCAAACGTTGCGCGTCGCTTCGGTCGAACTGGAGGAGGCGACGGAGGCCTGGTCGGCGATGCGCCGCATTCCCGGCTTCGCGTCGCGCGCGGATCGACTGCTCGCTCGCGTGCTGACTCGCCAGGGGCGACAGACAGCGGCCTGGCCGGACATGGTGCTGATCGACGAGCGGATGCGCGCCTTGCCCGGTTACGAGGCGCGCGCCGATGCGCTGCTGGTGGATTACTGGGAGCGTCGGGCCGCGCTCGCCGAGGCCGTCGAGCAGCGGGACGAGGCCCTGCTGTACCGCCTGCGCGCCAATGTGGCCGGACCGACGGCTGATGCCGGGCGTGCGATCGAACTGGCGGAAGGAGGCTATCGGCAGCTCCAGACCGTGGTCCGTCCCGCCGGCATGGTCGAGGCGGTCGCGCCGGCCGACGGGCGCACCGTCGTTACCCTGTCCGCGGGCAACATCGTGGAGCGCTGGGACCGGGCGACCGGTTTGCCGACGGGACCGGCAGCACTTCCGCTGCTCGCCGAGGAATTCGTTACGGTGCGAAGACGCCTCAGCCTGGAAGCCGATGGACAGGTCACCCGGGTCGCGGTCGAGTTGCGCCTGGATCATCCGCGCCCGCAGGATTTGCAGGCCTTGCTGGTCGCGCCATCGGGTCGCACGGCCCCGTTGCCGCTGGGCGACATTGCCGCGACGGGCGGCGTGCTGCTGATCGACGAGGCGCGCGCACGCGGATTACGTGCGCTGCGTGGCGAGCCGACGCTCGGCACCTGGCAACTTGAAATCACCGATCGGGCAGGCGGGGAGCCGGGTTTCCTGCGCGGCTGGAGCCTGAGTGTCTCTGCGGATCCTGGGCATCGTGCCCAGGACATTCCGGAGAATCCTTTATTGCTGCCGGGGCCCAGCCTGACCTCCGCGGTGCAGGCCGCCCTGGCTCCTCGTGGTTCGGTCGTTGCGGCTTTGCCCCGCAACGTGGCGGCGAGCGGCCGGTTGCAATTCTGGGATGTGAACGCAGCCGTGTCGCTGGGACGTTTCGACGTGACAGCGGCCGAACGATGGATCGGATTTGCCGACGAGCGCACTTTCATGCTCCTGGAGCGTGGCTCGGCGGGAGATGCCCTGCGCGTGCTGGAGGTCGATGGCAGCGAGCGCTTCAGCTATAGCGCGCCCGGCGGCTTCGTCAGTGCACCGGCCGTGTCGCCGGACGGCCGTTACGTGGCGATGGCTGAGGCCGAGTTGCGCAGTGCCTGGATCGTGGAACTCGAATCGGGCCGCGAGGTGTTCCGGCTGGGCGGCGCCGCGGAAGTGGCGGCCCTCGCGGTGTCGCCGGGCGCCCTTTTGCTGGCAGTCGCGGATCGTGGCGAGGTCGTGCGCGTCTGGCATGCGACCGACGGCATGTTGCTGGATGAGCTGATTCCGGGCGGGCCCGTCGTCGCGCTCGGCTTCGATCCTTCCGGGCGCTACCTTGCAAGCGTGGACGAGCGGGGCGAGCGGCGCGTCTGGGATCTCGCTGCGTCACGGGCGGAACTCGCGCTGGTCCGCCCCGGCGGTGACCGGGCGCCGTTCGGTTTCGATCCGGGCGGGCGACGCGTTGCGCTGCCCGCCTCGGCCGGGGCATATGAGGTCTGGGCGCTTCCAGAGAGGGCGCCGCGCGAGCCGCTTCTCGCGCAGGGCAACGATGCCGGAAGCGTGGTCAGCCAGGGCGCGGAGGATCGAATGACGCGGCACGCGAGTCTGTTCACGGAGCACGAAGAACTGCTCACGGGTCATGGGACGCGGAGCCTGCGGATCTGGTCGCTGGGCGGCGCATCCCCGGCGGCCGAGTTGCCGCGCATGGCGCCGGTGGTTGCGCTGGCCGCTTCGGGCCTGCGGGTGGGCGCGGGACTGCCGGACGGGCGGGTACGGCTGCGAACGCGCGATCCTTACTCGCTGGAACTGCGCCAGACGGTGGTCACCGGGGGTGAAGCGCGCCATGGCGGTCCGGTGACGGCGATGGCTTTTTCGCCTGATGGCGATCGTGTCGCCAGTGTCGGCGCCGACGGCAGCGTGTTGTTGTGGGATGCCGGCAGCGGCGCTCCGATCGGTGCATTGTTCCAGCATGGCAGCGGCGACGTGCACAGCGTCGACCTCGGTCCCGACGGGCGCCGCCTGCTCACTGCGGGCGCACTCGGCGCGCGCAGCTGGGACGCGGAGAGCGGCCAGCCGGGCGCAGCCCTGGGTGCGGGGCGGGCCGTCAACGTCGTCGCCTTCGATCCCTCGGGGTTGCGGGCCTTCACCGGGACGCCCGCCGGCGACGTGGAAAGCTGGGATGTGGCCAGCGGCGAGCGGCTCTGGTCGGATACCCTGGACGAGCCCGTCACCCGGCTCGCGGTCAGCCATGACGGCCGCAGCATCGCCGTGGCCGGCGCCGCCGGGCTGGTGCGCGCGTGGGGGCTGGACACCGCTGGCCGCGTGTTGAGCGCGACGCTCGCGGCGCCGGTGCAAAGCCTGCAGTTTTCGCCCGACGGCACGACGTTGCTGGCACAGACGGACGCCTGGATTCATCGCCTCGAGCCGGCCGATGGCAGGCTCGTGGTGACGACCAGCCGGCTGCTGTCGGCCGAGATGCCCCCCGCCGCATGGCGCAGCGGAGCGCCCGACGGTTCACGCATCGTATTCGTCGGGGGATCCGACAGCGGCGAAATGAAGCTGTTCGACCTGGAGCGCACCCCCCCGCCGCCCGAGGAATGGCAACCCGATCTGGCCCGATGGCAGCAGAAACTGAAGCTTTATTTCTCTGCCGACGGGGAGCTGCGCGCCGGGGGCGGGTTACCATCCCCCGCGCCCGCCGGCAGTCCGCCGCCCGCCGATGCGCTATGAATGTGACGCGGTGCGCGGCACGAGTTCATCGTCGAAAGCTACACTGATGTTTTCGCGGTCACCGCGAGGATCGAACATGAGAACTGCGTTGCTGGTGCTGGGCGCCTCCCTGTTACTGGGTGGATGCGCGGAGAAAAAGACCCTTTCCGTGGTGGATTTCCTGGACAACGAGGCCGTGCTCTACGGCACTCTGACCCGTTGCCAGGAAGATCCCTCCGCCATGGATCCCCGGGAATGTGCCAACGCGCGCCAGGCGGCAGAGCGCATTGCGGCGATCGAGGAACGCACCATGCGCGAGGCCCGCGAGCAGGCGTTCGAAAACGCGCGGGCAGAATATCGGGAGCAGCTGGAGCAGGAGCGTGAATTGCGCATCCGGGCCGAGGAAGAGGCGGAGGCAGCGCGCCTGGAGGCCCTGACCACCTCGAGTGAGGGTCCGGCGGACGTCGGGACTGCGGACAGCGGCGCGGTCGGGGTCACCGACGAAGCGGTCCCCGCAGACGCAGCACCTCCCGAGCCCGACAGTCAGCCCGCGGGGGAACCGCCGGGCTGACCCTTCGGGATGATGTCCCGCCTCGCCGCCGCGCGCTTGTCCCTCAGTTGCGATCGACGCAGTTGAGGTCCGCGAAAGCCTCCTGCAGCCGGTTCACCATGGACTTCTCGCCCTCGCGCAGCCAGGCGCGAGGGTCGTAGTACTTCTTGTTCGGCTTGTCGTCTCCGTCGGGATTGCCGATCTGCTCCTGGAGATAGTCGCGCTTCGCCTCGTAATAGTCGCGCACTCCCATCCATGTCGCCCACTGCGTGTCGGTGTCGATATTCATCTTCACGACCCCGTAGGAAATAGCCTCGGCGATCTTGTCCTTCTCCGACCCGGAACCACCGTGGAAGACGAAGCTGACCGGCTTGTCGTTCGTGCCATGCACCGCGCTGACGTGCGCCTGCGAGTTCTTCAGTATCTCGGGTGTCAGCAGCACGTTACCCGGCTTGTAGACGCCATGGACGTTGCCGAACGAGGCCGCGACGGTGAAGTTCGGGCTGATGGCGGACAGCACGCGGTAGGCGTATTCGACTTCTTCCGGCTGAGTGTAAAGCGCGGAGTTGTCGATCCCCGTGTTGTCCACGCCGTCTTCCTCGCCGCCGGTCACGCCCAGTTCGATCTCCAGCGTCATGCCCAGCGGCGCCATGCGCTCGAGGTAGGCTGCGCAGGTGTCGATGTTCTCTTCCAGGGGTTCCTCGGAAAGGTCGAGCATGTGCGAGGAATAGAGCGGTTTACCGGTTTCCGCAAAATGTTTTTCGCCGGCGTCCAGCAACCCATCGATCCAGGGCAGCAGTTTGCGCGCGCAGTGGTCGGTATGCAGGATCACCGGGACGCCGTAATTCGCGGCCACCGCGTGCACGTAGCGGGCGCCCGCAATGGAGCCGAGAACCGCGGCCTGGTGCTGGTCGTTCGGCAGGGACTTGCCGGCGAAGAACGTGCCGCCGCCGTTGGAGAACTGGATGATGACCGGGGAGTTCGCCGTGTGCGCTGCTTCCAGCACGGCATTGACCGAATTGGAATTGACGACGTTCACGGCCGGCAGCGCGAATCCCTCGGCCTGCGCCAGGCGGAAGATCGCCATGACGGCATCGCCGGTGACGACGCCTGGCGAGGCGACGGACAAGACGCGGCGGGAGGCGGAAGGGCTGGTAGATGATTGGGACATGAGTCGGTTCTCCTGCGGGACGAGGCGGGATTCTAGCTGATTGCTCGGGGTGACTTTGCCGGCGACTGCAGCCGGGCTTCGTGGTGCTCGTGATCGTGGCGGGAATGTTCGGCGGGCCCGCCGCCGTGATTGCCGTGGTCGTGGTTGCCCGTCATGTGCATCAGCGGGGTGGCGGCGGTCCATGCACCGAACGCCACCAGCAACCAGCCCAGCGCCCGCCGCCTGCCGGCGGTGAGCCATGTGCCGCCGCGACCGGAGGCCCACGTGAGCCCGATCATGGCGGGCGCCGTGCCCAGCCCGAAGACCGCCATGAAGGCTGCGCCATTGAGCGCGCTGCCGCTGCCGGCTGCCGCTGCCAGCATGCCGTACACGAGGCCGCAGGGCAGCCAGCCCCACAGCGCGCCGAGCGCGAAGCCCTGGCCGGCATGACGTGGGGGGATTAAACGCCGGGCGAGTGGGGCCAGGCGGCGCCACAGTCCGGCACCGGCGGCTTCCAGCGGCGCGAGCAGCTTGAGGTTCAACGCGACCTGCAGCCCGAGAATCACGAGCAGCAGGCCCATCACGAGGCGCAGCCACGGGCCGAGCCCCGCCACCCCGGCGAGGCCTGCGCCGATGGCGCCCGCAATGGCGCCGGCGACCGCATAGCTGGCGACGCGCCCGACGCTGTAGGACACGGCCAGCGAGGTGCGCCCGCCGCCGGCCATACCGAGTGCCCCGGCGATCCCGCCACACATGCCGAAACAGTGGACGCTGCCCACCAGTCCTGCGACCAGCGCCGCCAGGAGGCTGGTTTCGAGGCCGCTCACGGTCGCCGCTCCTCCGGGCTCTCGGCGTCATCCTTCTCTCCGGGCCGCGGGGGCGGCCGGGTGTCGTCATCCAGCAGGATGCGCCAGCTGGGGCTCTCAAGGTCGTCGAACTGCCCGCTGTCCACCGCCCAGAAAAACGCCCACAACGCGCCCACCACGATCAGGATGCCCATCGGAATCATGAGGTAGAGGATGCTCATGCCCCGGCATTCTCCGTGATCACCGGCGGGTTGGCGAGGCGGGGGCGCTTCGGTTTGCGGGAGAGCCGCAGGGCATTGAGCACCACCAGCAGGGAACTGGCGGACATGCCGATGGCCGCCATCCACGGCGCGATGAAACCCGTCGCCGCGAGCGGCAGGGCGACCGCGTTGTAGCTTGCCGCCCAGACGAGATTCTGCCGCACGATGCGCAGCGTGCGACGCGCATGTTGGATGCCCTCGCCGAGGGGATGGAGTGCCGCACCCAGCAGCACCATGTCGGCGCTGGTCTGGGCGAGGGGCGTTCCGCCTGCCATGGCGACGGACACGTCGGCGCCCGCCAGCACCGGTGCGTCGTTGACGCCGTCGCCGATCATCGCGACGGCCGCGCCGCCGCCTTGCCTTTCGCGCAACAGCGCCAGCTTGTCCTCGGGCGTCATCCCCGCTCGCCACTGGCGGATTCCCACCGCGGCGGCCATCGGTGCCACGGCGTCGGCACTGTCGCCGCTCGCGATCTCGGCGGCGATCCCGAGTTCCAGCAGTCCGGCCACGTCCGCACGCGCCCCGGCACGCAGGCGATCAGCCAGGCTGAACCGGGCCGCCAGCCCGTCGCCGCTGGCCAGCCAGACCACGGTCTGCTCCTTCGCGTCGTTCGTGTCGCCGCAGGCGTCGGTGTCTTCGGAGATGGAAGCACCGGCGAGGTTCGTGACCCAGTCGGGCCGCCCGAGTCGCCAGCGGCGTCCTGCCACGCGACCCTCGATCCCGAGTCCCGGGCTCACCTGGACGTCCGTCGCCTCGCTGCGCGCCTGCGCGATGGCGAAAGCCCGGGCGATCGGATGTTCCGACTCGGCTTCCAGGGCGGCGGCGATTCCCAGGGCTCCTTCGGCGTCCAGTTCACCCCGGGTCTCGACGTCCGTGATGCGCGGCTGGCCCAGGGTGAGCGTGCCGGTCTTGTCGAAGATCACCCGCTCCACGTGGGCGAGCCGCTCGATGGCGCCGGCGCGCGTCACGAGCAGGCCGTGCCGCGCCAGGTAGCCCGTCGCGGCTGTCAACGCGGCAGGCGTGGCGATCGAGAGTGCGCACGGGCACGTCACCACGAGCACGGCGAGCGTGATTTCGAAGGCGCGTGAAGGATCGATGGCGTTCCAGGCGAACCAGGTCAGCGCGGCCGCGCTGAGCACGCCGACCACGAACCAGCGGGCGATGCGATCGGCCGTGGCTGCGATCGGTGTGCGCTCCGCCTGGGCCCGGTCGAGCAGGCGGCCGATGGCTGAAACCAGCGTGTCCGCACCGGTGCGTTCGACCTCGAACTCCACAGGGTCGCCCAGGTTCACGCTGCCCGCCAGCGCGCTGTCACCCGCCTGGCGCAGCCGCGGACGCGACTCGCCGGTCAGCATGGATTCGTCGAGACGCGCCCCGTCCGCACTGAGCCGGCCGTCCGCCGGCAGCGTCTCGCCGTGCCGCACGGAAACGATGTCGCCGGGCCGCAGTTCCCTCAGCGCCACGCTTTCCCATGCGCCGTCGGGGCCGCGCCGCCGCGCCGCTTCGGGGAGCAGCCGTGCGAGCGCTTCCTGGGTATCGCCGGCGCGGTGGCGGGCGCTCATCTCCAGGTAGCGCGCCAGCGAGAGAAAGAACACGAACATCGTCACGGAGTCGAAATACACCTCGCCGTGGCCGGACAGCGTGTGCAGCACGCTGGCGGTCCACGCGGCCCCGACGGCCAGCGCCACGGGCACGTCCATGCCAGGCCGGCCGGCGCGAATGTCGCGCCACGCGCCGGTGAAGAACGGCCGGCCGGAATAAAGCGCCACCGGCGTTGCCACCAGCAGGCTGACCCAGCGGAACAGGTTCTCGAGCCCTGCGTCCATGTCCTGGAAGGCGCCGACGTACATCGCCACGGCGTACATCATGACCTGCATCATGCCGATGCCGGCGACGCCCAGGCGGCGCAGGGCCCCGCGCCGCTCGCGCAAGGCCATGTCCGCCGCGCCCGCGCTGCCGGGATGCGGCTGGTAACCGAGCCGCGACAGCACCCCCAGCGCGCCGCTTAGCGGCAACACCCCCGGTTCCCAGACGAGTCGGGCGCGTGCGGTCGCCGGATTGACGCGGATCTCGCGCACGCCCGGGACCTGCTCGAGGCTGCGCTCTATCAGCCAGCCACAGGCGGCGCAACGCACCCCCTCGACCAGCATGGTGCAGGTGCGCAAGCCGTCATCGGTCGGGGCACTGACGGCGTCGAGCATGTCCGGCCGGTCGAACGGACGCCACGGCTGATCAGGGGCCTCGGCGGCGACGCCACCCTTCGGGCGGTTCGCCGGCAGCGTCCGGAAGCGGTAGAAATCCGCCAGGCCGGTATCGGCAATCAGTTCGGCGACCGCCTTGCAGCCGGGACAGCAGACGCGGTGCGGCGCGTCCTCGATGGTTACGAACCAGGGTTCCGTCCCGGTGAGGACCTCGCCGCAGTGGAAGCAGGTGCTCTCGACCACCGGCGCTCAGGGAATCCGCGGTGGCGCGAGGGCCACCTCGTCCTGGTCCCGCAGCTCTCCCGAAAGCCGCCACGTGCCGTCGCCGGGATAGAGCTGCAGATACCAGCGACCCTCCGGCGGCGCCACCTCGCCGCTCCATCCACCCGGCATGCGAACAAGATCGATGACCTGGTCGCGTTCCTCCAGGAGCGGGTGGGACAGCCGCAACTGCAGCGATTCGGGTGACACGGCGGGCGGTTCGACCACCACGTCGACGATGTCCGCACCGGCGATGAATCGTATCTTGGCGGTGACACCCAGCGCTGCGGCGGCCTGGTCGCGCTCCATGCGCAGCTCCGTGGAGCGCGCGATGCGGGCGTAATCATCCACGACCATGGGGTTGGGGTGGCTGATCGCCAGCCAGATAGTGAAAAAGCTGGCGATCACGACCGAGGCCGGCAGCGCGATGAGGAACCACGGCCAGAACTGGCGGTACCAGGGCTCGGGTGGTGGTGCGGCGTTCAACGTGAGCCTCCGCGAGAATCGGTCGGGCCAAGAAACGGGGTGCTGCGCTCGATGGTCGTCGGCACGGCGCCGACCGCCTCGACGAACAAGGTGACTTCCGTGCCACCCGGCGGTACCGCATCGGCCGGGGCCCGCAGCCGCACCGGCACCCGCCGCACCTCGCCCGGTGCGGAGATCAGCGGCAGGGACGCATCGAGGCTGAGCTCGAGGTCCTCGAGACCACTGGCGGACAACTCGTAGCGCCGCTCGGCCTCCGTCTTGTTGACGAAAGTGACGGTGTAGACGTTCTCGATGAACCCGCCGGGCAGTTCGCGATACAGGGTGTTGCGGTCGCGGATCACATCGACGATGAGCGTGCTGCGATTGGCCACGGCGGCACCAAAGCCGATCAAAAGGGCGAGCAGCAGTGCACCGTAGATCATCACGCGTGGCCGCAGGACGCGCACCGGCTGCTGCTCCTCCATCGCGTGATGAGTCGAGTAGCGGATCAGGCCGCGCGGGTAGTCCATTTTGTCCATGACGTTGTTGCACACGTCGACGCAGGCCGCGCAGGCGATGCACTCGATCTGCAGGCCCTCCCGAATGTCGATGCCCGTCGGGCAGACCTGCACGCACATGCTGCACTCGATGCAGTCGCCGAGGCCCACGGCACGCGGATCCACGGAACGCTTGCGACGGCCGCGCGGTTCCCCGCGTTTCTCGTCGTAGGAAATGATCATCGTGTCCTTGTCGAACATGGCGCTCTGAAAGCGCGCGTAAGGACACATGTACTTGCAGACCTGCTCGCGCAGCAGCCCGGCGTTGCCGTAGGTCGCGAAGCCGTAGAACAGGACCCAGAACGTCTCCCAGGGGCCGGCCGAGAAACTCAGGAGCTTCGGTCCCAGTTCGCGGGCCGGGGTGAAATAGGCGACGAAAGTGAACCCCGTCCAGAGTGCGAAGCCGACCCAGAGAAACTGCTTCGCGCCCTTGCGCAGCAACTTCTCGCGGGTCCACGGTCCCTGGTCGAGCTTGCGGCGCTGGCTGTGGTTGCCTTCGGTGATGCGTTCCATCCACAGGAACGCCTCGGTCCAGACGGTCTGCGGGCAGGCGTAGCCGCACCACAGGCGCCCGGCGACGGCGGTGACGAAAAACAGGGTCAGCGCGGCGATGATGAGCAGCCACGCCATGAGGAAGAAATCCTGCGGCCAGAAGGTCAGGCCGAAGATGTAGAACTTGCGCGCCGGCAGGTCGAAGAGCACCGCCTGCCGGTCGTCCCACGGGATCCACGGCAGGAGGTAGTAGATGCCGAGCAGCACCCATGCGGCGAGGTTGCGCAGTGATGCATAGCGGCCTTTGACCTCCCGCGGGTAGATCTTCTGGTGTGCGACGTAGAAGGAATCAGGGGCGGCGTCGTTATTGCCGCCCTCCGCACGGGCGTTCATGCGTCTTCCTCGCCGCCCGCCTGGTTTTCCGTGCGCACCAGCCAGATCGCAAAGGCGGCGGTGCCGGCGGTCAGCAGCCAGAAGCCGAAGAAGCCGATCGCGTATCCGGCTTGCCGGCTGATTTCCCAGCCCGGTGTCGTGGTGCCCGAGAGCACCTCCGGGTCCACCATCGCGAAGAACACCGCGGACGCTGCACAGGCCATCAGAAAGGAGGCCCAAGCGACGTAGGCGAAGTCGCGCTGCCGGCGCCGCCAGGGCCGGCTCGCAGTTTCGTCACCGTGAACCGGCCGCCCGATGGAATCGGATGCCATTTCGTACCTCGTTATTCGGCCTGACCGGACAACCGCAGGATGTAGGCAGCCATCACGCGGGACTGCTGCTCCCCGAGGATCGGGAGTTGCGCCGGCATATGGTTCTGCCGCCCCTGGGTGATGGACTCGGCGATCGTCGCGCGGTCGGCGCTGTAAAGCCAGTTGTCGTCGGTCAGGTTCGGCGCGCCCATCGCAGTCTGCCCCGTTCCGTCCATGCCGTGGCAGGCGCCGCACACCGCCCAGGTCGGCTGGGCCTGCGCCGCCATCGCTTCATCGTGGGAAAGGCCCGACAGGCTGCGGACGTATTCCACCATGTTGCTGACGCCGCTGGCGCCGCCCATGGCGTCCGCCATCGGCGGCATGACGCCGCTGCGCCCCTGCTTGATGCTCGTGAGCACCGCACTCTCGTCACTGCCCCATAGCCAGGCATCGTCCGTCAGGTTCGGAAAGCCCGGTGCGCCGCGGCCGTCGGCACCGTGG
The DNA here is from genome assembly GCA_964441585.1 of uncultured Thioalkalivibrio sp. Classification (GTDB taxonomy): domain Bacteria; phylum Pseudomonadota; class Gammaproteobacteria; order Steroidobacterales; family XN24; genus XN24. The sequence goes on from CAYTXS010000001.1 coordinate 45,973, forward strand.
CACTGCGCGCAACGGTTGCCGAAGATGTTTCCGGCCGCTGCCATCGCTTCCATGTTGCCCGCCATCTCCGGGATGGACATGTCGTCGAAGCGGGCGAAAAACTCGCGCTGCCGCTCGTCCATGCGCGCGACTTCTTCCTCGTACTGCCCGGTCTGGCTCCATCCCAGCACGCCCTGGAAGTTGCCGAGCCCAGGGTAAAGCACCAGGTAGATGATCGAGAACACCACCGTCAGGTAGAACAACCACAGCCACCAGCGGGGCAGCGGGTTGTTGTATTCCTCGAGGTCGCCGTCCCAGACATGGCCGGTCGTATCGGAGGCCTTTTCATCGGGAGAGGTCTTCGACGTCACCCGCAAAAGCCAAACGGCGCCGATGATGTTGACCACGGTAAGAAGAATGATCCATCCGCTCCAGAAACTGCTCATCGCGATTCCTCGTCCTCAGGAGTGCTCTCGGGGCCGCCGGGCTCCTCTTCTTCAAGCGGGAGTCTTGCGGCTTCTTCAAAATCCTTGCGGCGGCGACTGCTCCAGGCCCAGACGACGATGCCGATGAAGGCGGTCATCATCAGCACCGTCCAGACGACGTGCCAGGTGCCTTCGCTCATGGTCAGCGCCCCCGCCCGAGATTCGTTCCGAGGCTTTGCAGGTAAACGATCATTGCGTCCATCTCGGTCTTGCCGCTGACGGCCTTGGCGGCGGCGGCGATGTCTTCGTCCGAGTAGGGATGCCCGAGCCGGCGCAGGGCCAGCATGCGTTTCTCGACGGCGCGCGGATTGAGTTCGCGCGTCTCGAGCCAGGGGTAGGCCGGCATGTTCGACTCGGGGACCAGCATGCGCGGGTTCCTGAGATGCAGGCGGTGCCACTCGTCGCTGTACAGGCCGCCGACCCGCGCGAGGTCGGGGCCCGTGCGTTTCGAGCCGAACTGGAACGGCCGTTCGTAGACGGACTCTCCGGCGAGCGAGTAGTGCCCATAGCGCTCGGTTTCCGCGCGGAACGGCCGGATCATCTGCGAGTGGCAACCGTAGCAGCCCTCGCGGATGTAGACGTCCCGCCCCGCGAGCTCCATCGCCGTATGCGGCTCGACGCCGTCGGCCGGGTCGCGCACCTGCGAATCGAAGATCAGCGGGACGATCTCCACCAGGCCGCCGATGCTGATGACCAGCACGACCAGCACGGCCATCAGGCCGACTTTTCTTTCGATAAGTTCGTGTTTCATCCCAGCATCCCTCCTAGTGCGCCGGCGCCATGACCGGAACATCCTCGATCTTCGCATCGCGGATCGTGCGCCACGTGTTCCAGCACATGATCAGCATGCCGCTGAGGAACAGCAGTCCGCCGAGCAGGCGCACGCCATAGAAGGGATAGGTGCGCGCGATGCTCTCGATGAAAGTGTAAGTGAGGGTCCCGTCGTCGTTGACGGCCCGCCACATGAGGCCCTGCATGACGCCGGCCATCCACATGGCGGCGATGTACAACACCACGCCGATGGTGGACACCCAGAAATGAATGTCGATGGCCTTGACGCTGTGCATCTCCTGCTTGCCGAACAGCCTCGGGACCAGCATGTAGACACAGCCGATGGAAATCATCGCCACCCAGCCCAGCGCGCCGGAGTGCACGTGGCCTATGGTCCAGTCGGTGTAGTGCGACAGGGCATTGACCGTCTTGATCGACATCATCGGACCCTCGAAGGTCGACATACCGTAGAACGACAGCGAGACGATGAGGAACTTCAGGATCGGGTCGGTGCGCAGCTTATGCCAGGCGCCCGACAGCGTCATGATGCCGTTGATCATGCCGCCCCAGGAGGGCGCCAGCAGCATCAGCGAGAACACCATGCCGAGGGTCTGCGCCCAGTCGGGCAGGGTGGTGTAGTGCAGGTGGTGCGGCCCGGCCCACATGTAGAGGGAGATCAGCGCCCAGAAATGCACCACCGACAGGCGGTAGGAAAAGATCGGCCGGCCCGCCTGCTTGGGCACGAAGTAGTACATCATGCCGAGGAAGCCCGCGGTCAGGAAGAAGCCGACGGCGTTGTGCCCGTACCACCACTGCACCATCGCGTCGACCACGCCGGAGTACACCGGATAGGAATGCGCGATGCTGGTCGGCAGCGCCAGGCTGTTGACGATGTGGAGCACGGCCACGGTGAGGATGAAGGCGCCGAAGAACCAGTTGGCCACGTAGATGTGCTTGACCTTCCGCAGCGCAATGGTGCCGAAGAACACGACGGCATAAGACACCCACACCGCGGCGATCAGGATATCGATCGGCCAGATGAGTTCCGCGTACTCCTTGCTCTGGGTGAGACCGAGCGGCAGAGTGATGGCCGCCAGCACGATGACGACCTGCCAGCCCCAGAAAGTGAAGGCCGCAAGCTTGTCGGCAAACAGCCGCACATGGCAGGTGCGCTGCACGACGTAGTAGGACGAGGCAAACAATGCGGACCCCCCGAAGGCGAAGATCACCGCGTTGGTGTGCAGCGGACGGAGCCGTCCGTAGCTGAGCCAGGGCACGTCGAAGTTGAGAGCCGGCCACATGAGCTGGGCGGCGATGATCACTCCCACCAACATTCCGACCACGCCCCACACGATGGTCATGATTGTGAACTGGCGGACGACCTTGTCGTTATATGCACTTGCTGTCGTCATAGTCCTCTACCGGCTGCCTGAGGTTGGAACGGGCGGCAAGGAAGCGCGCCCGGGAATACGGGAATCTGTACGCGACATCGACATGCAGAGAGCCGCTCGCGCGGCTCTCTGCATGGTGCCCGGGGCGAGAACGCCCCGGGACTTCTTGCGGGCCGCGGGGAATTCACCCCGCGCAGGGTTCAGAAGCGATAGCCGACGTGCAGGCCGTACACGATCGGATCGATATCCACTTTCGCCGTGCTGACGTCGGCGCCGTCGACCGTCAGGGTCGCGTCGGTGCTGATGTCGATCCAGCGTACGTCGAAGTTGATGAACCAGGTGTCGTTGACGATGTAGTCGAAGCCCACCTGGGCGGCGAGGCCGACCGAAGTGCTGTCGACATCCAGTCCAGTGGTTACACCGAGGTCGTCGTCGACGAAGCGAAGACCTTCTTCCTTGCTGTCGTCCAGGAACCAGGTCAGGTTCAGGCCGGCACCCACATAGGGCTGGAACGCCGCGTCGGGCATGAAGTGGTACTGCAGGCTGAGCGTCGGCGGCAGATGGGTCACGGTCGCGGCCGTACCTGGCAGCCCCGCCACTTCGATGTCGTGCTCGTAGGGCAGCGCCGCGAGCAGTTCGATGCCAAGGTTGGCGGTGTACATGTAGGTGATGTTGAAGGTCACGCCGATCTGGCTGTCGACAGTGACATCTTGAACACCGAGGTCCCCGACGCTCGGAAGGGTTACGCCCGTCAGATCGAAGGAGCCGTTGTCGCTCTTCGGATCGATATTGCTGCCGCCGAAGCGAACGAGCCAGTCGCCCGCCTCGTGGGCATAGGCCGGTGCGGCGAGACCGAGGGCGGCGACGAGGGCGAGAGTTGAAGCAAACGTACGCATTTTGGAGCTCCCATGCTTTGTTGTTGAATTTACATGGAATTCTAGTCATGCTCACCAGCCCTGAATTGACCTGGATCAATTCTGGACTGCGGTCTTCCGAAGGGTAAATAAGTGTTTCCACTAGGCTGGTCGCGCAAGCCTCTGTTTATAATCAACAGGCACTAATATTTTGGGGTTGAGGTGGCAGCGGACGGGAGCTCGAATATCATCAGCATCGCGCATCTCCGCCAGAGTTGCCGCAGCTGCACGCTTCGCGATTTATGCCTGCCATTGGGGCTGGATAACGAAGACATGCAGCGTCTCGAATCCATCGTCCATACCCGCGGGCCGATCCGTCCCGGCGATCACCTGTTCCGCGAAGGCGACGATTTCCATGCGCTGTACGCCGTCAAGAAAGGCGCGCTCAAGACCTACACGATCGACAGCCAGGGCCGCGAGCACGTGCTCGGATTCCACCTGGCGGGCGAACTGGCCGGCCTCGACGGCATCCATTCAGGCCGCAACCGCTGCAACGCAGTGTCATTGCAGACAGCCTCGGTCTGCGCGTTGCCCTTCGCGCGCCTTGAGCAGTTGATCCACGAGGTGCCCGGCCTGCAGACACAGGTGCTGCGAATCATGAGCCGCGAGCTTTCGGCCAGCGCGAAACTGGCGACCGACCACAGCGCCGAGGAACGCCTGGCCGGGTTCTTGCTCGGCCTTTCAAGGCGATATCATCGTCGTGGGCTGTCGGCCGACGTCCTGAGCCTCCCGATGCCACGGCGCGACATCGCCAGCCACCTGCGCCTGGCGACCGAGACGGTCAGTCGGCTGTTCGCCCGTTTCCAGGATGACGGCATCGTGGCCGTGCAACGACGGGAGGTGGCGATCCTCGATATGGCGGCCCTGCACACGCTCGGCGCGTCCTTCGATCTCGAGGGTGGCGACGACGAGCAGCGGAACCCGCTGCTGAGGTAAAGACCCATGAACCGAGACTCTGCCGCACCTGTGCTCGCTGCCGTCGATCCCGGTGATGATGCGGGAGTCGCCCTCGAACGGGCCGCCACGCTGGCGGCTGCACTGAACGCCCCGCTCGAGTTGTTCGCCTGCGAATTCGACCAGGCCATGGAAGGCAGTCATTTCCGGGTCACCGAGCGCGTCGAGGCGGCGCGTGAGGCCCGGGTCGCAGCACGGCGGGAATGGTTGGAGACCTGCGCGGCGCCGTGGCGGGACAAGGGCCTGGAAGTGCGCACTACGGCGATCTATGCGAACCCGCGCGACGAGGCCATCGCACGCCATGCCCTGGTGACGGAGGCCTGTCTTGTGGTGATGCGAACGCACCACCACCAGTGGCTGAAGCGCGCCACGCTGAGTGCCGCCGACTGGCAGCTGATTCGTACCTGCCCGGCGTCGTTGCTGCTGGTCAAGGGGCGGCGGTGGTCGGCGTGCCCGAGGTTGCTCGCAGCGGTCGATCCGAGTCATCGCGACGACGAGCACGCCGAGCTGGACCAGGCCATTCTTGCCGAGGCCGAACGACTCGGCGCGGCGATGGGGGCGGAGACCTGGGTGGCGCATTGCGTGTTGTCGATGGCGTCGCTCGAGTCCACGGCTGCACTGGCGCTGATGCCCGAGGCGCTCGGCACACCGCCGGAAGAGTATTTCGGCAACCTGGTGCAGCAGCTGAGGGGCGCGATCCTGAGACTTCTGGAAGGACGGGACATCCCCGCGGCCCACGTGCGGATCGTCGAAGGTCGACCGGAGAAGGAACTGCCCCACCTCGTCGACGAACTCGGCGCCGATATCCTGGTGACCGGCGGGGTTTCCCGCAGCCGCCTCGAGCAGGTCTTCATCGGCGGCACGGCGGAGCGGCTGCTCGATCATGTCGCCTGCGACCTGCTGGTCGTCAAACCCCCCGGCTTTCGCTCCCCGATCGAATAGAATTTCCTGTTACGGCTTTCCTGCTCACGGAGTATCCGATGCTGCATCTGTTTCGCCTGCTTGTCCTGATCCTCGGGGCTTTCGCCGTCTTTGCGCCGCCCGTCGCTGCCGATTCGCAGCGGCCCATCACGCACGAGGACCTGTGGCTGATGCCGCGGGTCGGCAGCCCGGAAATCAGCCCCGACGGCCGGTGGGCGGTCGTGGTGGTCGCCCGGCCGGCCTACGACAGCGACGAACAGGCGAGCCACCTCTGGCTGGTGCCGACCGATGGCAGCGAGTCGCCCCGGCAGCTGACCTTTGCAGATGGCGCGGAATCCGGCGCAAGCTGGAGTCCCGACAGCACGCGCATCGCATTCACAACACAGCGCGAAGGCGACGAGGCGCCCCAGGTCTACGTGCTCGACCTGGCGATGGGCGGTGAAGCCCGACGTGTCACGTCGATCAGCACCGGTGCGCGCAAACCGATCTTTTCCCCGGACGGCGGTCGCATCGCTTTCGTCAGCGACGTGCATCCCGACAGTCGCAGCGACGCGGACAGCCGGCGCATCAGCGAGAAAGAAGAGGCCCGCAAGCACGAGGTGCTGACCTACACCGGCTTCCCGATTCGCAACTGGGACCGGTGGCGCACCGAGCGCCAGCCGCGCCTGATGGTGCAGGGGTTGGACGAGCGCGAGGCGCGGGATCTGCTCGCCGGCAGCGCCCTCGTCGCGTTACCGGGTTACGACGGCCGGCCGACACCGGGCGGCAGCGAGCTCGACGCCCGCTGGGCGCCGGACGGCGAATCGCTGGTGTTCGTCGCAAGCACCAATCGCCATCGTGCCGCCTTCGCCTTTACCCATACCGACCTGTGGCAGGTTGCGGCGAGCGGCGGCGAGCCGCGCCGCCTGACCGGCGGATCGGTCGACGCGGAAGGCGACAACTGGGGTTCGCCGACTTTCAGTCCCGACGGTAGCAGCCTTTATGCGACCCGCACGCCGCGCACCGATCGGGTGTACAACGCCGCGCGGCTGGTGCGTCTCGACTGGCCGGCGGCATCGGTGGCTGGTGAGATCGAGATGCCCGAGCAGCGCCGCGTGCGCCGTTTCGCCGTTGCCCCCGACAGCCGGGAAGTTTTCATCCTGGCGGAAAATGCCGGCCACGTGCGGCTTTACCGGGCGAAGGTCCGCGATGGCCGGGCGCAGCCGGCCTTCGACATGGAAGCGGGGATCTACAGCGACCTTTCGATTTCCAGTCTCGGCCGACGCCCGGTGCTCCTGGCGCGCTTCGAAAGCTCGGTCAGCCCGGCGGAAGTGGTCCGGATCGACCTGCGCAACGGCGGGCACCAGGCGCTCACGTCGTTCACCGCCGAGCATGTCGCGCCGCTGGACATGCAGCGGCCGGAGCATTTCTGGTTCGAAAACGAGCACGGTACGCCGATCCACAGCCTGCTGGTGCGCCCCGCGGGCTTCGATCCTCAGCGGCGTTACCCCCTGCTGGTGCTGATCCACGGCGGCCCGCACGGGATGTTCCGGGACTATTTCCATCTGCGCTGGAACTATCACCTGCTGGCCGGCTCGGATTACGTGGTGCTGGCGACCAACTACACCGGTTCGACGGGCTTCGGCGAGGCTTTCGCCCAGTCTATCCAGGGTGATCCGCTACGCGGGCCTGCCGAGGAGATCAACCAGGCGGCGGACGTGGCCATCGAGCGCTACGGCTTCATCGATGGCGAGCGGCAGTGCGCCGCCGGGGCCAGTTACGGAGGGCATCTCGCCAACTGGTTGCAGGGGACGACCGACAGGTATCGCTGCCTGGTCAGTCACGCGGGCCTGGTCAACCTGATGACTCAGTGGGGCACCAGTGACGCGGTCTACCATCGCGAGGAAAATATCGGCGGGCCGCCATGGGAAGTGCCGGACTTGTGGGATGAGCAGAATCCGATCCGCTTCGCCGCCGAGTGGTCCACGCCGGTATTGGTGACCATCGGGCAGCTCGACTACCGCGTGCCCATCAATAACGTCCTCGAGTACTGGACCGCACTGCAGCGGCAACAGGTGGAAAGCCGCCTGCTGGTTTATCCGCATGAGAACCACTGGATCCTGGACGGTCACAACAGCCGCCACTTCTACGGGGAGATAGCCACCTGGCTGCAGCGATGGCTGCTCGATCCGGAGAGCTGATTCTTCCTCAAGTTTCGCCGGCAATCTGCCGATAGCTCAGAGAGATACGTACTTCTCGGGCGGATTTTTTCATGGTTGGGCACAGGCTCCAAGGCTGGGTCGCGACGTTGCTCTTGTGCTTGCCGGCGTCCGCGATGCCGGGGGAGCCACTGGTTTTCGTGCCCCTGCCGATGGAGAACCCGCGCAACACGGTCGCGCATAGCCAGGCGCTGGCGGCACACCTGCAGCGGTTGCATGGCGGACCGGTAACGATTCGGCATCTTGCCGATTACAGCGAAATTCTGCGCGCCTTCGTGGCGGATGAAATCGACTTGCTGCACCTCGGTCCGCTGCCTTTGCGCGAGCTGCAGCTGATGGCGCCCGATGCCGTCGTCGTGGCCGGCTTTCTTGGCAGCGACGGGAAGGCGCATTACACCTGCACGCTCGCATCAGCGACCGATATCCCGACCGGGCTGAGTGCGCCGAATGAACAGCGACTGCACGAAGTGCCGCAGCCGCCCGCGCGCATTGCGCTCACCCAGCCGATATCGACCTGCGGCTACCTGGCCAGCGCCTGGTTGTTGCAACACGGCGGCGCGGACATCGAGGAGATGTCCGCCGACTATCTCGGTAGCCACGAGGCGGTGGCCCTCGCACTGGTGGGGGGCAAGTACGCCTTCGGCGGGCTAAAGCGGACGATCGCCGATCGCTATAGCCAACTGGGCCTCCGCGTTATTGCAGAGACGGAGCCCTTGCCGGGTTTCGTGCTCGTCGCCAACGGGCGCACCATGACGCTCGAGCAGATCGAGACACTGCGTGCAGGCTTGCTCGCCACCGCTGCGGACACACTGTCCGGACTGGAACTCGGTCGCCATGGTTTTGCTCCGGTCGACGAGGCATCGCTGGCGACGATCGAGCGCATGATCCGTGAAACCGGATTCCGGCTTTCCGCAGGTTCTGGTTACTGAGCATGGGTTTTACGCGCAACTATCGCCACCGCCCCTCTCTGATCGGACTCGTCCTTCTGTTGCTGGCGATCATGTGGCTGGTGACCCTGGGTTATTTCCATCACCGTCGGGCCCAGGCCACCGATTATCTCCTCACGCAGGCATCCACCAGCCAGGCACTGGCGTGGGCGGCGGCGCAGTCGATGCACCGCGACAGCATACGGACCTATTTCGAGGAATATGTGCTCCAGCCCACTACGCTGGAACTGCTGCGGCAGGCGCAGGAGCCCGCTCTGCGCGACAGCGCCCGGATCCAGCTGTATCGGCATCTCTACGATGTCTACAGCCGCCTGCAGGACCGCGGGCTGCGTGAATTGCACTTCCATCTTCCGGACAGTCGCAGCCTGTTGCGCTTCCATCTGCCCGACCGCTTCGACGACGGACTCGGCGAAGTTCGGCCTGCGGTCGAACAGGCCAACAGTTCGCTCGAGCCGGTCAGTGGTTTCGAGGTCGGTCGCACCACGACCGGCTTGCGCACGATATTTCCCGTCGTCGATGCTTCCGGCCGCCACCTGGGGAGCGTCGGGTTCGGTGTGTCTTTCGATGCCTTGCGAGAGGAGATGACGCGCCTGCTGCCGAAACGCGAGGTGCAGATGTTGTTGCAACGCTCCGCGGTGGAGGGTGCGGTCTTCGACGACCACCTGACCCTTTACGCCCCGTGGCCGGTCTCGGAGCGCTTTGTCGTGGAGGACCCGGGCCGGGTGCTGCCGGAGTCAGGGCCGCCGCTGGCACGCTTTGCCAGTGATGTGATCGAGAACCTCGCCAGGCCGCGCGCGGCCGACGATTTCCTGCAGCGCGAACGCGCCGTTTCGCATCTCGGCGCGGCGCATTTCTCGGCCGTGCTGACGCCGATCGAAGACGCATCGGGTCGCGAAATCGGGAAGATCGCGTCTTATGGTCCGGAGCCGGATCTCGGCGAGATCGAATGGACTTTCACGCTGAACATGGCGATGTCGACGCTGCTCCTGGTGCTGCTGGCCGCCGCGGGCTACGTGGTGCTACGGGAGAACAGCATCAAGCTGCTGGAACGGCGCCGGCTGCAGACCATCAACGATACGATGGGCGAAGGCCTGTACGTGATGGATGCCAAGGGCCACATCACGCATGCCAATCGCCGCGCCGGAGAACTGCTGGGCTACGGTGTCCGCGGGTTGCTCGGCAAGTTTGCGCATCCCCTCTTCCATCGTCATGCCGACGACTACGTCACGCCCGACAGTGAATGCCCGATCCTGATCGCGACGAAGCGCGGGGAGGAATACCAGGGGCGCGAGCTTTTCGAGCGGGCGGACGGCTCGCGGTTCATCGCCCAGCTCACCAGCCGACCCATTATTCTCAACGGGCGCTTCATCGGCTCCGTGACGTCCTTTGCCGATATCAGCGCGGAAATACAGGTTCGCAAGGCGCTCGACGCCAGCGAGGCGCGGTATCGCTCGGTCGTCGAGAACGCCCGCGACGTCATTTTTCAAGCCGGCCCCGACGGCACGCTGAGTTTTCTCAACCAGGCCTGGGTGCGCGTCACCGGGTTTCCGGTCACGGACTGCATTGGCGCCCCCCTGGCGGACTTCGTGTTCCCCGCCGATCGTCCCCGGTTCGAGACGATTCTTCATGACCTGGTCAACGGTCGCTCGGACTACGGCCATGTCGAGATCCGTTACCGTCGTTCCGTGGGGAATGTCGGCTGGATGGAGTTCAGGGCACGGCGGGTCCCCGCCCCGGACGGGGAAGCCTCGGGCATCTCCGGCACGCTCGCCGACATCAGTGAGCGGAAGCAGGCCATGGATGCATTGCAGGAAGCCCGCAGCCAGTTGCGGGCGACACTCGATGCGATTCCCGACACGCTCTGTGTCATCGACCTCGACGGGTATTTCATCGATTTTCATGCCGCGGGGGCGACCTCCTGCTTCCCCTCGCCGGAACAGGTCATCGGCCACAGCCTCGAAGACGTGTTGCCGCGAGACGCCGCCGTAAAATCCCGCAAGGCCATGGCCGAGGCGCTGGAGTCAGGATTTTCCGGCGGACATAGATACGCCATCGATACCGCAGCAGAATCGCGCTACTTCGAACTCAGCGCCGCGCTGAAGCCGCCCGCGAACGGCGGGAAGCCGAGTTTCGTGTTTGTACTGCGCGATATCACCGAGCGCATGGCGGCCCAGGAAGAGAAACTCCGGTCGCAGGCGCTCATGGAGGCCGCCGTGGCGAATTCGCCCTCCGGGATCCTGATCGCCGATGCACCCGACGGGACGATCCGGCTTGCGAACCGCGCCGCCTTCGGTCTTCATGCCGGCGACGAGCGACAGCAGTTCCTCGACGATGCCGCATGGAAGGAACACATGACCGGTTACGAGGTGCTTCGTGCGGACGGCATGCGCTACCCGAGCAGGGACATGGCCCTGATGCGCGCGTTGCGCAGCGGCGAGCAGACGCTAGGCGAGGAAATTATCGTTCGCGACATGGCCGGCACGGAGCGCTGGCTGAGCGTGAACGCGGCGCCGATCCGTGGGCCCGAAGACGAGATCATGGCCGGGATCGTCATCTTCCACGACATCACGCGACGCAAGCGAACCGAGCAGCGCCTGGAACTCGCCGCCAGCGTCTTCGTGCACACGCGGGACGGCATCACCATCACCGATCCGGACGGCAACATCGTCGATGTCAACGACGCCTTCACCCGCATCACCGGCTACAGCCGCGAGGAAGTGATCGGGCAGAATCCGAGCATTCTCAGCTCGGGCCGTCACGACGCGGCTTTCTACGCTGCGATGTGGCGCAGCCTCCAGGACGATGGCTACTGGCAGGGCGAAGTGTCGAATCGCCGCAAGAACGGCGAGATTTACGTGGAGATGCTGACCATCACGGTCATCTGGGACGAAGAAGGGCTGCCGCGAAACTACGTCGGGCTGTTTTCCGACATCACGCTGCAGAAGGAGGACCAGCGCAAGTTGGAGCACATCGCGCATTACGATGCATTGACCAACCTGCCCAACCGGATCCTGTTTTCCGATCGTCTCGATCAGGCGATGGCCCAGGCCCGGCGCCACGATCGCAAACTGGCCGTGGCTTTCGTCGATCTCGACGGCTTCAAGGATATCAACGATCTCAACGGGCACGAGATCGGTGACGGCCTGTTGACCTGTGTTGCCGAACGCATGCAGCGCAACCTCCGGGAAGGTGACACGATCTCGCGGCTCGGCGGCGACGAATTCGTGGCCGTTTTCGTCGACCTGCCCGACGAGGGCGTCGCGGACGAGATGATCGGCCGCCTGCTGGCGGCGGCGAGCCGACCAGTGTTCCTGGACAACAGGGTGCTGCAGGTGTCGGCCAGTATCGGCGTGACCTTCTATCCGCAGACGGAACGCGTCGACGCAGACCAGCTGCTGCGCCAGGCGGACCAGGCCATGTACCAGGCGAAGATCGCGGGCAAGAACCGCTACCACGTTTTCGATATCGCCAAGGATCGCGATATCCGCGGGCGGCACGAATCGCTCGACCGCATTCAGCAGGCGCTCGACCGCAACGAGTTCCAGTTGCACTACCAGCCGCAGGTCGATCTCCGGAGCGGCCGGCTGCGCAGTGTCGAGGCGTTGATCCGCTGGTTTCACCCGGAGCGCGGCTACATTCCGCCGGTGGTGCTGTTCGCCGATGTGCAAGGCCACGACCTGGAGATCAAGATCGGCGAGTGGGTACTCAACGAGGCGCTCACCCAGGTCGAGCTTTGGCGGGCCGCCGGTCTCGATATCCCCGTCAGCGTCAACATCAGCGGCCTGCATCTACAGCACCCGGAGTTCGTCAGCCAATTACAGGAGTTTCTCGCGGCCCACCCCGGCGTCCGGCCCGGCCGGCTGGAACTCGAGGTGCTCGAGGACAGCGCCCTGGAGGATATCGGCCGCGTATCCGAGGTGATCGATGCCTGCGACCAGATCGGCGTGGGGTTCGCGCTGGACGACTTCGGCACGGGCTATTCTTCGCTGACCTTCCTGCGTCGTCTCCCGGCCCGGGCCCTGAAGATCGACCAGAGTTTCGTCCGCGACCTGCTCGACAATCCGGACGACCTCGCCATTCTCGACGGGGTGCTGGGACTCGCCAAGGCCTTTGGCCGCGAAGTCGTGGCGGAAGGTGTGGAGACACCGGCGCTCGGAGAGTTGCTGATCCAGATGGGATGCAATGTCGCCCAGGGCTACGGCATCGCCCGCCCCATGCCGGGCAAGGACATTCCGCGCTGGCTGGACGCATGGCATCCTCCGCCGGGCTGGGTCCAGGCGCGGCGCGTGCGTCGCGAAGACGTGCCGGTGATTCACGGCATCAGCCAGCAGCGCGCGTGGATCCGGCGCATCGAGGAATCCCTCAACACCGGTGGGCGTTTTCCCGCGGAGCCGCGCGCGGACGGCTGGAAGCTGCGGCGCTGGCTGGACAACGTGGATCACGATCGCAGGCAACGCCGGCAGGCCGATTTCGATTCGCTGGAAGCGAATTACATGCAGTTCATACTCGCCATCCAGACGCTCAAGGAGGCCAATGGCCAGGGCAGGCTGGAGGAGGCGAGGAAACAGTTGCCTGTCCTGCATGTCGCCATCGATCGCATGCAACAGGGCGTTGCCGCGTTGCTGCAGACCTATCCGAACTGAGTCGGCCGCCTCAAAGGCGTCGCCGCCCGATCAGGCGTAGCCCAGCGAATCGCGCCGGTTGCGCGGCTTGGCCAGCAGCAGCTGCACGTTACCGATATTGCGCTCCAGGAAGGCGCCTTCGCAGTAACAGAGGTAATACTCCCAGAGGCGCACGAAGCTGTCCGGGTAGCCCAGCGCGCGCACCGCATCGACGTTTTCGAAGAAACGCTCGCGCCAGCGGTTGAGGGTCCGGGCGTAATGCAGCCCGATGTCCTGCAGGTGGAGCATCTGCAGGTCTGTGGTGCGGGCGAGGCTGGCGCTCATCGCAGCCACCGAGGGCAGAAAGCCGCCGGGAAAAACGAAGCGCTGGATGAAGTCGACGGACTTCAGCGCCTGTGCGTAAAGTTCGTCGCGGATCGTGATGGACTGCAACAGCATCAGGCCGTCCGGCTTGAGCAGGCGTGAGCAGCGTCGAAAGTAGGTGTCCAGGTACTCGTGGCCGACCGCCTCGATCATCTCGATCGAGACGAGCTTGTCGTAGCTGCCCTCGAGGTCGCGATAGTCGCAAAGCAGCAGTTCTACGCGCTCCTCGAGCCCGGCGGCGCGGATCCGTTCGGCCGCCAGCTCATGCTGCGCACGCGAGATCGTCGTCGTGGTGACCCGGCAGCCGTAGCGTCCTGCCGCGTGGATGGCGAGGCCCCCCCAGCCCGTGCCGATTTCCAGCAGGTGATCTCCCGGCTTGAGTTCGAGCTTGCGGCATATCGCGTCCATCTTGGCGATCGACGCCTCTTCCATCGTGGCTTCTGTCGACTCGAAGATGCCGCAGGAATAGTTCATTGTCGGATCGAGAAAGAGGGCGAAGAACTCGTTACCCAGGTCGTAGTGCGCGGAGATGTTGCGGCGACTGCCCTGGCGACTGTTGCGATTGAGCCAGTGTGCGACGCGCCGAGCGAGGCCGGCGAGACGTGTGGCACTGCCGTCGACGTCTTCGAGCACATGACGGTTGGCGACCATCATGCGCACGAGCGCCGTCAGGTCGTCGCATTTCCACAATCCGTGGATATATGCTTCGCCGGCGCTGGTGGTGCCGCCGAACGCCGCGTCTGCCCAGAACTGCGGATGCAGCACCTCGATGTGCGCATGCAGGCCGTCGGGTCCCGGCTCCCCACCGAATCGCAGCGAGCCTTCGCCGTCGTGGATCTCGAGCACCCCGTGCTCGATGCGAGCCATTCGCTTCAGCAGCAGGCTGCGTGCAAAGCGCTGCATGCGAGTCGGATGGAGCTGTGTGTCTTCGACGACGGGCGCTTCGCTCGCGGGGATAATGTCTTCTCTCATCCTGAATTCTCCATGCCGGGATCACGCTTCGCCGGATGCGTGTAAAAGGTGGCGCCTTTCAGTTTCAGCTTGAGGGCCTGCCAGTAGATCAGTGTCACGACGCGCAGAGTCATGAAGGGAAATCGCAGCAGCGCGCCAGCGAGCGAGGCGCCCGTGATCTCGCGGCGTCGCAGCCGCAGGGTCGCGTCGAAGGCATGCCGGCCCTCCTGCTCGTTGCGCAGATGGACGGACAGGCGCTCGCCAGGCGCGGAGAAACGCCACTGGTAATGGGTCTCCATCGGCAGGAAAGGCGACACGTGGAATTCTTTTTCCAGTTCGAATTCCTGCAGCGGGCCGCGCATGCGCGCCTCGTCCCGCGGTAACACATAGCAGTGCGTTTCGCCCCAGGGCGTGTTCCGGACCTCGGCGACGATCGTCTCGACGCGCGTGCCGCTCCCGTCGTAACAATAGAAGAAACTCACCGGGTTGAAGCAATGACCGAAATAGCGCAGGTGCGCCAGCATGCGGATTGGCCCGGCCGGCGTGCGCCCCGTGCGACTGGCGACGAGTTGGCGCACGGCCCGGTCCATGGATGTCGCCGGGTCGCCGAAATGATCCTCACGCTTGAGCCACGCCAGCGCCCTGCGATGCGTGGACCAGAACCAGCGGCCGCGAAACACCGTGTCGAGTTCTTCGAGGTCCAGCCATAACATGAAAATGCCGTACTCGAAGGCATTGGACACCGGATCCCGACCGCCGCCATGGCGGCGGTGGCTAACTCGCCCGAAGTAGAGGCAGCTCTGCATTCCGGCTCCATTCCTGTACCGCTTCGGCTGCGGCGAGCCCGCTCTTCACACCGTCTTCATGAAAGCCATAGCCGAGCCAGGCCCCGCAGTAGAAACTGCGCTCCTGGCCCATCAGCTCGCCCCGGCGGCGCTGAGCCGCGACCCCTTCCGGAGTATAGACGGGGTGTTGGTAGACGAATTTGCGGATGATCTTGTCGGGGTCGATCGCCACGGTCGGATTCAGCGTGACCAGCAACTGTGCGCGCGCTTCCAGGCTCTGCAGGATGTTCATGTTGTAGGTCACCGATACCGCATCGCTCGACGAAGCGGGAATGCGGTAATTCCACGCCGCCCACGCCTTTTTCCGTTTCGGCAACAGGCCCTCGTCGGTGTGCAGCACGGCCAGGTTGGGCTGGTACGGGATCGCGCCGAGCACATCGCGTTCCGCCGCCGTCGGGGTCGCCAGCATCGCCAGGGCCTGGTCGCTGTGGCAGGCGAAAACAACGGCATCGAATTTTTCCCGCTGCCCGTCGCGTAACACCAGTTCCACGGAAAATTCATCGCGGTGCACCCGCGCCACCGGCGCGTTCAGGCGGATGCGCTCCGCGAAGGGCGCCGTGAGCGGGCCGACATAGCTGCGACTGCCGCCACGGATGACGCGCCATTGCGGCCGGTCGTTCACCGACAGAAGACCATGATTGGCGAAAAACTCCACGAAGT
>CAYTXS010000002.1:0-46906 GCA_964441585.1 uncultured Thioalkalivibrio sp.
GCGGCGCTGCGACGCCGAAACGCGCCTACCACCACACGGCGCCGATCAACGCGCTGTACGGGCTGCACGAGTCGCTCGTGATGCTGGCCCAGGAGGGGCTGGAAGCGAGCTGGGCGCGGCATCGGCGGATGCACGAGGCGCTGCGGGCGGGGCTCGAGGCGATGGGGCTCGAGTTCATCGTGGCGGCCCCCTGGCGGCTGCCGCAACTCAATGCGGTGCGCGTGCCCGCCGGGGTGGACGAGGCGGCGGTGCGCCAGCGCCTGCTCGCGGAGTTCGATCTGGAAATCGGCGGTGGACTCGGCGCACTGACAGGCAAGGCGTGGCGCATCGGGCTGATGGGCCACGCCGCGCGGCCCGAGAACGTGCGCCTCTGCGTCCACGCGCTCGGCGTGGCTTTGGCGGGGGTGGACGGCGTGGCTCCGGACGCCGGGAGCGCGGCGGTGTCCGCTGCGCTGGATGACGCGGCAGCCTGAGCTGGCTGCGGAACATACGAGCGAGAAATGCCGGTCGTTCCGGTAAACTTGACGACGGCAACAGTGCTATCGGGGAACGCATTACATGGCTGACATCCTGTTGCTGTATTCGAGCGTCTACGGGCATACCCAGCGGATCAGCAAGCGTATCGAGGCCGCGCTGGAAAGCCAGGGGCACACGGTCGATCTCAAGCCGGTGTCGGGGCCGCCGGTGGATCCGCGCGGCTACGACGCGGTGTTGATCGGCGCGAGCATCCGCAACGGCAAGCACAACCCGAAGATCCTCCAGTTCATCGAGAATCACCAGCATGTTCTCGACGAGAAGCCGAACGGCTTTTTCTCGGTGAACCTCGTGGCGCGCAAGCCGGAAAAAAACACTCCGGAGACGAATCCCTACACCCAGGCCTTCGTCGCCAAGAGCCCGTGGCAGCCGCGCCTGCTCGGCGTGTTCGGCGGCGACCTGGACTACCAGCGCTACAGCGCTTTCGACCGCAACGTCATCCGCTTCATCATGTGGATCACCAAGGGTCCGACCGATCCCGCCACCAAGGCCGAGTACACGAACTGGGACGAGGTCGCTCGCTTTGCCGAGAGCTTCGGCGAGCTGGCCGTCGGTCCCGGCGGTCCCCCGGCCTGAGGTCCGGTGTCGGGCATGTTCGGCAGACTTGCGGCGAGCCAGCACCTGCTGGTAGCCGTGTTATCGGCCTGGCTGATTCTCACCAGTCCCTGGGTGCACATGCTGCGGCGGATCCCGCGTAACGCCGGGTTTCTCGATTACGCGCATATTGCGATCGGCCTCGTCGTCCTGGTGCTGGCCGTGACCTTCACGGTGTCCTGCCTGCAACTCGGCCGGTGGCGCCACTATTTTCCCTGGCTGACGGGTAACTTCAGCCCGGTCGGACGCGACCTGCGGGGCCTGTTCCGCGGTCGGATTCCCAGCTCGGAGGGCAGCGGCCTGTTCGGCACCATCAAGGGCCTGCTGCTGGCCTCGCTGCTGGCGGCTGCCGTTACGGGCGCGGGTTGGCTGGTGTTCGAGGGCAGCGCCGAGGCCGTGCACTGGCGCCGCTACCATATCGCCGCCGCGCAGCTGATGGTCGTATGCTACGTCCTGCACATCGTTGCGGCCTCGCTGCACCTGCTCGAGTTCATCAGGGAGTGAATCGAACGACTGGCAGGAACAACGCCGGCGGCACGCATCGCTGGCGCGAGGGCGTGTTCTTCGGCTCGACGCCGGGCGAGTGGGGCTTCGCGGCGGGAAAGTCGGGCTTCGCGGCGGGCGAGTACGCTGCCTTCAGGCGAGGAGCTCGACGAGCGCGGCGCGCATGGCGGCCGGCACGCGTGCCTGCAGGCGCTCGGGCCGCGCCAGTTGCGCGGCGATGAGACGGGTCGCGAATGGGCGTGCCGAGTCGACGATGTCGATGTCGGGATAGATCGCCTGCGCCACGCCTTCCACCGTGACCAGCGCCTTGATGAGCAACCCGTAGCCTGCCGGGATCGAGATCCGGAAGTCGGCCAGCATACCCAGGAAGCCGAGCGCGAAGCCGCGGATGTCGGGGCGCTCCCCGCGCCCGAGGTGCTCGCGCATCAGCGCTGCCACGGTGTCGTGAACCGCAGGTGCCTGCTGCTCGGTCACCTCCAGGCCGAGAAGGCGTGAGTAATACAGGGCGCGCGTCGCATCGCCGTAGACTGTCGCCGCCAGCACCTGGGCAATGGCGATGCGTTGGGCCGGCGTGGTGCGCCCGGTGATGCCGAAATCGAGATAACAGATCCGGCCGTCGGTCGTGACCATGAGGTTGGCCGGGTGCAGGTCCGCGTGGTAACGGCCGTGCATCAGCACCTGGCGCATGAAGACCTCCGCGCCGTGTGTCGCCAGCCGCTTCGCGTCGATGCCGCTGCGATGCGCGTCATCCAGCTTGTCCAGCGTCCAGCCGTCGGCGAATTCCGTCGTCAGCACGCGGCGGGTCGTATGCCGCCACACGACGCGCGGCACGACGATCAGGGGGTCGTCGGCGAAGTCGCGCGCGAAGCGGTCGGCGATCCGTCCCTCATTGCGCAGATCGACTTCGCTCGCGAGAGCGCCGCGGAACTCCTCCAGCAATGCGACCGGTCGCAGGCGCGCGATGCGGGGTATCCGCTCGAGCCTCCGGGCCCAGCGTTGCGCCACGACGAGATCCGCCTGGATCGTCGCCTCGATGCCTGGCCGCACGACCTTCACCGCGACGCGGCTCCCCGCGGGCAGCGTGGCGCCCGCGACAGTGCGATAAGCTTTCGCCAGCCGGGCGGCGTGCACCTGGGCGATGGACGCAGTCGCGACCGGCTGCGGTTCGAAGGACGCGAACACCATGTCGGGCGACGCACCGAACTCTGCCGTGAGAATGGCGCGCACGGCATCGAGCGGCACAGGCGGTACGCGGTCGCGGAGGCGCTCGAGTTCGAAAACAGTTTCCGGCGCGAACACGTCCGGGCGCACCGAAGCGAGTTGCCCCAGCTTGATGAAGGTCGGGCCGAGCTCTTCGCAGGCCAGTCGCAGCTGCAATGCGACCGCCCGGCGGCGCCGCTGCCCGCGCCGCAGGCCGAAGCGCGTGTGCCACACCGTGGCGATGAGCCGGCGCAGGACGACCCCGGCGATGACACGCCCACGTGCGCTCACGACGCTAATCCTTGTTGCGGGCGGCGATGGCGTCGACCGACGCCTGCAGCGACTCGATGCAGCCGCGCAGTTCGGCGAGCTCGAAACGCATCGCCTCGAGCTGGACGGCGAGGTCCTCACGCGGCGCGGCGGTATCCCGGGCCGGATTGGCGAGCGACGCCTTGAGCTTTTCCTTTTCCTCGGCGACCAGTGCGGCGAGCCCGTCCACGAAGGCCTCGGGGCTCTGGTCCAGTTCGCCCGGCGTAAGTTCCTTCCCGCGCCCGACCGACGCTTTCCATCCTTCGTCGGCCGTTTCATGGACGAGCGCCCAGGCCGCGAGCATGCGCATGACATCGTTCATGGTGAAGCCGTCCTTGTGTGCAAGTTTATTTCTGCGTCCATTGCCCGCCCGAGCCCTGGTACCACCAGCCCTTGCTCGCGCGGTCGATCCAGCGCTGGGCGAACGTCTCGCGAATCTCGTTTTCCCATTCCGGCTGGTCGTTGGCCTCCGCGATGGCGCGGTACAGCGCATTGCGATCGCGGTTCTCTTCGTCGACCAGTTGCCGCAGCGTGTTGCGCGCGGCCAGCGGCACCTGGTTGCGATCCCGGATCGCGATGAGACCGTCGGTGGTCAGGCCGATCGCTCCTGAATCGTAATAGGGCTTCAACTTCTTGTGGCGGGCGTTCATGGCGCTGGTCAGGGCGCGGATCTCCGGCGTCTCGATGTCGAAGTCCTGCGCCTCCGCTCGGGGTACGAGAAAGTCCAGCATGCCCACCGCGGCGTAGCGGACCATCGTCACGGGCGCGAAGCGGGCGTCGGGCGCCTGCAGCCGGCCCTGCGGTTCCTCGCCGTCCGGTGCGGAATCCCGGCCCCAGACGTCCGAGATGATCCGGTCCGCGGCCTTCTCGGCCTGGGCGGCGGGGAAGTAGACGTTGATAGTGACGCAGGCGGCGACGAAGATCGCGGCGACCAGCAGGAGGTTCAGTTTCAGACGGCGCATGGCGGCTCTCCCGGGATTCGTTCGACTCTGCACAAAGCATACGCGGGCAGCGCGCGTCCTGCCGGTGCAGTTCGAATCATCTCATTTCCGGTCCTTCCGAAGCCATGATGGCGGCGATCTGCTCCATGAGGGTCGGCCAGCTGACCTGTCGGGCGAAGCCCACGATGTCGATACGTGGCAGGCCGCTGCCACGCAGGATCGTGTAGCCGTTCTCGCGCGCTTCGAGGCCCGACATCTCGCACACGCCGCCCTCCAGGCGGCAGCCGAGGGCGAAGGCGTCGTAGGAGAACTCCTCGAACAGGCCAAGCAGTCCCGTCGACAGGCCGCTCCCTCCACCGCCGAGGCTCGCGATGTTGTCAACGGCGCGCTGGCTGATGCGGCGTGTGGAACGATCATCGGGCGGGGTCTGTACGCGGGCGTCGAAGGCCACCGGCCGCCAGTCGATCATTTCCAGCCCGTGGACATGACCTTCGACGCGTCCGGTCATGGAGCCGAAGGACAGGGCCTCGCTGAGTTCGCCCAGCGCGAGGTTCTGCAGTTCGATCTCCGCCGTCAGGCGGGACGGCGGCTGGAAGATCCGCTCTGCATGCAGGTCACGGATCTCGACGGTGCCGTCGAAGAGCTGCGCCGTGAACGCGCCGCCGAGCGTCAGGGTGCCGTCGCGATAGCTCAGTCCCGGCAAGTGGCCCGAGAGCTGGCCGGAAAGCGGCGGCCAGTCGAGTGCCCGGGACAAGGCGCGCATGTCGATGGGCGTGAGGCGCGCGTCGAACAGGATTTCCGGCTCGCCCGCCAGCACGCGGGTGAGCTCGAAGCTGTCGATTTCCAGTGCCCCGTCGAGCAGCGGAATCGACACCGGGGCGTCCAGCGTCCAGTCGTTCGCGCTTCCGAGCAGGTGCAGGTCGGCCGCGCCGAAGGGCACGCCGGCGAGAAAGCCGCCGGACCAGTCGAGGTCGAGCAGCCGCTCGCCGAGCAGCCCGTCCGGCGTCCATCGGGACCACGCCACGGTTCCCGCGAGATCGTACATGGCTAGCCGCCCGCCCCGGTCATCGAGGTCCACGGCGACCAGCTCGACGGCCAGAGTCGCGGGCCGGTGGTCCTCGATCGTCATCGAGCCGCGCAACAGCCCGGCCGTTTCCAGGTCGTCGAGCGGCGTTGCGCCGAGATAGGGCTGCAGGATGATGTCGTAGGCGGCCGGCAGGTGGGCCTCCACGAGCTCCACGCGGCCGGTCGGGATCTGCCAGGACGCGCCGGCTGCACGCCGCAACTCGGCCTCGCCCGTCGCATGCAGGACCGCGGCCTGTTCGACCACGAAGGTTTCGATTCCCACTCGCCGGGATTCGGCGAGTCCGCGCACGGTGGCTTCCAGCGGATAGGTGTCGAGCGCTGCGTAGAGCGGCTCCACATAGATCTCCCCGGCCGTGACGCGGCCGCGGGCGTCGAAGGCGAGTCCTTCGGCGGCGGGCCAGGCCGAGCCGTTGAGTTCGACCCCGAGTCCCGCCATCGCGACGGTGCCCGAGGCATTCCCGCCGCCGATGTCGCTGCCCTCGAGGCTGAAGACCAGGGAGGGCAGGGCGCCGTCCTCGCTCTCGGCGACGAGGGAAAACGCCGCGCGCCCGTCCAGCGCCGGCCACGCCTGCCCCAGCAGCTTGGCCACCGGCGCAAGATCCGCCAGGGGCCAGTCCTCGCTCTCCAGGTCGACGCTCCAGCGGGTGGGGGCCAGGCGGCCGGAGAAACGGAGGTGTCCGGGTGGGCCAGGCGCCGTTTCCAGTTGCCAGTCGACCGCTGCATCGGTGCGCCCGTAATCGAGCCGGCCCCGGAGGGCGGGCGCAAGATCCCCCGGCATGACCGACAGCGACCCGCACTGGTAACGCGTCAGGGTGATCACGAGTTCCGCGCATTCGCCGCGGATGTCGCGCAGGGTACCGAGCGGCGCGGGCAGCTCGATCCAGCCTGCGGTGAATGCCGCCGTCAGCCGCCCGGCGTCGTCCCGATGCAGCCTGATAACGAGGTCGCCGGCGCGCCAACCGGCCCCCTCGATTTCGGCCAGCGCGAGGCGAAATCCTACCTCTCCCGCAGCCGGCACTGCGGCGATGCAGGACAAGGCGGCGACGATCCAGGCGCGGATACCGCATACGATTCGAAAAAGCCCGGATGCCACGGGCGGCGACGGATGGTAGCGTGGCACCATCGAGCGCTTGCCAGTGAAGGATTCAGGCATGTCCGTCATCCCGGAATGGTTCAAGATCGCCTACACGCTTGCTGTGCTGGCCTTCGTCGTCATTTACTGGCGTCGTTACGGGCCGGCCAATTTCCTCTGGTTCTCCGATATTGCGTTCATCGGCGCGGCGCCCGCCATGTGGCTGGAGAGTCCCCTGGCGGCGGGCGTGCTGGCCTGCATGGTGCTGCTGCCGGAAGTCCTGTGGAACGTCGATTACGCGCTGCGCCTGCTCCTGCGTCGCCGGATCACGGGTCTGACCGAATACATGTTCGACCGGACGATCCCCCTCTGGCTGCGGAGTGTCTCCCTGTTCCATGTGCCGTTGCCGCTGGTGCTGCTTTGGCTGGTCGCCGCCTACGGTTATCCCGCGATGTCGCTGGTCGTCACCGTGGCGGCGGGCGGACTGGTGCTGGTGCTGAGTTTCGTGTTCAGCACGCCCGAGAAAAATATCAACTGGGTCTACGGTCTCGGTCGCGTGCAGAAACGCCTGCCCCGGCCGGTTTACCTCGGCTTGCAATATCTCGGGCTCGTGGCCTTCGTGTTCATCCCGAGCCACTGGTTGCTTGGGCGGCTTTTTCCGCCGGGCTGATCTCGGCATCGACGTCCGCCGGTCTGCGTCCCGGGTTGGCGCTCGGGAAGCGGTGCGCTCCGTAGCGCAGCAGCAGGACGGCGACGGCGAGGATCAGCACGGCCCCGGTCGTGACCAGGATGCGCATCTCGCTCAGGTCCTCCGCGCTGATCAGCTTCCGGGTCATCACCGTGATCGTGATGTAGAGCAGGAACTCGACCGGCAACTCGTCGGTGCGGAAATAAATGCCGACCATCGCGCCGAGTTCCAGGTATATGAACAGCAGCAGGATGTCGTGCAGCGTCGCCTCGCCGGTGGCAATCATCTCCAGCAGGAACGACAGCGCGGACCAGAAGATCGCCGCGCCGATGATGAACAGCGCAAGCACATGAAATGCCTCCACGAGCCGGTCGCCGACGCGCTCCGCAATATTCTTCGCATGCAACTCGGCCCGCTCGCCTTTTTCCAACACGCCCATCGCGATGATCTCCCGCCACTCAAAGCATTGAGACTAGCGCAAATCGGCCGACGGGAGCGGCTCCGACAGTGGGTCAGGCCACGGCGTGGCGGTAGCCTTCGAGGGTCTCGCGCGGGTTGCGGAGGACGATATCCACCCCCTCGGGATGGCTGTGCGGATGATCGGTGTTGAAATGCGCGCCCCGACTTTCCTTGCGCAATGCAGCGCTTTGCGCGATCAGGCTTGCCACGCAGGCGAGGTTGCGCAGGGCCAGCAGGCGGCGATCCGGCGCATGTCGTGTGCAAAACGTCTCGACGCGTTGCTGCAGTTCGCCGAGGCCGGCGACCGCGCCGGCCAGCCCCGTGTCGCTGCGCACGATCCCGGCCTCCCGCGACAGGATGCGGCGGATCCCTGCGGCGAGTCGCTGCGCTTCCCTGCGAGCCGCCGGCGGCGTCGCGGCTGGCGCGTCCGCAGGCGTGTCGATAGACGTGTCCGGCCTGCCGGCGTGCGAAGCCGGGGCGGCGAGGATGTCGGCCGCGGCGGTCGCCCCGAACACCACGCCTTCGAGCAATGAATTGCTGGCCAGGCGGTTGGCGCCGTGCAGGCCGGTCCAGGCGACCTCGCCGATGGCGTAGAGGCCCGCGATGTCGGTTTCGCCGGCTGCGCCGGTCATCACGCCGCCGCAGGTGTAGTGCGCGGCCGGCGCCACCGGCATCGGCGCACGCGTGATGTCGATGCCGAGCGCAGCGCAATGCGTGAGGGTATTCGGGAAGCGCGCGCGGATCCTGCTCGCGTCGAGATGGCTGATATCGAGTCCGACCGAGTCCAGGCCATGTGCGCGCATCTCGGCGTGGATGGCGCGTGCCACGATGTCGCGCGGCGCGAGTTCGCCGCGCGGATCATGACGGAACATGAAACGCTCGCCGTCGGGCAGGCACAGGTGCCCGCCGTCGCCGCGGATGGCCTCCGTCACGAGCCAGCCTTCCGACCGCGGATGGCGCAAGGCGGTCGGATGGAACTGGACCATCTCCATGTTGGCGATGCGGCAGCCCGCAAGCCAGGCGAGCGCGATCCCGTCGCCCACGGGGCGCGTACTGTTCGTGGAGATCTCGAAGGCCCCCGAGGCGCCGCCCGTCGCCAGCACGACATGGGTGGCCGATATCGTGATCATCCGCCCGGCGTGCGCGTCGTAGACGCGCGCTCCGGTGCAGGCCGTGCGGCCGCTTGCGGAAGCCGTCACGACGAGTTCCGCCGCCACGTGGTCGCGTAGCAGGCTGATGCGCGGATGCGCCGCGAGGCGCGCGGCCAGGGCCCTCATCACTACGCGGCCCGTGGCATCGGCCGCGTGCACGATACGGCGTCGCCGGTGCCCGCCTTCCTGCGCCAGGTCGAGCGCGTCCTGCGCGCGGTCGAACGCAACTCCGTGGGAGACCAGCCAGGCGATGGCGGCGGGGGCCGCCTCGACGGTCATCCGGGCCGCAGCTTCGCGGCCCAGCCCTGCGCCTACGCCGAGCGTGTCCTCGAGATGTAGCGCCGGCGAATCGTCCGGCGCCAGTGCGGCGGCGATGCCGCCGAGGGCCTGGGCACTCGCCGACGCATCGAGCGGGGCCGCGCACAGCACGGTCACCCGCCGGCCCGCCGCCGCGAGGCGCAGCGCGACGCTGGCGCCGGCGACCCCGGCGCCGATCACGAGCACGTCGGCCTGCATGCTCTGGCTCATGCGACGGCCAGCATCGCTTCCACGGCGCGCCGCGCCCGCGCCCCGGTTTCGGGATCGACATGGACTTCGTGGGTGCGGGTCTGCAGGGCGCGCAGGATGTTCGGCAGGGTGATGCGCTTCATGTGCGGGCAGAGATTGCAGGGGCGGATGAATTCCACCTCCGGGTATTCGACGGCGACGTTGTCGCTCATCGAACACTCGGTGATCATCACCACGCGGTTCGGCCGATGGTCACCCACCCAGTCGATCATCCCTTTGGTCGAGCCGACGAAGTCGGCCTCTTGCAGCACGTCTGGCGGGCATTCCGGATGGGCGATCACCTGGATGCCCTCCCAGCGCTTGCGGTAGTCGCGCAGTTCCGCGCCGGTGAAGCGCTCGTGGACTTCGCAGGTGCCGTGCCAGAGGATCAGTTCGACGCCGGTCTGGGCCGCGACGTAGCGCCCCAGGTAGTTGTCCGGCAGGAAGATCACGCGGTCCACGCCGAGCGACTCGACGATCCTGACGGCGTTGCCCGAGGTGCAGCAGATGTCTGACTCGGCTTTCACGTCGGCGCTCGTGTTGACGTAGGTGACCACCGGCACACCGGGGAAGCGCTCCTTGAGCAGGCGCACGTCGGCGCCGGTGATGGACGCCGCCAGCGAGCAGCCGGCTTCGAGATCCGGGATCAACACGGTCTTGTCGGGGCAGAGAATCTTCGACGTCTCCGCCATGAAATGCACGCCGCACTGGACGATGAGGTCCGCGTCGGTCTCGGCGGCCTGGCGCGCGAGGCCCAGCGAGTCGCCCGTGTAATCGGCGACGCCGTGGAAGATCTCGGGCGTCTGGTAGTTGTGCACCAGCAGCACGGCGTTCATTTCCCGCTTCAGCTTGTTGATGGCGGCGATGTACGGCGCATGCACGCCCCATTCGACCTCCGGAATGACATGCCGGAGGCTTTCGTAGATCGGGCGCGTCTGGCGGGCGATCTCGGGCGTGTAGTGGAGCTGTGCTGTCATAGGCTTATACTCACAACGAGCAATACTGGACGTCAAAAAAAGGCCTGTTGTCGGCCTGAAACTTATGCTACGCCTGAGCATAACGCTTGTCCAGCGCCCGCCCGCGCGGCTCTAGAACTTCAACGGAGTCAATGCGCCCACGCCGGGAGCGCGCCGCTCGCGCAGCACCTCGCGACGGAATCGGAACAGCTCCGCGGGCCGGCCGCCGGTGTGGGTGTCTATCTGCCCCGTCTTCTCGACCAGGCCGCCGTTCTCGACGAGCCGGCGGAAGTTCTGCTTGTGCAGGCGCAGTCCCGAGAGGGCTTCCACCACCCGCTGCAGGTGGGCGAGGGTGAATTGCTCCTCGATCAGTTCGAACACCAGGGGGCGATAACGCAGCTTGCCGCGCAGCCGGGCGAGCCCCGTGGCGAGGATGCGGCGATGGTCGTAGGCCATGGGCTGGCCGAACAGCACGGCGGAGCCCGGCGGACGACGGCCCCGGTCGAGCCAGTATTCGTGCGTCAGGCCTGCGCCGTAGAGCAGTTCGTAGCGTTCCAGCACGCGGTAACCGTCCCAGCCGGCGTCGCTGAGGCCGAAACAGATCTCCATGCGGCGGCGGCGGCGTTCCCGCTCGCCCGCGGAGCCGGGCTTTTCGCTCCACTCGCCCAGTGCCACCGCGATGTCCTCGAGCACGGGCGGCCGCTCGCTGCGCCAGTCTTCCCAGGGCAGGAAGCGATAGCAACTGAGCCATTCGCCGCCGGCGGCGACCGCCGGGAGATCCTGCGCCAGGGCGAGATAGGCGATCGACAGCACGCGCGGGCCGCCGGCGCGTTCCCGCGGGTCGCGGCCTTCGTCGCCGAAGGTGTAAAGCTGTTCCACGTAGCCGAGTTCGCGTCCGGTCTGTTGTTGCACCCAGGCCCGCAATCCGAGTTCGAGCGTGCGGTCGTGGGCCGGATCGAAGGGGCCGGACGGCAGGGCGGGCGGGTCCCCGTCTTCCGGCGATGCCACCGTCAGCACCCGCGCCTCGTCATCGCGTACGGCGATGATCACGGCGTTCAGCCCGACGGCAATGCGCCTGGTATCGGTGTCCGCGGCGGCGGCGGGGACCGCCTTCGCACCCTGTTCAGCGTTGCGTTTCTTCATCGAGCGGTTCGGCGCAGGCCTTGCAGTAGTTTGCATCCGGATCATGCCCCTGTGCGCCGCAGGCGGGGCAGTGGCGCCCGCGCGCGCGGCGGCGGCTCTGCTCGGAGAATTCGGCGAAGAAAATTCCCATCGGCACGGCGATGATGCCGTAACCCGTGATCATGATGAGCGAGGCGATGGTCTTGCCGACTGGTGTCACGGGGACGATGTCGCCGTAGCCGACGGTGGTGAGCGTGACGATCGCCCAGTACATGCTGTCCGGGATGCTGTGGAAGCCGCCGGCCTCGCCCTCGATCATGTACATCAGCGTGCCGAACACGGCGACGAGCGTCAGCACGGCGTACACGAAGATCAGCGTCTTGCGCCAGCTGCCCACGAGGACGTCCAGCAGTATGTTCGCTTCGGTGACGTACTCGCGCATGTGCATGATGCGGAACAGGCGCAGCACGCGGAGGATGCGGATCACGAGCATCGGCGCGGTGCCCGCGAAGATCACCCCGAGATAGGTCGGCAACACGGACAGCAGGTCGATGACGCCGAGAAAACTCTTGGCATAGCCTTTGCGGTTGCGCACGCAGTAAATCCGCAAGCCGTATTCGACGCTGAACAGCAGCGTGAAGAACCATTCGAGGAGATAGAGGATCCGGCCGTACTTGTCGTTGATCGCATCGACGGTCGTCAGCATCACCGTGGCGACGCTGATCAGGATCGCGACGATGAGCGCCAGGTCGAAAAATTGCCCGGCCGGCGTGTCGGAACGGAAGATGACGGTGAACAGGCGCCGCTGCAGATCACTGGATCGCGCTTCGTGGCGCACGGTGGTCATCGTTCGATGGCCGTGCCGACGATGATGTCCCGCGCCCGCAAGTCCTGCAGTACTGCGGCGCCTGCAGCCACGATCGGCTCGGGCTCGGCCTGGCCGAGTTCGGCGGCGATCTGCAGCATGCAGTCTCGCCCGCTCCGCGCAGGGGTGTCGTCCGACGCGGCGAGCAACTCGACGAGGCGCGCGGTCACGAGATTGATTTCCATGAAGCCGACCTTATCGATCCGGTCCCGCCAGACGAGCAGTCGGGTGGGTTCGTCCGGCGGGCTGTCCGGCTGGTAATCGGGCGACAGCCGGTGGACCGGCCAGGCATAGGCGAGTGGCCAGGCCAGGGGCGAGAGCACGGGAACCCCGGCGAGCAGGTCGCCGTCGGCGGCGACATCAAGCGAGATGATGTCGCGTTCGTCGATGGCCAGCGCCAGCTCGACCCATTCGTAGTGCGCGAGCTCGGCGAGAAAAGGCGGATCGTCGGGGTCCGGCGCACGCTCTTCGGCCAGGTAGCCGAGGAATTCCTGGGGCAACTCGAGAAACAGCGGGGTCTGGGCGCGATGGCGGATCAGCCAGTCGCGAACCATGCGCTGCCAGGCGGCCTCGCCGAGAATCTTGCGGGTCACCGGGAAGCTGCGCCCGAGCAGGTCGCGCAGGTTGTTGAAGAACAGGTCACGGTAGATGGCGAGACGGCGGTCTTCCAGTCCCTCGGGCGCAGGCGCCCCGTCGGGATCGCGAATGTGAGCGGCGAATGTGTGTTGCAGCTGCCGCAGCGTGTCGCCCTCAGCCATCGGCATGACGCTTCTGCAAGCCGCGGATGATGTCGAGCTCGCGCTGGAGCTGCGCCAGCGGCGGAATATTGAAGTCGCGCTCCAGCAGGGTTGGGATGACGCCGAAGCGGGCATAGGTCCGATCCAGCAGTCCCCATACCGGGTCGGCGACGTCGGCGCCGTGCGTGTCCACGCGCAGATCCTCGGCTTCGACGTAATGTCCGGCGACATGCAGGTAGACGACCCGGTCGCCGGGTAGCGCCGCGAGGAACTCGTCGGGATCGTAGCCGTGGTTGACGGCATTGACGTACACGTTGTTGACGTCCAGCAGCAATCCGCAATCGGCTTCCTCGAGCACCGCGCGAAGGAAGTCCGCCTCCGCCATTTCCTGTCCCGGCGCTGCGTAATATGAGACGTTCTCCACGGCGATCGGCCGCTCGAGGATTTCCGCCGCACGCCGGATCCGGCCGGCCACGTGGCGCACCGCTTCCTCCGTGAAGGGGATGGGCATGAGATCGTACAGGTGGCCTTCGTCCCCCGTGTACGAAAGGTGCTCGGTGTAAAAGCGCACGCCGTGTGCGTCGAGGAATCTCCTGGCGCGCTCCAGGAAATACTCGTCAAGCGGCGCCGGGCCGCCGAGCGACAGGGACAGGCCGTGCACGACGAAAGGAAAACGATCCGTGAACCAGCAGAACTTGCGGCCCAGGGCCCCGCCCACGCCGATCCAGTTCTCCGGCGCCACCTCCATGAAATCGAGGTTCCACGGCGGATCCGCCATGAGTTCGTCAATCATGCTGCGCCTGAGGCCCAGTCCGACGCCTTCGACCGGATATTCCTGCAGCTTGTTCATGCTCGTCCCGCGACTCGTTCCATGCCCATTTTAGCCCGCATCCCGGAGTCGGCGCAGGGCGTTCAGGTATGAGACCTCGTCGGGCGGGGAATTGTTTCGCTGCGCGAGCCAGAGCGCTTCCGCGAGGCATTCGGCCATGCGGTGTTCGGCCTCGTGCAGGCCGTGGCGCGCCGCCAGTTCGCGGTGCAGCGCAGCGATGCCCGCCGGCCGGTCGGTGGCCACCTGTTCCCGCAGGCCGAGGTGCAGGCCCATGTGCAGGAAGGGGTTTTCCTGGCCCGACTCCGGTGTCCAGTCGCGCTCGAGCGCCTCTGGGCCGCTTTCAAGGAGGGGATGGTACTCGGGGTGCTGGGCGATGACGTCCGCCACCTGGTGTTCCAGCGGTTCCGCCGGCAGGCCCTCGCGGCGCTTCCGCCAGGCCTCGACGTAGAAGGCCCGTAGCCCTTCGCGATCACTCGGCAGCAGCACGACGGTTCCGCCCGGGTTTCGCCGGGGACCTTAGCGGTGGCGGCGGGGGGTCGCCCGGCGTCTTGGCCCGGTAGTCGCACAGGTCGGCGATGATGCAGGTCGGGCACGCCGGCTTGCGGGCCTTGCAGACGTAGCGGCCGTGCAGGATGAGCCAGTGGTGTGCGTCCTTCAAGAACTCGCGCGGCGTGACCCGGGCGAGCCGGTCCTCGACCGCCCGCACCGTCTTGCCGGGCGCGAGGCCGGTGCGATTGGCGACCCGGAAAATATGGGTGTCCACGGCGATCAAGGGTTCGCCGAAAGCGGTATTGAGCACCACGTTGGCGGTTTTGCGGCCGACGCCCGGAAGCGCCTCCAGCGCGGCGCGGTCGCGCGGCACTTCACCGCCATGCGCATCGAGCAGCATGCCGCACAGCGCGATGATGTTCTTCGCCTTCGCGTTGTAGAGGCCGATCGAGTTGATGTAGCGTTTCAGCCCTTGTTCGCCCAGCGCCTGGATGGCCGCCGGCGTGCTGGCCGCCGCGAACAGTTTCGCGGTGGCACGATTGACGCCCTTGTCGGTCGCCTGCGCCGAAAGCACGACCGCCACGAGCAGTTCGAAGGGAGTGGTGTAGACGAGCTCGGTGGTCGGCTCCGGATTTGCCGCGCGCAGGCGGGCATAGAGTTCGCGACGTTTCGCGTCGTTCATGCCGGCGCCGTGCTCACGCTGGCTCGCCGGCGGCCCCGACAGGTTCCGCACTGACCTGGCGGGAGCGCCGGGCGCGACCGGCGTCGATGAGGTTCTTGGCCGCGACCATCAGGCCGAGGCCGATGAAAGCGCCCGGCGGCAGCAGGGCCAGCAGGAAACCGCCGTCGACCAGTTGTAGCTCCAGCCAGCGCGAGCCCTCGCCGAACATCATGTGCGCGCCGCTGAACAGCGAACCCTGGCCGAGCAGTTCGCGCGCCGCGCCGAGCACCACCAGCACGCTGGTAAAGCCCAGCCCCATGGCGAGGCCGTCGAGCACGGCGAGCGTCGGCGGTTGGCGGGAGGCGAAAGCCTCCGCCCGGCCGATGATGGCGCAGTTGGTGACGATCAGCGGAATGAAGATGCCGAGCACGCGAAACAGCTCGTGGAACCAGGCGTTCATGACCAGTTCGACCGCGGTCACGAAGGAGGCGATGACCAGCACGAACACGGGAATGCGGATTTCCGGGCGCACGATGTCACGGATCAGCGAGACCGTGAGGTTCGAGGCCATCAGCACGAGCGTAGTGGCGATGCCCAGGCCGAGGCCATTGACGAGACTGGTGCTGACCGCGAGCAGCGGGCAGAGCCCGAGCAGCTGCACGAGGCCCGCATTGTTGCTCCAGAGCCCCGTCTTGATGACTTCCGCGGGCCTTGCCGTCATTCCTGTCCTTCCTCGTCGGGCTTTGCCGCCAGCCCGTGGGTGCCGGCGGGCGTGCTGAATAATCGGTCGCGGTTGGCCTCGAAGTATATCAGCGCGTCACGGACGGCAGAGACGACGGCGCGGGCCGTGATGGTGGCCCCGGTGAACTGGTCGAACACGCCGCCGTCGCGGCGGACCGCCCATTGCTCGCGCGGCGGCTGGCCGAGCCGTCGCCCGGTGAAATCGAGAATCCAGTCGTCGCGCTCGACCTCGATCTTGTCGCCGAGCCCCGGCGTCTCGCGATGTGCGACGACGCGCACGCCGCTTAGGGTCCCGTCTTCGCCCACCCCGACCAGTAGCCGGATCGGCCCACTGTAACCGCCCGGTGCGACCGGTGTCAGCACGGCCGCCACGGGTTCTCCGTCGCGCCGCGCACGATACACCGTGACCGGATCTTCCGTGCCCAGCAGATCCGGATCGGTCACGGTGATCGCATCGTCGTGCACGGCATTGTCGTACGCGCCTTCGGGCAGGACATCGGTCAGGCTGCGCAGCAGAAACGCCCGCTCGTTTTCCGCGATGCGCTCAGCGGTGGACTGCCAGGTGATCGCCACCAGCAGGGCGCCGATCACCGCGAAGCCCGCCAGGATCGCGGCGGCGCGGAACATGCTGCGCGTGGTTTCAGCCCGCATGGCCGTACGTGCGGGGACGGGTGAAGTGGTCGATCGCGGGCACCGCCATGTTCATCAACAGCACGGCGAAAGCCACGCCGTCCGGATAGCCGCCCCAGCTGCGAATGACGAAGATGAGCACGCCGATGGCGAAACCGTAGACCAGGCGGCCGGCGCGGCTCGTCGCCGCCGAGACGGGGTCCGTCGCGATGAAAAAGGCGCACAGCATGGTCGCGCCGCTGACCAGGTGGAACGTCGGCGGGGGATAGGCGCCCGGGTTGATCAGCCAGAAGAAAGTGGCCGGCACGAACACCCCGAGCAGCACGGCGACGGGGATCTGCCAGCGGATGATGCCGCGCCACATCAGGTAGATGCCGCCGAGCGCCACGAAGCCCGCGATCGACTCCCAGTTCCGCCCGCCGAGCAGGCCGTAGAGCTCGCCGCCGCGGATCTCTGTGACGGTGCGCGCCAGCGACAGCTGTGTGCGCAGGTCGTCCAGTGGCGTCGCGCCGGTGACCGCGTCCCAGCTGAGGTTGCCCGGCAGCATGCCGGTCAGTGTGAAACGCAGCGTCTCCCATGCGCCGAGTGTCCCGCCGCCGGGGGGGAGCCAGCGCGTCATGGCTTCCGGAAAGGAGATGAGCACGACGACGTAGCCCGCCATGGCCGGGTTGAACGGGTTGTAACCGAGCCCGCCGTACAGTTGCTTGGCGAACAGGACGGCGAACGCCGCGCCGGTGGCCGTGATCCACCACGGTGTCAGGGGGGGCAAGCAGAACGCCAGGAGGACGGCGGTAACCAGCGCGCTGAGATCCTGCAGCTGGGGCAGTACGGCACGCCCGCGTAACGCGAGGGCACCCGCCTCGCAGGCCAGCGCCACCCCGGCGGCGATCGCCATGTTGTAGAGCAGTCCCGGGCCGAAGAACCACACCCAGGCCGCGGTGGCCGGCACCAGCGCCAGCAATACTTCGCCCATGACCCGCGTTACGCTGGTGCGCGGACGGACATGGGGCGGCACCGTGGCGGCGAATTTCATTTCCCTTCGTCCGCCCGGTCGTCGTCGCGGCGCGCCTGCACGCGCTCCAGGGCCTCGTCGATCATCGCCTTGCGGGCGTCCTCGTCACCGCGTGCGGCATTCGCGGCACGCGTTTTCTCTTCGAGGCGCCGGCGCCGCGTCTCCTGCTCGGCTTCGATACGCGCACGCCGCGACTCGAAGCGATCGCGCGCCAGGTCCGAACGCGCCCGGTCGCGATCCCGCGCCCACAGTTCCGTCTTCGCATAGCGGAAGTACTGGGTCAGGGGCAGCTGGCTCGGGCAGACGACGTCGCAGCAGCCGCATTCGATGCAGTCGAACAGATGGTACTCGTCGAGCCGGTCGAGCTCTCCGGCATGCGCGTGCCAGTACAGCTGCTGCGGCAGGAGTTGCGCCGGGCACACTTCCGCGCATTCGCCGCAGCGGATGCAGGGCATGGCTGGGGCCCGTGGCTGGATGTCTTCAGCCGTGGCCACCACGATGCAGTTGGTCGCCTTGACCACCGGCACCGAATCATCCGGCAGCGGAAAGCCCATCATCGCCCCGCCCATCAACAGATGCTGCGCCTCGTCCGTGTAACCGCCGCAGGCGGCGACCAGTGACGCGATCGGGGTGCCGAGCCGCACCTGGAGATTTCGCGGCCGCGCGACGCCGGCCCCCGTGACCGTGACGATGCGCGAGATCAGGGGTTCGCCGCGGAGCACGGCCCGGGCCACGGCGGCGGCCGTGCCGACGTTATGGCAGAGATAGCCGATGTCCGGCGGCAGGCCCCGCGCGGGCACTTCCTCGCCCGTCAGAACCTTGATCAGCTGCCGCTCGCCGCCCTCGGGGTAAATGGCGGGCACCGAGACGACCTCGATCCGGGTGTCGCCGACGGCCGCAACCGCCGCCTGGAGCGCCTGTTTCGCCAGCGGCTTGTCTTCCTCGATGGCGATGCAGCAGCGGTCGATCTCGAGCGCGCGGAGCAGCACCTGGGCGCCGGCCAGCACCTCTTCCGGGCGTTCCTTCAGCAGCACCTCGTCGCAGCAGATATAGGGCTCGCACTCCGCGCCGTTGAGGATCAGCATTTTCAGTCCGGCGCCTGCGCCGAGCTTCACCGCCGTCGGGAACGCCGCCCCGCCCAGTCCTACGACGCCCGCGGCGCGGACCCGCGCGCGCAACTCCATGCCGTCCAGGGCGTTGAAATCCTCCAGCGCTTCGTAGCCCTCCCAGGGTTCGTCCAGGCCGTCGGTCTCGATGATGATGCACGGCGCTGCCAGGCCGCTGGGATGCGGAACCGGGTGGTCCTCGACGGCCACGACCGTGCCGCTGCTCGAAGCATGGACCTTGGCGGCGACATAGCCGCTCGGGCGGGCGATCGGCTGTCCCCGCAGGACGCGTTCGCCCGGGCTGACCACGGCTTCTGCCTGCTGGCCCACATGCTGCGACAGCGGCAGAACGAGTCGCGGCGGGACGGGAATCTCGAGCAGGGGTTCACTGGCCGGTCGCGCGGTGCGCGAATCCAGTTTGAGCCCCCCGTGGAAATGCCAGAGGCGTGTCTCGCTCACCGTTGTTCCGTCGGCATCGAGTCGCCCGGCCGCGGCCATTTCCAGGTGCGCGGCGTGACGGGTTCCTCGACCATGGCGATGCAGTCCACCGGGCAGGGCGCCACGCACAATTCGCAGCCCGTGCATTCCGATGCGATGACGGTGTGCATCTGCTTGCCGGCGCCGAGGATGGCGTCCACGGGGCAGGCCTGGATGCACAGGGTGCAGCCGATGCACAAGGGCTCGTCGATGACGGCGACCGTGCGGGCCTTGAGCTCGCCGCTTTCCGGGTCCAGCGGTTTCGGGTCGCGCTCCAGCAGGTCGGCGAGCGCGCGGATGGTGGCCTCGCCACCGGGCGGGCAGCGATTGATGTCCACCTCGCCGGCGGCGATCGCCTCTGCGTAGGGGCGGCAGCCGGCGAAGCTGCACTGGCCGCACTGGGTCTGCGGCAGCAGCGCATCGATCCGGTCGGCCACCGGATCGCCTTCGGTGCGAAAGCGCACGGCGGCGAAGCCCAGGGCAAGGCCGAACAGGGCGGCGAGGCCGGCGATGACCAGGATGGCGGAGATCATGGCGCTGCTACCCCCGGACCAGTCCGGCGAAGCCCATGAACGCCAGCGACATCAGTCCCGCGGTGACGAGCGCGATGGACGCACCCTGGAATGCCACCGGCACATCGGCGGCGGCGACCCGCTCGCGCACGCCCGCGAACAGCACGAGGACCAGCGAGAATCCGAGCGCCGCGCCGAACCCGTAGACGAACGACTCGAGAAAACCGTGGCTCTCCTGTACGTTCAGCAGGGCGACCCCGAGCACGGCGCAGTTGGTGGTGATCAGCGGCAGGTAGATGCCCAGCACCTGGTAGAGCAGCGGACTGGTCTTGTGCACCACCATCTCGGTGAACTGCACGACGCCCGCGATGACGAGAATGAAGGCGATGGTGCGCAGGTATTCCAGGCCGAGCGGTGCCAGCAGCCATTCCTGGACGAGATAACTGCAGACTGAGGACAGCGTCAGCACGAAGGTGGTGGCCAGTGCCATTCCGGCGGCCGTCTCCAGTTTGCGTGAAACGCCCATGAACGGGCACAGGCCGAGAAACTTCACCAGCACGAAGTTGTTCACCAGAACCGTGGCCACCAGAATGAGTCCCAGTTCTTTCATAAACCGCTGATCCGACGTCTCGACAGTTCAGGTCACCCGCATGCCGGGCTCGGCGCCGGCATCGGGGGCCACGAGGAAGATGCCGCCGTCGCCCGAGGCCGCCAGCACCATGCCCTCGGACACGCCGAAACGCATCTTGCGCGCCTTCAGGTTGGCGACCACGATCGTGAGCTTCCCAGGCAAGTCTTCGGCCCGATACGCGGAGCGGATGCCGGAGAACACCTGGCGCCGGCCGTCGCCGAGATCGAGCGTGAGTTTGAGGAGCTTGTCGGCCCCGTCGACCTGGTCGGCTTCGATAATGCGGGCCACGCGCAGGTCGATCTTGAGGAAATCCTCGATCGCGATCTCCGCCGGGGATTCGTCACCGGCAGCGGCGGGCGAGGCACTGGCCGCGGGAGTCGGGCCACCGGCTGCGGGGGTCGGGCCACCGGCGGCGGCCGGCTTCTTCTCGAGGCTGTCGCGGGAGGCCTCGAGCAGACCCTGGACGGCCGCCGGATCGACGCGCTGCATGAGGGCCTCGAACGGCCCGATCTGGTGATCAAGCAACGGCACGACGGCGTCGTCCCAGTTCAGCGGCGCACACTTCAGGAACCTCTCGGCTTCGCCTGCCAGGCGGGGCAGCACGGGCTTGAGCCAGGTGACCAGGCTGCGGAACGCGTTCAGACCCTGCGTGCAGACGGCCTGCACCTCCTGCTCCCGGCCGCTTTCGCGCGCCATGATCCAGGGCTTCTCCCGGTCGATGTACTGGTTGGCGCGGTCGGCCAGGGCCATGATCTGGCGTATCGCCTGTCCATAGCGCCGCTGGTCGAAGGCGGCCTCGATGGCGGGCGCGGCAGCGACCATCTCGGCATGCAGCCCGGGGTCGGGCAGGGCGGCCGCGAGCCGGCCGTCGGCCACGCGGTGCACGAAGCCCGCGCAACGGCTGGCGATATTCACCAGCTTGCCGACGAGGTCGGAATTCACCCGCTGGACGAAGTCCTCGAGGTTCAGGTCCAGGTCCTCGGCGCCGGCCGTGAGCTTGGTGGCGTAGTAGTAGCGCAACGCTTCGGGGTCGAGATGCTCCAGCCAGGTGCGCGCCCGGATGAAGGTGCCGCGCGACTTCGACATCTTCTCGCCGTTGACCGTCAGGAAACCGTGCGCGAACACGGCGGTCGGCGTGCGGAAACCCGCGCCGTGCAGCACCGCCGGCCAGAACAGCGAGTGGAAATAACCGATGTCCTTGCCGATGAAGTGATACAGCTCCTTGTCGCTTCCCGGCCGCCACCAGGCGTCGAAATCGAGATCGGGGCGCCGGTCGCAGAGTTGCCGGAAGCTGGCGATGTAGCCGATGGGCGCATCCAGCCAGACGTAGAAATACTTGCCGGGGTGGCCGGGAATCTCGAAGCCGAAATAGGGCGAGTCGCGACTGATGTCCCAGTCCTGCAGACCTGCCTCGAACCACTCCTCGAGCTTGTTGCGCATGCTCTCGTGCAACGGGCCGGCCGCCATCCACTCCTTGAGCATCGCCTCGAAGTCGCCGAGCTTGAAGAACAGGTGTTCCGAATCGCGTTCGACCGGCGGCGTGCCGGAAAGCACCGACACGGCGTCGATCAACTCGGCCGGCCGGTAGGTGGCCCCGCACACTTCGCAACTGTCGCCGTACTGGTCCGCGGCGCCGCAGCGCGGACAGGTGCCGCGCACGAAACGATCCGGCAGGAACATGCCTTCCTTCTCGTCGAAGGCCTGGCGCACGTTGCGCGACTCGATGTGCCCGCCCGCCTGCAACGCCGCGAAGATCTCTTCGACCAGCGCGCGGTTCTCCGCGGAGTGGGTCGTGTGGTAGTTGTCGAACTCCACGTGGAAGCCCGCGAAGTCGGCTACCTGGGTTGCATGAACGTCCGCGATCAGCGCCTCGGGGGCGATGCCCTCCTGGCGTGCTTTCAGCATGATCGGTGTGCCGTGCGCGTCGCTGGCGCAGACATAGATGCAGCGATGCCCGCGCATGCGCTGGAAACGCACCCAGATATCGGTCTGGATGTACTCGACGAGGTGGCCGAGATGCAGCGGGCCGTTGGCGTACGGCAGCGCGCTGGTGACGAGCATTTCGCGGCGTGTGCTCATGGACTCCATCCGCCGGTTAGCGGCGTCATCGGGGACTGGGCGACAAGCCGGAAATTATGCCATATTCGACGGACGCGCCCCCGGATGGCTGCCGGGCGGCTCCGACTGCTCCATGAGCTTGCGGAAGCGGTCCTTGGCGGACGCTTTCTCGTAGGCTTCGCGGGCCGTGATGAAGCGGCGGTCGAGCAGTTCCTGCAGCGCGGAGTCCATGGTGCGCATCCCCACGGACGCGCCGGACTGCATCGCGGTCTCGAGCTGGTCCAGCTTGCCCTGTCGAAGCAGGTTGGAGATCGCCGGCGTGTTGACCAGGATTTCCAGCGCCGGAATCCGGCCGTCGCCTGTCTTGCGCCGGCAGAGTTGCTGTGAAATCACGCCGCGCAGCGACGTGGACAGCATGGTGCGCACGTGTGCCTGCTTCTCCGGCGGGAAGGCATGCACCATGCGGTCCACCGTGGCGGCCGCACCGTTGGTGTGCAGCGTGCCCATGACGAGAATCCCCATCTCCGCGGCGGTGATCGCCGTGCTCATGGTCTCGAGGTCACGCAACTCGCCGACCAGGACCACGTCCGGATCCTCGCGCAGGGCGGAGTGCAGGGCCTCGGCGAAGCTGTTGGTGTGATTGCCGACCTCGCGCTGGCTGATGAGGCAGCCGCGACGCTGGTGCAGGAACTCGATCGGGTCCTCGATCGTGATGATGTGCCCTTTGCGGCGCACGTTGATCTCGTTGATCATCGCTGCCAGGGTGGTGGACTTGCCCGACCCCGTCTTGCCGGTGACGAGGATCATGCCCTGGCGGTGCTGGCAGAGGCCGCGCACTACGTCCGGCAGCTTCAGGGAATCCAGCGTCACGGCTTCCGAGGGAATGGCACGCATCACAGCGCCCATCCCGCCGAGATGCCGGAACACGTTCACCCTGAAACGCGACAGGCCCTCGATCATGTAGGCGAAGTCGGCCTGTTCCTCGCGGTCGAAGGTGGCCGCCGCCAGCGGCGTCGCGATGGTCTGCAGGTTCTGCGCGAGCTCCTCGGTGTCGAGCAGGTCCGGCTCCAGCACCTGCAGGTCGCCATGCAGGCGGAAGCGCGGCGGGTTACCCGCGATGAGGTGCAGGTCGGAGCCGTTTTTTTCGACCATCGCCCGCAGCAGGCGATCGACCAGCTGCGTCTTCCGGGTCAGCTGCGAGGTGCTGATGTCGCTCATTCCGCCAGGTCCAGTTTCGGCAGAACGCCGGTATCGGTGACGAAGCGCGCAAACTGTTTCTTGTCGGTGGTGAACCGGTAGGCGTCGTCGGGATCGATCTCGCGGCGCTGGATGGCCTCGAGCAGCGCCTGGTCCATCAACTGCATGCCGGCCTCTTTGCCGGTCTGCAGCTGGGACGGAATCAGGTGGGTCTGGTCGCTCATGATGAGGCGCGCGATGGCCTTGTTCTGCACCAGAATCTCATGGATCGCCTTGCGGCCCTGGCCGTCGGCCGTCTTCACCAGCACCTGCGTCACCACGGCGACGAGGCTCTGCGAGAGGAAGCTCTTGGTCTGCTCACGCTGCTGGGCGGGCAGGGCGTCGATGATCCGGTCGATGGTCTTCACCGCGCCGGTCGTGTGCAGCGTACCTAGCACCAGGTGCCCGGTCTCCGCCGCCGTCATGGCCATGCTGATGGTGTCTGCATCGCGCATCTCGCCGACCAGGATGACGTCCGGATCCTCGCGCAGGGCGGCGCGGACGCCGGCCGAGAAGCTCTTCAGGTGCGTGCCGAGTTCGCGTTGTACGACCTGCGAGTTCTTGCACGTGTGCACGAATTCGATGGGATCCTCGAGGCTGATGATATTCATCTTGCGCGTCGAATTCAGGAAATCGATCATCGCCGCCAGAGTCGTGGACTTGCCCGTCCCCGTAGCGCCCGTGACCAGGACCATGCCCTGGTGGTAGTCGCAGAGCTGGCGGACGATCGGCGGCAGGCCCAGTGACTCGAGCGTGGGCACTTCCGCCGGGATGAAGCGAAACACCGCACCGGGCCCGGTGTCTTTGCGGAAGATGTTGACGCGGAAGCGGCCGCCGTCGCCGCTGACGTAGGAAAAATCGAGATCGTGTCCGTCGCGGTAGGTCTGCTTCTGGCCGGGCGTCAGGATTTCGTTGACGTAGCCCTCGAGTTCAGCAGGCGACAGGTCGCGGAACTTGATCGGCAACAGGTCGCCCCGCAGGCGCAGCATCGGGGGCACCCCGACCGCGAGGTGGATATCGGAGCAGCCCTGGGCCATGGCGAGCTGCAGGAAAGCGTCTATCCTCGCCAGGGGTCAGCTCTCCTTGCCGACAAAAGGCAGCAGCGCGGAACGGACTTCGTCCATCGAGGGAAAGCGCTTGCTCTTGTCGACCGCCATACAGCGCGCCACCAGATCGGACAGCCCCTGCGGCACGTTGGGGTTGAGATCCCGTGCCCGCTTGGCTTTGCCCTGGACGTGCTGGTACATCACCGACATATGGTCACCACGCGTGTAGGGCGCAAAACCGGTCAGCATTTCGTAGAGCATGACGCCAAGGCTGTAGACATCGGCCTTCTCATCCACTTTCTTGCCGAGAATCTGCTCGGGCGCCATGTACTTCGGCGAGCCTATCACATAGCCGGTGCGGGTGAGCTGCGTGTCGCCGCTGGCACGCGCTGCAGCAACGCCGAAATCGACCACCTTGACGAGGCTGTTGTCGTCGATCAGTACGTTGGCGGGTTTGAGGTCGCGGTGGATGACGCCTGCCTGGTGGGCCACCTGCATGCCCGTCGCGATGTCCATGCTGTATTGCAGGGACCGCTTGAGAAGCAGGGGCTTCTCGTCTTTCAACTCGTCCGATAGCGTATGGGAGGCAAAGTATTCCATCGAAATTGCGTACAGCCCGCCAAGGGCGATGAAATCGTAGATCCGGATGACGTTGGGATGCGTGATCTTGCGCGAGTAGCGCAGCTCGTGCACGAAGCGCTTCATCATTTCCTCGTCGGCCGCGACGCCGGGATTGAGGAACTTCAACACCAGCCGCTCATCGACGACCATGTCCTCCACCAGCAGGACGGTGCCGAAGGCGCCCTTGCCGATCTTGCGGATGTACTTGTACCGTCCCTCGATGACGTCACCCGGCTCCAGCTTGCTGATGTCCAGCGACTCCGCCTGTTGCGCACTGGCCTTGAGGAGTTCGCGCAATTCCCGGGCATCGGCGAGGGACGCGTCCGCGGGGGAGGACCCGCCCGTCGTGGTGCCCAGTGTGCCGCTGAGGGTTCCGGAGCCCATCCGTTCGCTGAGTCGCTGGATGGCGGAAGCCGCGGCTTCGCTGACGGTGTGCTCGGAGGAGGCGCTTTCCTTCGCGAGTCGCTGGATGATGGAGTCGGCGTCGGCGGGGTCGGCGATCTCCGCCAGTGCCGCCATTACCTCGACCCGGACCTGCGCCTCCTTGTGGTCCATCAGGGGCACCAGGTGCGGCAGGGCGTCCTTGCCGGCAAGCTTGGCGATGGCACGGACGGCGGCCGGCACAGAGCGAGGTTCGGTGGAGAGCATCTTCACCAGCGCCGGCACCGCCCGCGGGTCGCCGATCTCGCCGAGCGCGTCGGCCGAGCGGTCCCGGACCCACCAGTCGGCATCCCGGGTGGCCTTGATGAGGTGCTGTACGGCGCGCTCGTCCTTGGTGGTGTTGAGAATCTCGACGGCCGCGCGCCGGACCGACTCGTCCGGGTCGCTGATCAGGCCGAGCACGGCGTCGATCACGCGCGGACCCCCGATGCGGGCCAGCGCATCCGTGGCGCGGGCCCGGACCCACCAGTCGTCGTCGCCCAGTGCGCCGAGCAGGTCCTTGATGGATTCCTGGTCGCCGATCTCGTTGAGCACCTCGACCGCGGCGCGACGGGCGAAATCCGACTCGCTTTTCAGGACCTCCACCAGGTGCTTCAGCGTATCAGGGTGACGCTGCTTGATGATGACGTCGACCGCACGGTTCTGCACGTTCAGGTCAGGATCCATCAGCAGCTTGCACAGCCGGCCGATATCGACGTCGCCGCCCATCCGGCCGATGGCGCCGAGCGCTGTCTGTCGCACCAGCTTGTGTTCGCTGGAAAGCTCCTCCGCGAGGGCCTGGCGGATTTCCGGGCGATCGAAACGCGACAGGATCTCGATGATATGCACCTTGGCCGCGACGTCCTTTCCCGACAGCCTTCCGATCAGTTCGGGCAGCATGGATTCGTCGGCCATTTCCCCGATCAGGCGGAACAGGGCGGCTTTCTCGATGCTTTCCGCCTGGTAGGCGCGGGTCAGCACCGGGCGGAACTCGAGACGATCTTTCTGCGCCTCCAGGATCTCCAGGATGGCGGCGCGCGGCATGTCGTCGTCCGCGAGATAGTCGAGCAGCTTGTTCGGGTTGTAATCGCGGCTGTGCGACAGTGCCCAGACGAGCCCCTGCACGCCGCGCGCGTTGGAGTGGCGCAGTGCGTCCGCGGCCTCAGGCAGGGTGCGCACGGAGACCAGGATGCCGAGCACGCGCGACAATGCCGCGGCGCGCTCCTTGTCCGCGCTCTCGAGTTCCGCGACCACCCGGACGATCGCCGGACCGCCCACTTTGCGCAATTTCGCCACGGCTTTTTTGCCCGCCGGGGACTCCAGGTCCGCCGGGGTCTGGATCGAGCCCACCAGCCGGTCGGCCACGAAGCCGCCAAACAGGCTCATGGCGCGCACCCCGGCCGGCCGGGCGAGACGACAATGGCGTGACGGCTTTTTCGCATCCCGCCTACGTTACACGCAGAGCGGTTTTCCGTCCAAGGCCGCATGCCGCGGGTGCGCGCATGGGCTACAATACGCGGCTTCCAACGCGATGAACCCAACCCCCGGGGAGTGGCATGACGCAGGCAACTATCGACGGCGCGCGCGCGCTGTTGGCACAACGAATCGACCCCATCCTCGAGCAAGACCTGGTTTCGGCCGGGGCGGTGGCGGACATTTCTTTCCAGGACGGCGTGCTCGGCGTCGTGTTGCGTTTCGGCTTTCCGGCCGACCGCTATGAAAAGGAACTGCAGGCCGAGTTCGGCAAGTTGTTTGCCGAGCTCGAAGGCGTCAGCAGCGTGCGGGTCGAGGTCCAGTGGGACGTTGAAACCCGCTCCGTGCAGCCGGGGCTCCAGCCGCTGGCCGGGATCCGCAACATCATCGCGGTGTCCTCCGGCAAGGGCGGCGTCGGCAAGTCCACGACCGCGGTGAACCTCGCGCTCGCGCTCGCGGCCGAAGGTGCGAAGGTCGGCATTCTCGATGCCGACATCTACGGCCCCAGCCAGCCGCGCATGCTGGGCCTGTCGGGACGCAAGCCGACCAGCACCGATGGCAAGCGGATCCATCCGCTGGAGGCCTTTGGGATCTATTGCATGTCGATCGGTTTTTTGATCGACGAAGACCAGCCGATGATCTGGCGCGGCCCGATGGTGACCCAGGCGCTCCAGCAGCTGCTGGGTGAAACCAACTGGGGCGATATCGATTACCTGATCGTCGATATGCCGCCGGGCACCGGCGACATCCAGCTGACGCTGTCCCAGCGTGTTCCGGTCAGCGGCGCGGTGATCATCACGACGCCGCAGGACATCGCCCTGCTCGATGCGCGCAAGGGCCTGCGGATGTTCGAGAAGGTCAAGGTGCCGGTGCTGGGCATCGTGGAGAACATGAGTCTCCACATCTGCTCCAACTGCGGTCATCAGGAGCCGATTTTCGGTTCCGGAGGCGGGGAGCGCATGGCGGAGCAGTACGGTGTGCCACTGCTCGGCAACCTGCCGCTGGATATCAACATCCGCGAAGAAGCCGATGCGGGCCAGCCCTCGGTCGTGGCCGATCCCGAAGGCCCCGCCGCGCGGGCCTATCTCGATATCGCGCGGCGCATGTGCGCGCGGCTCGCCGCCGGTGGCAGCATGCCCGGCGCGAAGTTCCCGACCATCAGCTTCGAGGACGAT
This sequence comes from uncultured Thioalkalivibrio sp., assembly GCA_964441585.1. Classification (GTDB taxonomy): domain Bacteria; phylum Pseudomonadota; class Gammaproteobacteria; order Steroidobacterales; family XN24; genus XN24. The sequence continues at coordinate 27,882 of CAYTXS010000002.1, forward strand.
TGATTGAGCATCAAGTCGGACAGGTGGATCCGCCAGATGGCGGCATCCAGCGGCATGATCGAGCCTTTCGAACCCGGCCAGGTGCGCGCAGTGGACGGGCGCAAGATTGTCAGCTACGGCACCTCGAGCTACGGCTACGATGTGCGTTGCGCACCCGATTTCAAGATATTCACCAACATCAACTCCGCGGTGGTCGATCCCAAGGCTTTCGATGCCTCGAGCTTCGTCGATGTCCGCGGCGACGTGTGCATCATCCCGCCCAATTCCTTCGCGCTGGCGCATACCGTCGAGTACTTCCGCATCCCGCGCAAGGTGCTCACCATTTGCCTGGGCAAGAGCACCTACGCGCGCTGCGGCATCATCGTGAACGTCACGCCGCTCGAGCCCGAGTGGGAAGGCCACGTCACGCTCGAGTTTTCCAACACCACGCCACTGCCGGCGAAGATCTACGCGAACGAGGGCGTGGCGCAGATGCTGTTTCTCGAGTCGGACGAGGAGTGCGAGATCTCCTACGCCGACCGGGGCGGGAAGTACCAGGGGCAGCGCGGCGTGACGCTGCCGAAAGCCTAGACCCGCCGCGGCGCGTCCAGCGGCCGGCCGTCCAGCCACGGCGCGCCGTCGCGCCATGCCAGGCGGCCGCTGGCCATCCATTCGACGACCTGAGGGTAGATCTCGTGCTCACGCGCCTGCACGCGCTGCGCCAGGCTTTGCTCGGTGTCGTCGGGCCGCACCGCGACCTCGGCCTGGAGTATCACTGGTCCGCCGTCCAGCTCCTCGGTGACGAAATGGATGCTCGTGCCGTGCATCGCCTGGCCGTCCTCCAGCGCGCGCCGGTGGGTGTGCAGGCCGCGATACAGCGGCAACAGCGACGGGTGGACGTTCAGCATGCGTCCGGCCCAGGCCGCCACGAGCGACGCGCCAAGCACGCGCATGAAGCCGGCCAGCACCACTAGTTCCGCGCCGGATTCGCGCAACTGAGCGTCCAGCGCGGCGTTCCAGGCGGCGCGGTCGGAGTAGTCGGAGGGCGGGATGGCGACTGCCGGCACGCCCGCATCCCGGGCCCGCGCGAGGCCTCGGGCATCCGGGCGATCGCTGGCCACGAGACGGATTTCTGCGTTGAGCCGGCCCGTCGCCACGGCGTCCAGCAGCGCCTGAAGGTTGCTGCCATGACCGGAAACGAGCACGGCGATGCCGAGCGGCGCACGGCTCATCCGGCGAGCACCACCCGGCGTTCTCCCGCATCGATGCGTCCGGCGATCCAGGCGTGCTCGCCCTGCGCCTCCAGGAGGGCGACGGCATCGTTTGCCACCTCGGGCCGCACCACCACCGCCATGCCCATGCCGCAGTTGAACGTCCTGTAGAGCTCCGCATCCGCGATCCCGCCGGCCGACTGCAGCCACTCGAACAGCGCAGGACGCCGCCAGCTCGTCGTGTCGATGGTTGCCATGAGCCCCTCCGGCAGGGCGCGCGGCAGGTTCTCCGGGAGCCCGCCACCCGTTATGTGCGCCATCGCGCACACCTCGAACTCTGCCATCAGGGCCAGCAACGGTTTGACATAAATCCGCGTAGGTGCCAGCAGGCGTTCGATCAGCGGTGCGCCGTCCAGCGGCATGTCGTGGGCGGCGCCGCTGACTTCCAGGACCTTGCGGGCCAGCGAGTAGCCGTTCGAGTGCAGTCCGGATGAGGCGATGCCGATTACCGCGTCTCCCGCAGTGACGAGACTGCCGTCGATGATCCGCTCGTGTTCGACGATGCCCACGCAAAAACCCGCCAGGTCATAGTCCTCGCCGGCGTAAAAGCCGGGCAGTTCCGCGGTCTCGCCACCCAGCAGGGCGGCGCCCGCCAGCTTGCAGCCGGCCGCGATACCCTCGATGACGGCCGTCGCCGCATCCACGTCGAGCCGGCCGGTGGCGTAGTAGTCGAGGAAGAACAGCGGTTCTGCGCCCTGCACGATCACGTCGTTGGCGCACATCGCGACGAGGTCGATCCCGACGCCGCCATGGCGGCCGGTTTCGATGGCCAGCTTGAGTTTCGTGCCGACACCGTCCGTGCCCGCCACTAGCACTGGCCGCCGGTAGCCGGACGGGATCTCGAACAGGCCGCCGAAGCCGCCGATGCCCGACAGCACCCCGGGTCTGCGCGTGGCGATCACGGCCGGCTTGATGCGCTCCACGAGCGCGTTGCCGGCATCGATATCCACGCCGGCGTCCTTGTACGTCAGCGATGAGACGTCTTTCATCGGGAGAGCATCCTTGGGAGGCCCAGAGGCCGGTAGCGTGGTATTTTATCTGACCCGTCGATCCGAGGCAGGATAACCCGGAACGTGTTCATTCATCGCATTCGTCCAGCACTCTGGCTGGCGCTGGCCATGGCGTGCGTCCTCGGCCCGGCTCAGCCGGCCGGGGCCGCCAGCGTGGCGGGGCTCTACGAGGCCGAAGCCACCTACGAAGGCGAGCGCGAAGCCGGCTTCCGCGCGGCACTTGCGCAGGTGCTGGTGCGCATCACCGGCCGACGGGATGTCATCGACCGGCCGGCGGTAGAGCCGCTGCTCGACAGTGCGGCCGCCTATGTCCAGCAGTTTCGCCAGCCCGCTCCCGGAGTTCTCTGGGCCGCTTTCGACGGCGTCGCGCTGGAACGCGAACTGGCCCGCCTCGGGCTGCCTGTCTGGGGTGCTGAACGTCCCGGAACCTTGTTGTGGATCGCCGTGGATGCGGGCGGCGGCCAGCGCTTCGTGGTCGCATCCGGAGACGAGGTGCCGGCGGAGTCGGCCATCCGCCAGCAGGTGCTGGACGCGGCTGCACGACGCGGCATCCCCGTGGTGTTTCCGCTGATGGATGCGGAGGACCGCGCCAAGGCGTCCTTCGCAGAGGTGTGGGGCGGCTTCGAGGGCTCGATCCGGGACGCCTCAGCGCGCTACGGCGTGGACGCGGTGCTGGTCGGGCGCCTGTCCGCGGACGATCTCGGCTACGGGCGCTGGACGTTCTACGGTATCGACGAGGTGGCTCGATGGAGCGGCGACGTCGGCGCCAGCATCGACCGGCTCGCGGATCGATTTGCTGCGCGCTTTGCGGTCATCACGGCCGGCGCGGCGCGCGAGGTCAGGCTTGCCGTCTCCGGGATGGAGACGATCGCCGACTACGGTCGGGTGAGCCGCTTTCTGCGCAACCTGACCGCTGTGGAACGCGTCGGCGTGGAGCGTGTCGAGGAGGACCGGATCGTCTATCTCATCGAGTTGCGCGGCGGCGCGGACGCCCTCGGGGAAGCCGTGCGACTCGACGGCCTGCTGCGGGTGGACAAGGGTGCCGGGCCGGAATACGAACTCAATTACCGTGTGGCCAGGTGAGAGCGCGCGATATCCCCAACCTGCTTTGCGTACTGCGCATCGTGATGACGGTGCCGGTGGGTTGGGCGATCATCGAAGGCCGTTATCCGCTCGCCATGGGCCTGTTTTTTATCGCCGGGGTGACTGACGGCCTCGACGGGTTTCTCGCAAAACGCTTCTCGTGGCAGAGTCGCCTGGGGGGATTGCTGGATCCCGCCGCCGACAAGCTGTTGCTGGCGACGGCGTTCGTGACGCTGTGGATGGCGGGTCATGTGCCCGGCTGGCTGCTTGCCGCGGTGGTGATCCGCGACCTCGTCATCGTGACCGGCGCCGGGCTTTATCACTGGCGCGTGCAGCGGCTGGATGCCGAGCCGAGCACCGCCAGCAAGCTGAACTCGTTCCTGCAGCTGCTCTATATCCTCAGCACGTTGTCACTGCTCGTGTTCGGCCTGCCGCCCAGCGGGCCGATCGCGGTACTGGGCTGGCTCGTGCTGCTCACGACGACCTACAGCGGCATCGACTACGTCGTTCGCTGGGCTGCCCGCGCGCGTGCCGCGGACGCATGATGCAACAGTTGCCGCTGGCGATCAGGCTGCGGGATTTCGCGGTCTTCGAGAGTTTCGAGCCGGGACCGAACGGAGCGGTCGTCGCGCTGCTGCGCACGCCCGGCGCCGCCGGTCCGGCCACCTGGATCTGGGGCGCGGAGGGCAGCGGTAAGAGTCATCTGCTGCAGGCCGCCTGCGCCGCGAGTCCCTCAGCGGCCTACCTGCCGGTGATCGAACTGCTTTCCGCGGGACCAGCCGTACTGGAAGGCTGGGAAGAACGGACGACGGTCTGTATCGACGACATCGACCGCCTGGCGGGGCGGCGGGACTGGGAGCTCGCCGCCTTCGCGTTGTTCAATCGATTGTGGGAGCGCGGCGGACGCGTGGTGGTGGCGGCGCGCGGCAGCCCCGCGGCGACACCGTTTGCCCTGGAGGACCTGCGGTCCCGGCTCGCATGGGGCGGGGTGTTTCGGCTCGAGAATCTCGGGGACGAGGACCGTGCCCTCGCCCTGCGGCGCCGTGCGGCCCATCGCGGCCTGGAATTACCTGCCGACGTGGCGAGCTACCTGATGCGTCGCCTGCCGCGCGACATGCGGGCCCTTTGCGGCTGGCTCGATACCCTGGACACTGCCGCCCTCGCTGCCGGCAAACGCCTGACGATTCCCTTCGTCAAATCGGTCATCGGGACGGCGTCGTCTCAGTCGCCCGTTTCACCCAGCTGAGCGTGGCGGCGAAGGCCAGTGCGATCGCGAATGCGGCCGCGGTGGCCCAGGCACGGGCTTCCGGGCTGCCTACCGCCGCCACCAGCACGCCCGCGCCGTAGAAAGGCAGGAGCAGGCTGAGCCGGCGACCGGTCTGCAGACGCGCCAGCAGCACGCCGCGCAGGCCGAGGCCAAGCGGCAGCAGCAGGAGGCCGAGGCCAAGAAGTGCCGCCGCACCGGCATCGATGGCGGCCGAGCCGAGCCAGAATGCAATGAACACGGCGCCGGCGGCCAGGGCAGCGGCGGCAGTCAGCCGCGACAGCTCGGCGGCGCTCAACGCAGGGCCTCGCGTTGCGTGGCCAGTGCTCCCGCGGCGACGGCCAGGCGCCGGCCGAGTGCCTGCGCGAGCGCGCGCTCGTCCTCGCTGAGTTCGGCTCCCGCCGCCGGCGAGGCGACATGCGAGGGTCCATACGGCGTGCCGCCGTCGCGCGTGTGACTGAGCGCCTGCAGCGTGTAGGGCAGACCGACCAGCAGCGCGCCGTGATGGAGCAGCGGCAGCATCATGCTCAACAGCGTGCTCTCCTGTCCGCCGTGCTGGCTGGAGGTCGAAGTGAAGACCCCGGCGGGCTTGCCGGAAAGCGTGCCGTCGAGCCAGAGCTCGCTGGTGCCGTCGAGAAAAAACTTCAACGGCGCTGCCATGTTGCCGAACCGCGTCGGGCTGCCCAGCGCCAGCGCGTCGCACTCGCGCAGATCGGCCAGCGTGGCGTAAGGCGCGCCTTCTTCTGGCACGGGCGGCACCACGCTGCGTGTCGCCGGCGCAACCGGCGGCACGGTGCGCAGCACGGCCTCGGCACCGCTGACGGCGCCCACGCCGCGGGCCACCTGGCGCGCCAGTCCGGCCACGCTGCCAAAACGAGAGTAGTACAGGACCAGGACGCGGCTCACTGCAGCAGATCCAGCACGGCCTCGGGCGGGCGGCCGAGGCGGGCCTTGCCTCCTGCCACGACCACGGGACGCTCCATCAGGCGCGGGTGACGTGCGATGGCATCGATGAGCATGTCTTCCGTCGTCCCGGGCGCGCCGAGCCCGAGGGCGGCGAATTCGGGTTCCTTGCGACGCACCAGTTCGCTGGCGGGCAAGCCCAGCTTGCGGAGGAGGGCGGCGACAGTGGCCCGGTCCGGCGGATTTTTCAGGTATTCCACGACGCGCGGTTCGATGCCGCGCGCCTCGAGCAACGCGAGCGTCTGCCGCGACTTTGAACAACGAGGATTATGATAAATCGTCACGACCATGATTTGACTCCGTTTTTCCGGGTTGTTCCGATGCACTGCGATGCTTGACTGTGCGAAGTGGCGGCTGCTAGTTTGACGGGGTTCCAATGGTCTCAGGAGTGGTCTCCGAATGCCCCGTATTCGAGCGAGGTCCCGCCTCGTGACGCGTTTGCTCGCCACACTGGGACTGTTGTTGCTCGCCGGCTGCGCAGGGATCCCGGTGCAGGAAATGAGCGATGCGCGACAGGCGATCCAGGCGGCCGAGGAGGCCGGTGCCGCCGAGCACGCGCCCGCCGCGCTGCGCAACGCGAAGCGCCTGCTGACCAGCGCGGAGCGCAAGTTGCAACGGCAGGCCTACTCCAGCGCGCGCGCCGATGCGCGCGAAGCGCGGCAGCACGCCGCGGAAGCACTCCGTTCGAGTCGCCACTCCGACCCCTGACGCGCGACTCAGTACTGGTACCACTTCGAACCGAGCCGATTGAACACGCGGTCGGGGTACCAGCGCTGTCCCCGGCTGCCGTTGTACCTCGCGAGAGCCGCGCGGCGATCGCCGTTTTCCTTTTCCAGGTAATAGGCCAGGATCCGGCAGCCGTAGAGCAGGTTGGTCTGGATGTCGTGGAGGTCGTCCTCCGGCCGGCCGATTTCCTTGCGCCAGAAGGGCATCACCTGCATCAATCCGAGGGCACCCGCGTATGAAATCGCGTAGCGGTCGAAATTGCTCTCCACATCGATCACGGCAAGGACCAGTTCGGGTGGCAGCTCGAACATGCGCGCATAGCGGTGGACGAGGCGGAGGATCAGCATGCGCTCCTCGGTGTCCGGGACTTGCCGGGCGAGTCGCTGCGACATGTCCGTCAGCCAGACTTCCGCCTCGAAGCGATCCGGAAAGCTGTCTGCGCTTTCCGCCGCTTCGCGCAGGACGTGGCGCAATTCCGGATCGATGACCTCCCGGTCAATCTCCGCGCGGGCGAGCTGCGTCGCGGAAATCAGGCCCAGGGACATCAGCAACAGCGCGCGCATCATGGCGAGTGGCGGTCGATTCCGGCGCGCACGCGGGCCACGAGGATTTCGGCGGCGTTCGCGACCGGCAAGGCTTCGTTTTCGGTGGCGCGTCGCGCCCGGTACTCGAGCGTGCCATCGGCGAGTCCACGATCCCCGATCACTACGCGGTGCGGGATTCCGAGCAACTCGATATCCGCGAACTTCACGCCGGGACGCACGTCGCGATCGTCCAGCAGCACCTCGACGCCTGCTTCCAGCAATGCGTCGTAGAGCGGCTCGACTGCTTCCCGTACAGCGGCGCTCTTCTGCGGGTTCATCGGTACCAGCGCCACCTGGAAGGGTGCGATCGGCTCGGGCCACACGATGCCTTTATCGTCGAAATGCTGCTCGATCGCGGCTGCCACGAGCCGCGTGATGCCGATTCCATAGCAGCCCATCGCCATGCTCTGCTCCCGTCCCGCATCGTCAAGCACGACGGCGCCCATCGACTCGCTGTATTTGCGGCCCAGCTGGAAAATGTGGCCGACCTCGATGCCGCGTGCGATGGCGAGCCGGCCCTTGCCGTCGGGACTCGGATCGCCGGGCTGGACGTTGCGCAGATCGGCGGCCTCCGGCTCGGGCAGGTCCCTGCCCCAGTTGACGCCTGCGAGGTGCATGTCGGGCGCATTGGCGCCGCAGACGAAATCCACCGCCGCCAGCGCGGCGTGATCCGCGTAGATCTTCAGCTCCAGGCCTACGGGGCCGACGAAGCCCGGCTCGCAGCCGCTCGCAGCGCGCACGAGTTCGGGGCCCGCCATGCGCAGCGGGGATGCAATGCCCGGTAACTTGGCCGCCTTCACCGCGTTGAGCTCGTGGTCGCCGCGGATCACGAGCGCCACGGCGCCCCCGTCCTCCCCGAGGACGATCAGCGTTTTGAGGCACTGCGCGGCCTGGACACCCATGAAGTCCGTCAGCTCAGCGATGGTCCGGACCCCGGGAGTGTTCACGCGCTCGAGCGGTCGGGTTGCAGGTCCGCGCGGAGTCGTCGGGGGGAGGGCCGGAGCCACCTCGACGTTGGCCGCATAGTCGGAGGTGTCGGAGAAGGCGATCGCGTCTTCGCCGGAGTCCGCGAGGACGTGGAACTCGTGGGACAGGTTGCCGCCGATGCTCCCGGTGTCGGCTTCCACGGCACGGAATTCGAGGCCCAGGCGCTTGCATACCCGTGCGTAGGCCTCGTGCATGCGGGCGTACGTGCGGCCGAGGCAGGCCTCGTCGAGATGGAAGGAATAGGCATCTTTCATGATGAATTCCCGTGCCCGCATCACGCCGAAGCGGGGACGGATCTCGTCGCGGAACTTCGACTGGATCTGGTACCAGTTGATCGGCAACTGGCGATAGCTCTTGAGCTCGCGCCGCGCTAGATCCGTGATCACTTCCTCGTGGGTGGGCCCCAGGCAGAAATCACGCTGGTGGCGATCTTTCAGCCTCAGCAACTCGGGCCCAAACTGATCCCAGCGGCCCGACTCCCGCCACAGCTCGGCAGGCTGGACCATCGGCATGAGCAGTTCCTGGGCGCCCGCCCGGTCCATTTCCTCGCGCACGATGGCCTCGATCCTGCGCACCACGCGCACGCCGAGCGGCAGCCAGGTGTAAAGCCCCGATGCCAGCTGGCGGATCAGGCCGGCCCTGAGCATCAGCTGGTGGCTGATGATTTCCGCCCCGGCCGGGACTTCCTTTACAGTGTTGAGCGGATAAGCGGACAGGCGCATTTGGCGAGCCTTTCTGTTGATGTTTCACGATGTGGCATGGGCGGGCCCATGGGCCGGGCGACAGCGTGGCATTCTAGCGGCCGGCCCGGCCACCGGTACAGTTTGCACCCGAGGAGCAGGCGCGTGATGGAGCCATTGAGCCGGCAGCAACTCGATCCGGCGCATCTTGTCGGCCGCCGCGTGGCGGTGTTCGGCTTCGGCGCCCAGGGACGCGCGCATGCGCTGAACCTGCGCGATTCGGCCGTCGATGTCGTCGTCGCGCTGCGCCCGGGCTCGGCGAGCCGCGCCGAATGCGAACGTGAGAGCCTCGACGTCGTGGCGCCCGAGGCGGCGGCCGAAATCGCGGACGTCGCGGTGATGCTGGTGCCCGACGAGGTGCAGCCGGGCCTCTACGCAGAGATCCTGGCGCCGTGCCTCCGGCCGGGGGTGGCCTTGTTGTTCGCGCACGGCTACAACATTCATTACGGGAAAATCTTGCCGCGTGCGGACCTGGACATCCTGATGGTGGCGCCGCTGGGCATCGGCGAGCAGGTGCGGCGCCAGTACGAACTCGGCCGCGGCGTGCCGGCGCTGCTGGCCGTACACCAGGACGCCAGCGGAACGGCTGCAGCACTGGCCGGGGCCTATGCCGCGGCCAACGGCCATGCTCGTGCGGCCGTCTTCCCGACCAGCTTCGCGGCGGAAACAGAGACCGATCTGTTCGCCGAGCAGGCGGTGCTTTGCGGGGGGCTCGGGCAACTGGTCACCGCCGCGTTCGAGACGCTTACCGAGGCCGGTTACCCCGAGGAGATCGCCTATTTCTGCTGCCTGCACGAGGTCAAGCTGATTGCCGACCTGGTACAGGGTCGAGGGCTCGCCGGCATGCGCCGTTCCATATCGAGCACGGCAGCGTTCGGCGACGCGACCCGCGGTGCGCGGGTGATCGGCCGGCCGAGTCGCGAGGCGATGCGCGCGATTCTGGAGGAGATCCGGGATGGCCGCTTCGCCGAGGAACTCGAGGCCGAGATGCAGTCCGGACAGCCCACCCTGCACGCCTCGAAGGCGGCGGCCGAGGCGCATCCGCTGGAGGCCGTGGGGGCGCGCGTCCGTGCCCTGATGCCATGGCTGGATGAGCCCTGACCGGTGGAAATCCGGCGGATGACATGCGTAAATGATGGGCCGAAGCACTAAGCTGGAACAGATGGAAGAGAACCGCGCGAAACGCAAGGGTGTCTACCTGCTGCCCAACCTGATCACGACCGGGGCGCTGTTCGCCGGATTCTCGGCCGTCGTGGCCGCGATGGACGGCAATTTCGTCCCCGCTGCGGTAGCCATCTACATCGCCATGGTGCTGGATGGCCTCGACGGGCGGGTCGCACGGATGACCAGCACCGAGAGCGATTTTGGCAAGCAGTACGACAGTCTTGCCGACATGGTGTCGTTCGGGCTCGCGCCGTCGCTGGTGTTCTACCTGTGGGGCGTGGAGCACCTGGAGGAACTCGGCTGGTTGTGGGGCAAGCTCGGCTGGCTGGTGGCCTTCTTCTTCGCCGTTGCCGCCGCATTGCGCCTCGCGCGTTACAACTCCCGCGCGGCTGCAGCCGACAAGCGTTTTTTCGAAGGCCTGCCGAGTCCGTCCGCCGCGGCCGTGGTTGCGGGGCTGGTCTGGATCAGCACCGTGCTCGGAGCCTCCGGCGTCGTGGCGATGATCGCCGGGCTCGCGGTGACGGCCACGGTCGGTGCGCTGATGGTCAGCCGGCTCCCCTATTACAGCGGCAAGGATTTCAATCTCGGTGAGCGCATCCCCTTCGGCTACGTGCTGCTGATTCCCGCCGTGTTCATACTCATCAGCCTGAATCCGCCCACGGTGCTGTTCCTGCTGTTTTTCAGCTATTCGCTTTCGGCACCGCTGGTGGCGGGCTGGCGCTGGCTGAGGCGCCGGCAACGCCAGCAGCTGCGCTCGGACGAAGAAGGCGCCGACGGGAGCCAGTGACATGGATGCGCGGCGAATCGCCTGTCTCGACGCCATGGGGATTCCGGCCTGGACACGGCGGCTGGACAGGCGGCTGCCCGGCGCACCGGAGCCTCTGCAAGACGTGGAGGCACCCGAGGCAGAGGCTGACCCGGCAGAGATCCCGATCGCCGCGCTGGACTGGAGTTCGCTCGCGGAGACAGTGAGCGGTTGTCTGCGCTGCCCCCTGCATGCCGGGCGCACCCGCACGGTGTTCGGCGTCGGTAGCCATCAGGCTGACTGGCTGATCGTGGGCGAGGCGCCGGGGGCCGAGGAGGATCGTCGCGGCGAGCCCTTCGTCGGCCGCGCAGGGCGATTGCTGGATGGGATGCTGGCTGCGCTCGGCTATGCGCGGAACGGCGTCTACATCGCCAACGTCGTGAAATGCCGTCCCCCGGAGAACCGCGACCCGCGTCCGGACGAGGCCCAGGCCTGCGCGCCCTATCTCGACCGGCAGATCGCCTTGCTCGAACCGCGCATCATTCTTGCGGTCGGTCGCGTCGCTGCCCAGCGACTGCTCGGCACGGACAGCCCGGTCGGTCGTCTGCGCGGCAGGGTCCATCGCTACGGTGCCGGTGGGATTCCGCTCGTCGTGACCTGGCACCCGGCCTACCTGTTGCGGCGTCCGGAGGCCAAGGCCGAGGCCTGGCGTGATCTCGTGCTCGCGGCGGCCGCCGCCCGGCAAGGCGCGACAGAGGCAATGAGTCCATGAGCGCCGCCCTCGACGCGTGGCCACCGCGCATCCGGCCGATGACGCCGCTCGATCTGCCCGCCGTGTGGGAGATCGAGAAAAGTGCCTACGTCTATCCCTGGTCGCGCGGGATTTTCGTCGACTGCCTGCGGATCCCCTATGTCTGCGAGATCATCGAGGAGCGTAACGTGGCGCTGGGTTACGCGATCATGTCGATGGGCGGCGACGAGGCGCACCTGCTGAACCTCTGCCTGGCGGGATCTGCACGCGGTCGGGGGCTCGGCACGAGATTGCTCGAGCACATGATGGCGCTAGCCACGCGGGAAGGCGTCGGGGTCCTTTATCTTGAGGTGCGTCCGACGAACAAGACCGCGATCGCCCTTTACCGGCGTGCCGGCTTCAGGCGCATCGGTGTGCGCAAGAACTATTACCGTGCCGACGAGGGCCGGGAAGACGCACTGGTACTCGCCTGCTCACTCTGACGAGCGGTCCTTCCTGCTAGAATGGCGGGTCTTGTCACCACCGGACGCTCCCGTCCTTCACCAATCCATGAGCGCACTGCCAAACGAGGTTGCGAGACGTCGCACCTTCGCCATCATTTCTCATCCTGACGCCGGCAAGACCACGCTGACGGAAAAACTGCTGCTGTTCGGCGGCGCGATCCAGATGGCCGGGTCGGTCAAGGGGCGTAAGTCGGATCGCCACGCCACCTCCGACTGGATGGCGCTGGAGCAGCAGCGGGGGATCTCGGTCACCTCCTCGGTCATGCAGTTCCCCTACCAGGGCAAGATCGTGAACCTGCTCGACACGCCGGGCCATGCGGACTTCTCCGAAGATACGTACCGGACGCTGACCGCGGTCGATTCCGCGTTGATGGTGATCGACGCAGCCAAGGGCGTGGAGGAGCGGACCATCAAGCTGATGGACGTGTGCCGCCTGCGCACCACGCCGATCATCACCTTCGTCAACAAGCTCGACCGCTACGGACGCGAGCCGCTCGAATTGCTCGACGAAGTGGAGCGAGTATTGTCGATCCGCTGCACACCCGTGACCTGGCCCATCGGCATGGGCAGCGAGTTCCGCGGCGTCTATCATTTCCTGCGCGACCGCATCTATCTCTACCAGCCGGGCGCGCGCGGGGCGGCCGGGGAAAGCAGCACCATCGACGGACTGGATTCGCCCGCCGCCGACGCACTGCTCGGTCCGGGCGCGGTCGAGTTTCGCGAAGAAGTGGAGCTGGTGCGCGGCGCCTGCGATCCCTTCGATCACGCCGCCTATCTTGCCGGTGCCCAGACCCCCGTGTTCTTCGGCTCCGCCATCAGCAATTTCGGGGTCCAGGAGCTGCTCGACGGGTTCGTCGATTGGGCGCCGCCGCCGGCGCCGCGCGCCACGACGGGTCGCGAAGTGCACGCGGGCGAAGCCGGGCTGACCGGATTCGTGTTCAAGATCCAGGCAAACATGGATCCGGCGCACCGCGACCGCATTGCCTTCTTCCGCATCTGTTCCGGCCACTACACGCGCGGCATGAAGCTGCGCCACGTGCGGCTCGGGCGCGACGTGCGGATCGCGGACGCCCTGACCTTCATGGCCGCCGATCGCGAGCGCGCCGAGGAGGCCTGGGCGGGCGATATTCTCGGCCTGCACAACCACGGCACCATCAACATCGGCGACACCTTCACCGAGGGCGAGGAGTTGACCTTCAAGGGCATCCCGAATTTCGCCCCGGAGCTGTTCCGTCGGGCCGTGCTCGGCGATCCGCTGCGCGCCAAGGCCCTGCACAAGGGGCTCGACCAGCTTTGCGAGGAGGGCGCGACACAGCTGTTCCGGCCGTTTCGTAACAACGATGTCTTGCTGGGGGCCATCGGCACGCTGCAGTTCGACGTCGTGGCATGGCGCCTCAAGGAAGAGTACGGAGTGGAGTGCCGCTTCGAGCAGGTCAACGTGGCGACGGCCCGCTGGGTCTATTGCGACGATGCCCGGCGGCTCGAGGAGTTTCGTAACAAGGCCGCCGACCATCTCGCCCTGGATCATTCCGGCGCGCTGGTCTACATCGCCCCGTCGCGCGTGAATCTCGAGCTGACCCGGGAACGCTGGCCCGAGATCCGTTTCATGCCCACGCGGGAACATCTCGCGGCCTGAGCATCGCCGGCCGGCACAAGGATTTCAGGGACGAAATTTCCGCACGGCCCGGCGCAGTGCGGGCAGCACCGCCTCGTTCGCCAGCGGGGGCGCGTAGCGCAGCGTCACGTACAGGTTCACGATCCGGCCGGCCTCGGCCCCCAATGGCGGCCGTTCCCGGGCAACCCGCGCGGCGAAGTCCTGCGGACCTTCCTCGGGTGCCCGCGCCAGGCCCGCTTTCTCCAGGCGCCGGCAGAACTCGCGATAGAGACGCAACGCCTCCGGGGGACGAGACGTACGGCTGCGCCAGGCAAGCCACGCCGTCAGCGCCATCATCACCGCGGCGACAAAAGCCGTCAGGCCGAGCACCAGGGTGCGCCAGTCCGCACCCGGCAGGCCGAGCCGGGCCAGCAGTGCCAGCTGCCGCTCGGGGCCATAACCGAGCACCCAGTCCGTCCATAGGCTGTTGAGCGCATCCCAGCTTTGGCGCAAGCCCTCCAGGCCGCGGAAATCGCGCAGGAAGCCGCCCGGCACGCGCTCTCCCTCCGGCAGGGCGTTGGCCAGGTCCAGCTCGATTCTTTCGGGGGCGACCGCGCCGGTCGGATCGATCCGTGTCCAGCCGGCGGCGTCGAGCCAGACCTCCACCCAGGCATGGGCTTCGGACTGTCGGACCACGAGGCGGTTGCTGAGCGGGTTCAGCTCGCCACCCTGGTAGCCCGTCACCACGCGCGCCGGGACTCCGCCGGCGCGTGCCAGCATGGCGAATGCCGAGGCGTAGTGTTCACAGAAACCGCGCCGTGTGCGGAACAGGAACTCGTCCACGGGATGATTGCCGCGCAACAAGGGTGGACGCAGCGTGTAGACGAACGGTTCGTTGCGGAACCGTGCCAGTATCGCGTCGACGAATTCCCGGTCCGAAGCGGTGGAGGCCCGCAATTGCTCTCCCAGCGCCGCGGTCCGCGGATTGCGATCCGGGGGCAGGCGCAGCGAGCGGTGACGCGTGATCGGGCTCAGCGTCGCGGCCGGGCGCGCCGCGGGCCACGATTCGACGTCCAGCGCGCGTACGCTGTCCACGGGCTGTCGGGCCACCAGCTGGTATTCGCGGGTCAACACGGCATCGCGATCGTTCCAGCGGCCCGGGAAATCGAGCGCGAGCAGCCAGGGGCGACCGTGTGGCTCCAGGATAATGCGGTAGCGATAGCTTTGACCGCGCAGTTCCAGCTCCGGTGCCAGCAAAGGTAGCCGGTCGAAGTCCCGCCAGGTCCAGCCGTCGAAGCGCTCCAGCACGGGGCCGCGCCAGTAGCGATCCGCCGGCGGCGGAATCGGGCCCGCGAAACTGACCCGGAAGGCCACTTCGTCGGACTGGATGAGTTGCGAGATGTTGCCGGGCGACATCTCGTCGGACAGCCCCGTCATCCCCGCCGCGCTGCGTGCGGGCAGTGACCAGAGGGGTCCGGGCACCCGCGGGAACAGCAGGAACATCACCAGCGCCACGGGGGCCGCGAAAGCGAACATGCGCAGCACGAGTCCGGTGGCGGTGCGCCACGGCAGCGGCTCGCCGGCACGCACGCCCTGCATGAGGGCGACGGTGATGGCCGCCACGCTGGCCGCGATCCAGGGCAGGCTCCACACCGGCTGGTCGTGCAGCATTTGCATCAGCACCAGGAAAAAGCCGATGAAGGACAACACCTGGATGTCCCGCCGCTGCCGTGTCTCGAGCAGCTTCATCGCCGCCATGACCACCAGCAGTGCGCCACCGGCTTCCAGGCCGTTGAAGGTCCGATAAGTGAACAGCACCCCGAGCACGCAGCCGAACGCCAGGGCCAGGCGCAGCCAGCCCGGCGGCAATCGCCAGCCGAAGTGCTGCACTGCCAACCGCCACAGGACCGCAATAGCGAAAGCGGCGGTGATCCACGGCGGCAGGCGAGGTGCCGTCGGCGCCAGCGCAAGCCCGAGGGCCGCCAGCATCCAGCCGAGACGCAGCGCGGCCGGGTCAGACATCGTCCGCTCCCGCGCCACCGGGATAGAGTGCCAGCGCGCCAAGGCAGCGGCGCCGATGGGCGGGGCCCATGCCCGGCGGAATCTCCGTGCCGGGCAGGCGCAGGCCATAGGCGCCGCCGCCGGCATGGGCATCGAGCACCCAGCGGCACAACACGGCGAGCCGGGGCTCGACCGGCATCCCGCCGAGGCTGAGCCAGTCCAGCCAGACGCTGCCTCGGGCACTGCCGACGAACAGCTTGACGGGCAATTCGTCGCCGCGGGCCGCCGCTTTCCAAGCGACGCGCCGCGGGGAATCGCCGTGCCGGAAGCTCCGCAGGCCTGCGAAGTCGTCTTCGCCTTCGTGCTCGTTCCAGCGCCCGCCGGAGTCCTCCGTCCCGCCGCGGGGAGGCTGCGGCGCGTGCTCGACCGGGGCCGGGTAGACGACCGTCTCGCATTCCGGGTGAAGCCAGGCCCAGGCGCGGAACAGCCCGAACGGAAAGCTGGTGTGAACGCGGATGCGATCGATCGAGAGGCGTCCACGGTGCTGCGTCGGCAGGTCGACATGCAGCTCGCCCGATGCGCCGGGCGCAAGGTCGAGTGCTGCGCTGGACACCGAGGCACAACTGGCCTGCAGGTCCAGGCGTGCGCTCCGGCCGGGATTCTCGAGGGTGAACTCCAGCCGGGCCGGCTGGCCGGCGAAGGCGGGGTGCAGGTGGAAACCGCGGGCGACCGCGCCGCTCAGATTCTGGTGGCACCAGTGCATGGCTACGAGTCCCAGGCCCGCGAGCAGGAAGGTCAGCGCAAAGCCCATGCTGTTGCTGTAATTCATCGAGGCGAGCAGCATGCCGAACAGGCTCAGGCCGTAACCTGCGCCGAGTGCCGTCGGCAGAATATAAATCCGGCGCCGATGCATGGCGATCGGGTCGCCATCCGGGCCCTGCCGGCTTCGTATCCAGCGCGCCACCAGCGACCGCAGCCGGCTGGCGGCCGGCACGCCGGCCTCAGGGGACGGCGACCGCAGCGACAAGGCGTTCTCCGGGGTCGCCACCGCTGGTGTCGCCCTCGGTCCGCAGCCGGTGTCCGACCACGGCCGGCGTCACGGCCTGCACGTCTTCGGGGATGACTGATTTGCGCCCGTCGAGCAGGGCCCAGGCACGGGCACTCCGCAGCAGGGCGATCGCGGCCCGGGGCGACAGGCCGACGCCGAAGCCCGGCCGTTCCCGGCTCCAGGCCACCAGCGCCTGGACGTAGTCGAGCAGCGCGTCGGAGACATGCACCTTGCCGACTTCCTGCCGCAGGCGCAGCAGCATGCCCGGTTCCCCGGCCGGTGGCAGGCTGGCGAGCAGTACGCGCCGATCCTCGCCGCGCAGCAGCTTGCGCTCGAGCGCGGGTTCCGGGTAGCCGAGCCGGATGCGCATCAGGAAGCGGTCGAGCTGGGATTCGGGCAGCGGGAAAGTGCCGACCTGGTCCTCCGGATTTTGCGTCGCGACCACGAAGAACGGCTCGGGTAGGACGTGGCTCACGCCGTCCACAGTGACCTGGTGCTCCTCCATGGCCTCGAGCAGCGCACTCTGTGCCTTGGGCGTGGCGCGGTTGATTTCGTCGGCGAGCACCAGCTGGGCGAACACCGGACCCGGGTGAAAACGGAAATCGCCGCTTTCGCGCTGGTAGATCGACACGCCCACCACATCCGCGGGCAGCAGGTCGCTGGTGAACTGGATCCGCTGGTAGCTGAGCCCGAGCGCATGGGCGATGCCGTGAGCGAGAATGGTCTTGCCGACGCCGGGGACGTCCTCGATCAGCAGGTGTCCGCCGGCCAGCAGGCAGGACGCGCAAAGCCGCAGCTGGCGATCCTTGCCGAGGATTACCGTCTGCAGCAGCCGCAAGGAGGCATTGATCCCGGCCAAGTCCTCGCTGAGCGAGGGCAGCGGCACCGCGGGCGATTCAGGCGAGGGCACGGACGCGCTCCAGTTGCTGTTCGAGATTGGCGATGCCCTCGAGGAGTTCCGCCGCTCGCCGACGTTCCTTGTCCACCACCGCCGCGGGCGCGTTGTCCACGAAGGAGGGCTTGTCCAGCTTGGCCTGCGTCTTGGCGAGATCAGCGCGCAGCTTGTCGCGCTGCTTGTCGAGGCGCGCCAGTTCGGCCTCCGCATCGATCAGGCCCGCCATCGGCACGAGCAGCTTCGTGTTGCCAAGCAGCACCGTGGCGGCCGGCGGCGCCGTCGCTGCGGGCGCCAGCACCTCGATTGATTCGAGTCGCGCGAGGCGCAGCAGCAGCGTCTCGTTGGCGGCCAGGCAGGCCAGCTCGTTTTCGTCCGCATCCTGCAGCAGGACCTTGAGCGGCTTGCCCGGCGCGATGTTCATCTCACCGCGGACCTGGCGGACGCCGAGGACGAACGCCTGCACCCAGGCCATCTGGGTTTCGGCCTGGGTGTCGCGCGGATAGTCGGCGACGTCCGGGTAGGGTTGCCGCATGATCGTTTCGCCGTTGACGCCGACCAGCGGCGCCGCTTTCTGCCACAGCGCTTCGGTGATGAACGGCATCACGGGATGCAGTAGGCGCAGCAAGGCCTCCAGCGTCCCGGCCAGCGTCCTGCGGGTGGCGCGTTTCTCCGCCTCGGTGGCGTGCTCGGAATGCAGTGCTGGCTTCACGAGCTCCAGGTACCAGTCGCAGAACTCGTGCCAGGTGAACTCGTAGATCGCCTGGGCCGCCAGGTCGAGGCGGTAGGCATCGAAGGACTCCAGGGCGATGCGCGTCGCCTCGCCGAGCCGCGAGCGGATCCACCGGTCCGCGAGGGCCAGCTCGCCGCCGGGCCCGCAATCCTCGCCCTCGGTATTCATCATCACGAAACGCGAGGCGTTCCAGAGCTTGTTGCAGAAATTCCGATAGCCCTCGATCCGGCCGAGGTCGAGACGCACGTCGCGTCCCGTCGTGGCCAGCGAGGCGAAAGTGAAGCGCAGGGCGTCGGTGCCGAAGGCGGGGATGCCCTCGGGAAATTCCTTTCGTGTCGCCTGCTCGATGCGGGCCTTGAGCTGCGGCTGCATCAGTCCGGTGGTGCGCTTGGCCACCAGCGTGTCGATGTCCACGCCGTCGATGAGATCGAGTGGATCGAGCACGTTGCCCTTGGATTTCGACATCTTCTGGCCTTCGCCGTCGCGCAGCAGGCCGTGGATGTACACCTCGCGGAAAGGCACGTCGCCCATGAACTTGAGGCCCATCATGATCATGCGGGCGACCCAGAAGAAGATGATGTCGAAGCCGGTCACGAGCACATTGCCCGGATACCATGTGGCCAGCGCCGGAGTGCGCTCCGGCCAGCCGAGCGTGCTGAACGGCCACAGCGACGAGGAGAACCAGGTGTCCAGCACATCCTCGTCCTGCACCAGCACGACGTCGTCGCCGAGCCCGGACCGGCGCCGCGCATCCGCTTCGTCCTTGCCGACATGCACGCCGCCCTCGGGGTCGTACCAGGCGGGGATGCGATGCCCCCACCAGAGCTGGCGACTGATGCACCAGTCCTGGATGTTGCGCATCCATTCGAAATAGGTCTTCGACCAGTTTTCCGGCACGAAGCGCACCCGGCCATCCTCGACGGCGGCGATGGCCGGCGCAGCGAGGTCGGCGACTTTCACGTACCACTGGTCCGTCAGGAAGGGCTC
>CAYTXS010000003.1:0-45310 GCA_964441585.1 uncultured Thioalkalivibrio sp.
GGCGCGCGACGGCAGCAGGCAGCGCCCGTCCTCGGTCAGCAGCCAGCCGTCCAATGAGAACCCATCGAGCCGCGGCGTCAGCAGGCCGCGCGGATCGACGATCGGCAGTTCGTCCACGTCCGGATAACCGATGGCCGTCCAGTTGCGGTGAGTCAGGTTGACGTGGGTGATGGAAAAGGCCCGCGGGATGAAAGCAGGATCACGCGGGTCGAACTGCCGCTCCACCCAGTAGGGCCACACCCAGTCGAGATTGTGTTGAATGACACGGCTGTTGATCAGCCCGCGGGCATGAAACACGACACCGGCGCGCAGCAGCTCGATGGGCTCCCCCACTTCCGAAGGCTGGGCGAAACCGTGCAGGCGAGACAGCAGGGCGATGGGATCGAGAAAGCCCTGGCGGCGGGCGACATGGCGGATCACGAAGCGCCATGGAAGCCATTTCATCCAGGTCATCGCGACACCTGTTCTTGACTGGCGTCAGCCGTATCGCTCTCC
This sequence comes from uncultured Thioalkalivibrio sp., assembly GCA_964441585.1. Taxonomy (GTDB): domain Bacteria; phylum Pseudomonadota; class Gammaproteobacteria; order Steroidobacterales; family XN24; genus XN24. The sequence continues at coordinate 496 of CAYTXS010000003.1, forward strand.
GAGTAACGCGCCAGCGCGCGCCGGGCGATCCGGTTCAGATAGATGACGGCGATGACGGTCGCGATAAACCCCACCATGTAGACCAGCCACTGGAAAGGCGAGCGACTCATGTCGCCCGTGCCGAGCGTCGCGAGATCGGCCGCGATCGAGCCGAGATAGACGTTGTGTACCGAGAAAGGAATGAAGCCGAACAGCGAACCGAACGTGAAATGACTCAGCCGCACCGGCGTCAAGCCGAAGAAGTAATTTGCCAGCTTGCTCGGGAAAAAAGGCACCAGGCGCGTCAGCAGGACGATCTTCCAGCCCGTCGAACGCAGTTCTTCCTGCACCAGGTGCAAGCGACTGTGGGACAGTACGAAATTGCGTGCGCGTTCCCCGAAAGTATGGCGTGAGATCAGAAAAGCCACTACTGCGCCGAGTGTCGTGCCCAACACGATGTACAGCGAGCCTTCCAGCACGCCGAAGACAAAGCCGGCCCCGGTGGTGAACAGCACGCCGGGCAGCAACAGGACGACCACACCCACCATCACGACGATGAACAGTACCGCGGCCCAGGCGCCCTGCAGCTCGAACCATCGCAGTAGTTCTCGCACCTGGTCGTCCGCATCCAGATAGAACAGCACGGCCAGCAGCGCCGCGACAAACAGGATCCCGGCGCCGATGGCCCACAGCGGCGACCGCGCCGTTTCTTGCGGCATTGGACGGGATGGTTCACTCATCTCGCTATGAGTCTAGCCAATGATGGGCGTCGGCACCGGCCTCAGAGGGCGGTGCGGCGCAGTAACTGGGCATTGATGGCGACAATGACGGTGCTCGCGGACATCAGCACCGCACCGACCGCCGGCGACAGGAGAACGCCCCAGGCAGCCAGTACGCCGGCCGCGAGCGGGATGGCGACGACGTTGTAGCCGGCCGCCCAGGCGAGGTTCTGCAGCATCTTGCGATAGGTGGCGCGCGAGAGGTCGATGATCCGCGGGACATCCCTCGGGTCGGACCGCACCAGGACGATGTGCCCGGCTTCGACCGCCACATCCGTGCCGGCGCCGATGGCGATGCCGATGTCAGCCGTCGCCAGGGCCGGAGCATCGTTGATGCCGTCACCCACCATCGCAACCTTGCAGTCGCCTCGTTGCAGCTCACGGATTCGGTCGGCTTTGTCCTCAGGCAACACTCCGGCAAACACGGTATCGATGCCCAGTTCATCGGCGACGGCGCCAGCAACCGCCTGGGCGTCACCCGTCAGCATCGCGACACGCAGACCGCGATCGTGCAATTCGTCGATGGCTGCGCGGCTCTCCTCGCGGATCGCATCGGCCACGGCGAACATGGCGACCGCAGTTCCATCGCGAACCAGGTAGATCGGTGTCTGCCCATGCTCGGCGGCATCCTTGGCCGGCTGTTCGAGCCGTTCGCCTGGGGTCACGTCGTGGCTCTCCAGCAGGCTGGCGCCGCCGAGCTGGAAGGGCGTGCCATCTACGCATGCGGCGACACCCTGGCCGGTGATCGATTCGAAGTCGGTGACGCTATCCAGCTCGATATCCTTGTCACGGGCGCTGGCGACGATGCCTCGCGCGATCGGGTGTTCCGATTCGCGTTCCATGGATGCAGCGATCCGCAAGGCGTCCTCTTCATTCGTATCCTCTCCGGTCGCAATTGCCACGACGCGGAATTCCCCCAGTGTCAGCGTTCCGGTCTTGTCGAATACCACCACGTCGAGATTTCGGGCTTCTTCCAGCCCGCGCCGGTCGCGCACCAGGAGGCCGTTGCGGGCGCCCAGCGTGGTGGAGATGGCGACCACCAGCGGGATCGCGAGGCCGAGCGCGTGCGGACACGCGATGACGAGGACCGTGACGACACGAATGACGGCAAAATCGATTGTGGCGCCGGCAACGAGCCAGGCCGCGAGGGTTACGAGTCCGGCGCCGACGGCCACCGCCGTCAGGAGCCCTGCGGCGCGATCGGCCAGGTGCTGGGCGCCGGACTTCGCCGCCTGGGCGTCGGCTACCAGGCGCATGATGCCGGCCAGGCGGGTATCCGCGCCACGCGCCTTGAGCTCGATGCGCAGCGATCCTTCTCCGTTGGTGGTGCCCGCGACCACTTCGTCGCCAGGCGACTTTTCGACCGGCGTAGACTCGCCGGTGATCGTCGACTCATCGACCGCGCCCTGGCCTTCACACAGGACGCCATCGACGGGAATATTTTCACCCGGCCGCACGAGGACCAGGTCGCCAGCCTCCAGTTCGTCCACCGCGACTTCTTCTTCCTCGCCGTTCCCCGTGATCCGCGTTGCCTTGTCAGGCAGCAGTTTGGCCATTTCTTCCAGGGTGCCGTGGGCCTGCGCGATGGAGCGCATTTCGACCCAGTGGCCGAGCAGCATGATGGTGACCAGGGTCGCCAGCTCCCACCACAAGGCGTTGGCGTCCACGAGGCCGAGCTCCACGATCCATGAGAACAGGAAGGCGACCAGCGTCGCCAGCCCGATCAGCGTCATCATCCCCGGTTGCCGATCCCGCAACTCGCGCCATGCGCCGTGCAGGAACACCCAGCCTCCGTAGAAGAAAACCCCCGTGGCGAGCGTCGCGGGAATCCAACGCGTGCCGGGGAAATCGACCGCCTCGTAGGCCAGCAGGGACTGGATGTGTGCCGACCAGTAGAGAACGGGGATCGTCAGTAGCAGGGACAGCCAGAATTTGCGCCGGAAGCGTGCGGGAGAATGCTCGTCGTGATTGTCATGAGCGTCGCCGTTATCCGGCTGATCCCCTGTGCGGTCCCGTGATTGCCTGTCCGATGACATAGCCAAAACATAGCGGGCATTGCGCAGAACTCCAGCGCGCGAGGGCCATCCGGCCGCGCCGGGAGCCCTTTATTCGACGCCGGTGGACCGGGGCTCTGCGGGCGACTCGGGCGACGAGGGCGCTGTGCCCGGTGGCGCCGCCCCGGCCTGCGCGCCGCCATAGAGCGTGCTGTCAGCGTAGCGCTGGTGCACGTAGCGCAACAGCACCATCACCACTGCGGCGACCGGAAGCGCCAGCAGGACGCCGAGAAAGCCGAACAGGTGGCCGCCGGCCATGATCGCGAAAATCACTGCGACCGGGTGCAGCCCGATCCGGTCCCCGACGAGTAGTGGAGTCAACAGAAAGCTCTCCACGGCCTGGCCCGTGCCGAATACCGCCAGCACGAGTGCGACGTGCCACCAGTCGCCGAACTGGACCATCGCCGCGACCAGGCCCGCGGCGACCCCGACGATGGCGCCGAGATAGGGGATAAAGCTCACGATGCCCGCCGTCATGCCGATCAGCAGCGCCAGCTCGATGCCGACCAGGGAGAGACCCACCGAGTAGATGGCGCCCAGCGAGAGCATGACCAGCAACTGGCCGCGCAGGAACGCCGACAACACGGCGTCGGATTCTTGCGCGAGGCGGCTGACGGTCGGCTCGATTGCGCGCGGCAGGAGACTCCGCAAGCGCTCCACGAGGATGTCCCAGTCACGCAACAGGTAGAAAGTGACGACCGGAATCAGCAACAGGTTCGTGAACCACACGACGATGGTCATGCCGGAACGGGACACCTGGCCGACGATCGTGCTGGCGAGGCCGCCTGCCTGCTGCCAGTGCTTCTTCAGCAAATCGACGACACCAGAGCCGTCAAATCCGGCCGTGGCGACGCCGAAGCGGGTTTCTATCCAGGGCAGCAGCGTTTCACGGATCCAGCCGAGGTAAACCGGCAGCCGCTCGACCAGGCGGCTCACCTGGCGCTCCACCATGGGGATGAGCATCACCACGAGAAGCAGAATCCCCAGCGTCATCAGGAGAAAGACCAGCGCCACGGCCAGGGTGCGAGATACGCGTTTACCCTGCAGGCGGTCGGCCATCGGGTCGCCGAGATAAGCGAGCAACGCGGCGACGGCGAACGGGGTGAGTACCGGCGCGAGAAGATACAAGACCCCGCCGATGAGCGCCGTCAGTGCGAGTAATTGCCATTTCTGCGTGTCGTTCACGGGCATTTCCCTGGTCGGCTGCGAGGGCGAGAGCCCGCGGGATCGCGACCAAGTATGCTTCGTCGCGGCGAGCCGAGTAAATCCTTCCGCTCGAGTCAGTGGCTGGGCAGCGTATCCAGCGCGAGCGCCGAGTGGCAGAATGCGTCGGCGTCCCGTCCGGGACTGCTCCGGAGATGATGCGATGCCGCCGGCCAGAGAAAAGCTGCGCTACTTCCATATTTCGTTTTTCGCCACGGTGATGGGCATGGCCGGCCTGGCGCTGAGCTGGCGCCGTGCCCATGAGGTCCTGGCGATGCCGGCGCTGATCGGGCAAGCGCTCACCGTGCTCAGCGTCCTGGTGTTCCTCGCCGTGTCGACCCTTTACGCGATCAAGCTGGCGCGGTACCGGACCGAGGTGCTCGAGGAGTGGCATCATCCGATCAAGCTGAGTTTTTTCCCGGCCTTCTCGATCAGCCTGCTGCTCGTGGCCATGTTGACGCTGGAGCTGTTCCCCGGGGTTTCACGAGTTCTGTGGATCAGCGGGGCGACGGTGCACCTGGTGCTGACGGTCTACGTGCTCACCCAGTGGATGCATCAGACCCATTTCACCATCCAGCACAGCACGCCGGCCTGGTTCATCCCGGTCGTCGGCAATATTCTCGTTCCGATCGCCGGCGTGCAGCACGGCTTCATCGAGGCTTCCTGGTTCTATTTCTCCATCGGCCTCGTTTACTGGCTGGTGCTGCAGGTGTTGGTGTTCAACCGGGTGATATTCCACGACCCCATGCCCGCCAAGCTGCTGCCGACACTGTTTATTCTTGTTGCGCCGCCCGCGGTCGGATTTCTTTCCTATATTCAACTTGCTGGCGTGCTCGACGGTTTCGCTCGGATCCTGTACTTCAACGCTGCGTTCCTCGTGCTCCTGCTGCTTACGCAGTTCCGGCGTTTTCTCAGCGCCCGATTCTACCTGTCCTGGTGGGCCTACTCGTTCCCCCTGGCGGCGTTCTCGATCGCCAGCCAGGTCTACTTCCAGCTCACCGCAAACCTGTTCTTCCTGTGGGTGGCTTACGGATCCCTGCTGTTGGCCACGGTGGTGATCGGCTTGCTTGCGTTGCGAACCGTGAGGGAAATAGCGAACGGCAGTATTTTCGAGCCGGATTGAGATCGTCGGCCGGCTACATGCTGTACCTGCGCGGGCCTTCTTTGCCGGAACATTGAGCTTGGCGTGAAGTAAATATTGCCGTGGCGGAAGAAGAAAGTTCCGCCTCGCGTGCTCTTCGGGCGTAAGTCGGACAAGCCTCAGAGCCTATCGCTGCGCGCCTGGCTGCTGGCATGCTTCCTGCATCGATCTGGTGAGCGCTGCCTGCAGCGCGCGTCGTCCATGGTGACGGCGGCAAGCCACATCGGAGCACGATATGAACATGCCAAGACAATCGACCACGTTTCCGCGCTGGCTGGTGCTGGCCATCGGGGTGGCCGCCATGATGTCCGGGACGGGCACAATGGCCGGTCAGCACGAGGCGGTTCCGCCGGAGCAGGTGGAAAAACTCGAGGAACGGGCCCAGGAAAAAAATGAGGCGAAGAAGCCGGATCGCGAATCGTGGACCAGCGGAATGTCGCGCCAGCAAGAAGAGGGCGAGCGTAAGCAGCAACGGGAGGTTGAGCGCGCCAAGACAAAAGCCGGGGAACAGGCTGCTGTAGATCCGGAAGCGCTGGCCGAGGAAGCCGAGGAAACCGAGGAAACCGAGCATGTGAAGCCGGAGGAATCCTGGGTAAGCGGTTTACCGGCGCGCGGCCAGGAGTGGGAACCGGAGGATACGGAGAAAATCGACGAGACGGCTGCGGAACGCGCCGCGCGCCAGCGTGCTGCCCGACAGGAAAAGAGCACCAGCACCGATAGCGAACCCGTGTCTGACGAAACCGTCGAGCAGATCATCGAAAAACGGAGTGGCGACGCGGCCAAGGATGATGATGAGGATGATACCGATGGGCCGCCCGACGGGTCCTGATGTATCGTGCCGGACAGCCCTACAGTTCGCCGGCCGCTTCCGCCGTGACGACGAAGCGCATCGGGCCCGAAGGGTCCACGGCATCGAAGGGGTAGCAGGTCACCAGTAACAGTCGTGGCCTGTCCGCGTCCAGCCGGATCCGCCATCGCGTGCTGTCCACGACATCCAGCGAGCGGACGGTGAAACGCGCCTGGGTTCCGTCGATGCGTTCGACGAGGACGGCGTCACCGAGGCGGAGGCCGGCGAGCGGCGCAAAATGGGTATCCCGATGGCCGGCGAAAATGCTGTTGCCCGGCTCACCGGGTTTGACGCTCGACTTGTCGTGAGCGGGGCCGAAAGCAAGGTTGCGGCCGGTCGCTCCGGACAGCACGACGAGCGCATCGGCTGCCCCGGGCAGGTGCAGCCGCGCCACAGGTTCGGTATCAGCCCAGGGCCAGGGTCGCGCAGTGTGTTCGCCGGCGACAGCGCGATCGAAGGCGTCGTTGATCAGTCGCTGGGCCAACCATCCCTTGGCATGGATCCAGCCGGCCTGGACCACGCATATCCCGCCGATGATGCACAGCGCTGCGGGCAGCAAGGCCGAGCGGGGTAGTCTGCGGGTCATGGCCGACGCGCCGGATGGCGCGACAGGGGAACCCGCTGGCGACGAGCCAGGCGCCTGAGGGCGGTCATCCCGGCGCCGATAAACAGGGCGAGCCCGCCGAGCCACGCCAGCAAGGGTGCGGGACTCGCCGTCGAGGCGAATCCTGCCGAGCGGGCCCATGGCGTTCCGGCTGGCGCAGCCGTGGGTATCTGCGCCGTGGCGCCGGCCGTGCTGCCGGGACGAACCGGCGTACTGTCCACGGCCACCAGGCTGGTCAACTCGCTCACCAACCCGTAATCGAGCGACAGTGCCAGGATCCTCTCGTCCAGCGCCCGATGCAGACCGACGTCGGGGCTCAGCCGTTTGCGTCGCGACAATGCCCCGATGCGTTCCCTGGCCCACAGTTTCGCGATACCGGTTTCGCCCTCGAGGACGACGACCGGCACCTGCCGCACCCAGTGGCCGGTCACATCCCGACCCGTGAGCGTCAGGTTACTCGGCGGCGCGTCACCGTCCAGTCTTACGGCAACAGTGAGCGGGTCGCCGGCGTACAGGTCCAGCGGCAATGGCGCCGCGAGGTCGGGTTGAGTGCCGTCCGGCCAGCGCAGCCCAACGTCCAGCAGCGCCGGTTGCTCGAGTTTGCGGAACAAGTCCGCCATGCCTTCGTCGACGCGCTCCGCCGCGGCGATGAAGGTCGGACTGCCGCGCCCGACGGCTGCCGCCTCAGTCAGGAACCAGGCGTTCGGCGCGGCGCCTATACCGAGGGTGAATAATCGTGCGCCGCCGAGCCGGTTGCCGATCAGTCGGATCAGTTCGGCTTCGTTGCCCACGCTGCCATCGGTGATGAACACGATTTGCCGAAGCATTTCATCCCGGGACCCCGAGTCAAGCGCGAGTGCCAGGGCGATGCGCATCTCGGTGCCGCCGTCTGCGCGCAGTGACTGCACGAAGCGCTGCGCGACGGCTCGAGCCAGAGAATCTGCAGCCTGGGGCGCCATGAACAGCGCGCTTGCGTCATCGGAAAAACGGATGACGTTGAAGCGATCGTCGGCGCCGAGCCTGGCGATGGCGAGCTGCAATGCGGCCTTGGCTTGCCGGAGGGGAGCGCCGCCCATGGAGCCCGAGGTGTCGATGATGAAGATTACTTCCCGCGGCGGCGCAGGCTGCGCGGCGCTGTCGGGTGGCATCAGGGTGACCAGGGCATGGGTGGCGCCGTCCGCCGTTGCGGTGAAGGCTGTGGCGACCGTATCGACGAGCTGCTGCGGTGTCCAGCTCAACTCGAAATCGTGGTCCATGGCCGCCCGGGCGGAAATCATGTGGCGATTTGTTCCGGCGCCGTGCTCCGCGGTCGTCACGGCATGGTGATGACTGTGCACGGAGGCCAACGGGAAACCAGGTTGCAGGTCGATCTCGATCCCGGCGCGTGGTACGGCGCCGCCGACAGCGACCCATTCCGGCGCCGCTTCGGGTACGCCACCGGGACTGTAACGGGGCGTGATGGCCAAGGGCAGCCTGAGGGTATAGCGCCCGTCGCGAAACGGGATGGTCTCCAGGTACGCGATCCGCACGGTGATCTCGCTGCGCGGCGCGATATTCGCCACCGACGTCATGAACATGTTCGGTCGATCCTGCGCCACGAGACTCGCCTGGCGGCCGCTCCGGCGGGCCTGTTCATAATGCACAAGCGCCGTCTCCCGGGGCTGGATTTCGCCACGGATAATGCGTCCCCCGAGTTGCATCGTCAGCCGATCGACCGCTGAACTGGCAGAGAGCGGATAGACGTACAGGCCCTCCATCCAGGCGTCGGACGGGTTCTGGAATCGCTGGGTGATCTCCACCCGGGCGGTGTTGCCGGTCACCCGGACCTGCATTGCGGTCATGACGCTGAGACCGGCGATGACCTCCGCCTCGGGAGAGGATCGCAACCAGAGGCTGCCCGCGTTCGCTTCCCGCGGGTCGTGGGTCGACGCAAAGCTCGTCCCTGTTGCGTCGGCGTCCGCTGGAAACCAGACGATGCCGGGCAACAGCAACACCACAAAAGCCATGGCTTGTCTGCAAGCGGTGGGCCAGGACGGACGGACGACTGCGGACGCGCCGGGCTGTTTCATTGTATTGGTCTCCGCGTGAGTTGCTGCAGAGACAGTTAACGCCCTGAACCCGGCGTGATTGCGCGCGAGTCCGGGCAAAAGGGAGAGCAATCGTGGCGAATTCGGGCAGGGCACGCGGCGCGGCGGCGTCGATGCGAACGACTATAGTTCTGGTAAGGGCGGGCGCGGCAACGGCCGCATGCAACCGCCGCCGGCCCGCGTGGCAAGGCAACGGGAGCCCAGTATGAAAAACATCATGGTGATGGCCCTCGAGCCATTCAATCTCGAGCTGCTGCGCACCATCGAAGGCGACGATTATCGTTTTTACGCCCTGTTCGACTACGAGGAGGTGGTGCACAGCCCGGAAGAAGGCTATCCCTCGCTGGATGCCCTGGTCGATCGGGCCATGGAACGGTTCGAACAGCAAAGCGGCGGCGTTGACGCGGTCATGGGCTACTGGGACTTTCCAACCAGTGTCGTGGTGCCGATGATCCGGCAACGTATGGGCATGCCCGGCGCCAGTCTTGAGGCGGTGGCCCGTTGCGAACACAAGTACTGGTCCAGGCTGGTGCAGCGCGAAGTGATTCCGGAACACCTGCCGCCGTTCCAGGCCCTCGACCCCTTTGCTGACGACCCGCTCGACGATATCGAGATTTCCTATCCGTTCTGGATCAAGCCGGTGAAGGCGCATTCTTCCTTCCTCGGCTTCCATATCGAGGACGCGCAGACGTTGCGCGAGCACCTGCCGCAGATCCGCGAAAAGATCGGGCTTCTCGGCGAGCGCTTCAATGAGTTCCTGGCGCATGTCGAACAACCGGAAGAGGTTGCATCGATCGACGGCAATCACTGCATTGCAGAAGAGATCATCGCGGCCGGACATCAATGCACCGTCGAAGGCTACTGCTGGCAGGGTGAGGTCGGGTTCCTGGGCATCGTGGACTCGGTCCGCTCCGGCCGTCATCGTTCCAGCTTCACGCGTTACCAGTATCCGTCGCATCTGCCACAGGGTGTGCAGGAACGCATGGCCGACTTGTCCCGGCGGGTCATGCAGCGTCTCGACTATGATGGTGCCGCCTTCAACATCGAGTATTTCTGGGATCCGGAGCGCGACACTATTCGGCTGCTCGAAATAAACTCCCGGATTTCGAAGTCCCATTCGCCGCTCTTTTTGATGGTCGACGGCGCCACCAATCAGCAGGCCATATTGCATCTCGCGCTCGGCCGCCGGCCGGAGATGCCCCTCCGTGAAGGGCCTCACAAGCTGGCCGCAAAATTCATGCTGCGTTATTTCGAAGACGGGATCCTGGAGCGGGTGCCGACGGACACGGATATTGCGCGTCTGCATGAGCGGTTCCCGGAATCGCGAATCCGTCTCGTCGCAGAGCAAGGGGATCGGCTCGGCGAACTCAAGCTGCAGGACAGCTACAGCTACGAGGTGGCGGAGATCTTCCTCGGCGCTGACCGGGAGGAAGATCTGCTGGAAAGGTACCGGGAGGCCTGCGAAATTCTCGATTTCCGGGTGCGTCCGACCGAGGATGCCGAGCCATGAGAACCGTCGAGGACTTCCCTTACGCAGTGCGGGAAGAAGCGAACGTATGGATCCCGATGCCGGACGGCACGCAGCTTGCGGCCCGCCTCTGGCGTGCGCAGTCGGCGACCCCCGTGCCCGCGATCGTCGAGTACATCCCCTATCGGAAACGATTCGGCACGGCGGTCCGCGACGAGATCATGCATCGTTACCTGGCGGGACATGGCTATGCCTGCGTACGCGTGGATTTGCGGGGCAGCGGTGAGTCGGGCGGAGTCCTGGAGGACGAGTACCTGGAACAGGAGCTCGAGGACGGTTGCGAGGTGCTGCGCTGGCTGGCCGCCCAGCCGTGGTGCAGCGGGCGGATCGGCATGATGGGCAAGTCGTGGGGGGGGTTCAACAGCCTGCAGATCGCGGCGTTGCAGCCGCCGGAACTCGCGGCCGTGGTCGCCGTGTGCGCCTCGGACGACCGCTATGCGGACGACGTGCATCACATGGGGGGCTGCCTGCTCGGCGACAACATTTCGTGGGCGTCCGTGATGTTCGCCTACAATTCGATGCCGCCGGACCCAATGCTGGTTGGAGAGGACTGGCGCGCGATGTGGTTCGAGCGCCTGCGCGGCAGCGGCCTGTGGCTCGAGCAGTGGTTGCGGCACCAGCGCCGCGACGAGTACTGGCGGCACGCTTCGGTGTGCAACGATTACGCGGCGATCCGCTGCCCGGTCTATGCAATCAGCGGCTGGGCCGATGGCTATTCCAACGCGGTGCTGCGGCTGATGGAGAAACTGCCGGGTCCGCGCAAGGGCCTGATCGGGCCGTGGAGCCACAAGTATCCCCACGAGGGAATTCCCGGGCCGGCGATCGGCTTTCTGCAGGAACTGCTGCGCTGGTGGGACCAGTGGCTGAAGAAACAGCACACCGGGATCATGGACGAACCGATGTTGCGCGTCTGGATGCAGGACAGTGTCCCGCCCACGACGTACTACGACGAGCGTCCGGGCCGCTGGGTGGCCGAATCGGCCTGGCCCGGCCCGAACGTGCGTGCGAGGCGCCTCGGCTTGTCGCGCAATCGATTTTTGTCTCCCGGTGAGTCACCGGCACCCGGGGTCCATAGCCTGCGCTCGCCGCTTACGGTCGGATTGTTCGCGGGCAAGTGGTGCTCTTATGCGGCTGGCCCAGACCTGGCTCATGATCAACGGCAAGAGGACGGCGGGGCGCTGTTCTTCCAGGGCGAGCCGTTGGCGGCATCCTTGGAAATACTGGGCACGCCTTGCGTCGAACTGGACATCAGTGTGGATCGGCCCGTGGCGATGATCGCAGCTCGGCTCTCGGACGTTGCGGAGGACGACAAAGCGACACGGGTGACTTTCGGCCTGCTGAACCTCACGCACAGGGATAGCAGCGACCAACCCCGAGCGCTGGTGCCGGGCAAGCGCTATCGCGTTACCGTCCGGATGAATGGCATCGCTCATGTGTTCCCGCCGGGGCATCGCCTGCGCCTGTCGTTGTCGACCTCATACTGGCCAATGGCCTGGCCGCCACCCGAACCCGTGCGCCTCGAGATCCATACCGCCGGCAGCACGCTGGTTCTGCCGGAGCGGCCACCGCAATCCGCAGATGCGGAGTTACGGCCGTTCGAGGCACCGCTCGGCGCGCCGGCGCCACGGCGTACCCGGCTCGAGGCTCCGCACGACAACTGGCTGGTCCATCGTGACCTCGCGCGTGATGAGTCCACGCTCGAAGTCATCAACGACCGGGGTCGTTTCCGGCTGAACGACATCGAGCTGGAAGTCCAGGCCCGCAGTGTGGAGCGCTACACGTCCGTGGCCGACGATTTCAACTCTGCGCGGGCTGAAGTTCTATGGGAACGCAGCCTCGCGCGCGGCTCCTGGCGTATTCGTACGGTGACACGGACGGTGCTCACGTCGACGCCCACGATGTTTCACCTGCACGCCAACCTCGATGCCTACCAGCAATTCGAGGAAGGCGAGCGCCGCGTCTATTGCCGTGACTGGGATCTCGATATACCCCGGGATCTCGTGTAGCCGCTTCATGCCTCGATGAGGGTCAATAATGCATAGACCGCAGCGCTGAGGAGCGCGCCGGCACCAAACCATCCCGGCTGCCGATGACGTCTCGCCATCGGAATCAGTTCGTGGACGGAAACAAAGACCATTGCGCCCGCGGCAAAAGCCATGAAATGGCTGTTCAGGGCGGGAGCCAGGGCGACCGCCACCAGGCCGATTGCCGCGCCGAGCGGTTCGGCGAGTGCGGACAGGGCGGCGGCCCCGTAAATCAGGCGCTTGCGTCCGAGGATCACTGCGGGAACCGCCATGGCGAATTCCTCCGGGATGTTATGCAAGGCGATTGCGAGCGCCAGCATGACGCCGAGTTCCGGCGAGGCGATATAGCCGTTGGCCATCGCGAAGCCCTCGGGAAAGTCGTGCAGCACCAGGCCGAAGGCGACGAGGTACACGGTACGCACGAGCCGCGGATTGCCCTTGCCGCGCTCGTCGGTCAGGTGGCGGTGCGGAATCAGCAGGTGCGCGGACCAGATGATCGCGATTCCGGCCAGAAAGCTCGGCGCGACGGCGCCTATGCCGGCCCGGGAGACGGCCTCCGGGGCGAGCTCGAGCAGAGAAATCAGCAACATGATGCCGACGGAAAAGCCGATGCCGACCGCGATCGCATTACCGTTGTTGCGTAAACGCAGCGCCAGGAATACCCCGATCCACGTCGTCAACAGGGACAACGAAGCGAGCGCCATCACTGCCACGTATTCGGTTTTCATGCCGGTACGATGAGTTCCATGAGAGGCCGTCAGCCCCGCGAAAGGACGGTCAGGATCGCGACGAGCGTTCCGCCGCCGAAGGCCAGCAGGCCCTGTCCTCTGCGCTCTTGCTCGGCGTGGGGCAACAGGTGGCTGGCGCCCACGTACAGCAGTGCGCCCGCTGAAACAGCCAGCAGGGTTCCCAGCATCCGGGTACCGATCTGGCTGACGAAAGGATAAGACAATAGCATTCCCACCGGCGTGCTCGCCGCAGCGGCTACGAGGGCCAGCACCGTCGCATGCCGTGGAGCGAACCCGCCGCGCAGAAGGAACAGGTAGGTCACCAGGCCCTCCGGGAACTCGTGCAGGACCATCCCGATGGTCGCCAGATAGCCTGTGAACAGACTGACCGAGAAACTGATCGAATAAATGAAACCGTCCACGAAAGAGTGAATGCCGATGCCGACCATTGGAATCAGCCCGAGCACGTAGCTTTTGTTTTCCGGATCGCGTTCGCAGAGGAACCCTGTCGCAAAGCGGTTGAACAGCAGCAACGCAACGAATCCTCCGAGCCAGCCGGCCGGGGCGCTTTCCACCATGGCCAGTGATTGCGGGACAAGATGCAGGAGTGCCGCGGAGACCAGCAGGCCGGCCGCAAAGTTCATGAAATGCGGAGTGTTCCGCTGTCCCCAGCCGGCGAACCGGCGAATAGTGAAAATTCCCGCCGCGGTGACCAGCGCCGCAGACGCACTCGTGCCCAGCGCTGCCCAGAAAGCATTGTCCATCGTCTGCGTCCTCCCGCCTACCAAGCATGGTCAAGAAGACGTCGCCCTGCCAGTTCCATAGCCGCTGCTATTCTTTGGGCATGAGTTGTTGACGAGTGAACTCATGTCAGCCGATCGATACCAGGAGAAGCGGGATTTCCGCCGCACGCCGGAGCCGCGTGGCGAGGGGAAGCGCGACAAGAGCGACCAGCAGGCCGTGTTCGTCATCCAGCAACACGATGCCTCCACGATGCACTTCGATTTTCGGCTCGAGGTTGATGGCGCGTTGCGTTCCTGGGCCGTGCCCAAAGGGCCCTCCACGGACCCGTCCGAAAAGCGGCTGGCCATTCCGACCGAGGACCACCCGCTGAAGTACGCAGACTTCGAGGGTGTGATCCCCGAAGGGGAGTACGGGGCGGGCGCGGTGTTGATCTGGGACCGCGGCGCGTACCAGAACCTCAGCCAGAAAGACGGCGAGGATCAGCCCATGACCGAGGCGCTGGCCGACGGCCATGCTGTCGTCGAGTTGCATGGCGAGAAGCTGAAGGGCGGGTACGCATTGCAGCGCATTGGCGGAGGGGATGAGCCTCGCTGGTTGCTCGTGAAGACCGACGACGAGCACGCCGACGCGCGCCGCAATCCCGTATCCACCGAGCCGGAATCCGTGCTCAGCGGTCGGACGCTGGACGAGATCGCTGCCGCGGGCAGCGATGATGACGAGGACGAGGATCGGAACGGGAAAGGCAATGGCTGACTGGGTCGACGACCTGTCGGAAGAGGAGCGCGCCGAGCTGGATAAAAGTAGTTCGCCCGAGTGGCTCGCACCCATGCTGGCCACGCTGACGGACAAGCGCTTCTCGGATTCCGACTGGATCTACGAGCGCAAGTTCGACGGCGAGCGGATTCTTGTCTTTCGCAACGGGCAGGATGTCCGTCTCGTGACCCGCAACCGCAAGGCCGTCAACCCGGCTTATCCCGAACTGGTCGAGGCCTTCGGCGACATGAATGCGGCGGATTTCGTCGTGGATGGGGAAGTCGTGGCCTTCAAGAATAAGGTGACGAGTTTCTCCAGGTTGCAACAACGCATTCAGATCCGGGATCCGGAGCAGGCCCGCGCCAGTCGCGTCGCGGTTTACTTTTACGCCTTCGATATTTGCTACCTGGATGGGTATCGGCTGGACGGATTGCCGCTACGCCGGCGTAAGGCCCTGTTACGCGGCGCACTCGATTTCGGTCATCGCGTGCGCTTTACGGCCCACCGCAATGCCGAGGGCGAAGCGTATTTCAAGGAGGCCTGCGAGAAAGGATGGGAGGGCGTGATCGCGAAACGGGCGGACGCCTCCTATACCCACGGACGCTCCACCGACTGGTTGAAGTTCAAATGCAGCAAGGGCCAGGAACTGGTCATCGGCGGATTCACCGAGCCGCAGGGGGAACGAGAAGGATTCGGCGCCTTGCTGGTCGGCTATTACGAGGACGACGAACTGCGTTACGCCGGCAAGGTGGGCACCGGTTATGACGATGAGTTCCTCGTGGAGTTCCGCACAAAGCTGGGAGCCTTGGAGAGCGATGAATCGCCGTTCTGCGATGGACCGGAAGGCAACTCAGTGCATTGGGTAAAACCCGAACTCGTCGGAGAGTTCGGCTTCACGGAGTGGACACGCGCCGGTCGCTTGCGGCATCCCCGCTTTCTGGGCCTGCGCCGCGACAAGTCAGCCCGGGAAGTCACCCGGGAGGACACCTAGCAGGCCATGGACGAAAAAACCCTCGAGATCGACGGGCGAGAGGTCAAGCTCAGCCACCCGGACAAAGTTTTGTTTCCAGAGGCGGATATCGACAAGGAAGCACTCGCGGACTACTACTGCCGCATCGCGCCCACCGCACTGAGACACTATCGGGAGCGGGCTGTGACGATGCACAGGTTTCCCGACGGCATCGGAGCGGAGGGCTTTTTCCAGAAAGCGGTGCCCGATTACTTTCCCGACTGGATCGGCCGGGTGACCGTGCCGAAAGAGGGCGGCGAAATCACCCATGCCGTGGTCAGTGATGCAGCCACGCTGGCGTACCTGGCCAATCACGCCTGCATCACGCTGCACCTCGCGTTGGCAAGGACCGACCGGCCCGATCATCCCGACCGGCTGGTCATCGATCTCGATCCCTCCGACGAGGACTTCGGCAAGGTCCAGGAAGCGGCCAAGCTCGCCGGCGATCTCCTCCACGAACTGGAATTGCCCCTGTTCGTCCAGACGACGGGGTCGCGGGGACTGCACCTCGTGATTCCGCTGGACCGCAGCGCCGATTTCGAGACAGCTCGCAGCGTGGTGCG
This sequence comes from uncultured Thioalkalivibrio sp., assembly GCA_964441585.1. GTDB lineage: Bacteria > Pseudomonadota > Gammaproteobacteria > Steroidobacterales > XN24 > XN24. The sequence continues at coordinate 16,539 of CAYTXS010000003.1, forward strand.
GCGAGTGACGAAACTGCTCGTCGCGCGACATCCCGATCGCCTGACGATCGAGCATCGCAAGAACAAGCGCGGTACGAAGGTGTTTCTCGACGACTTGCGCAATGCCTACGGCCAGACCGCGGTCGGCCCTTATTCGGTGAGGGCGAAGGAGGGCGCACCAGTTGCCACGCCGCTGCACTGGCACGAGGTCGCCGCCGACGACCTGGACCCGCAGAAATACACGATCAAGAATATCTTCCGCCGTCTGGCGAGAACCGAAGATCCGTGGCAGAACATCAGCCGCCACGGATGCGCCGTGAGTACTATCGCGGATCGCCTGGACGAACTCGAGAGCGGCTCGGAGGCGGGAGACGACTGAAGATCCTCGCGCCTCGCCGAGACAGGATCGGCAGGCCCGGCCAAAACGAGATCGACGCTGAAACTCACGCGCCCGGTTCCGCGCCTTTGGTGTCGCCCCGGCGTCTAGTGGTTTCGGCCGCTGCATAATGCCGGTACAGGTCCAGCAGCACGCGTTGCACGGAACTGCTGTAGCCGGCGGCCACCCCGAGAACCAGCGTCGCCGCCATGGCTTTGTCGGGATTATCGCGGATCCAGCGCGACAGCACCGGATCCGCTCGATCCTGCAACATGGCCTCGAGCTGGTCACCTAGCGGGGGAGACCGGGCCGACTCCGAGCCGGTCTGGGCCGAAGCGCGCGACAGGCTGCCGGACGTGACGATGCGCATGACGAGGAGAAGTATCACGATCACCATGATCCCCGCCGCTGCGGTCACCAGCGCGGCCATGGGCGGCGTCAGCGTTTCCTGCAAGGCGAGGAAACACGCGATGGCGAGGAAGGTGATCACGAGGATGAAGACCGGTGCCACGACGATCCAAGTCAGGGCACGGGCCTCCAGGTCGTGTTTCAGGCGCTCGAGCAACGGTGGTATCCCGCGAGTTGGTCGCGACGGCGCATGACCGGTCAGCGATCGATCAGCTTGCCGAGAATGAAACCCATGCCGAGGGCCACCGCGAGACTCGTCATGGGACGTTCCTCGACCTCTTTCTCAAACGCGCCCATTGTCTGCTTGGCCTGGTCCCGCGAGTAGTTGGCGGCTTCCTTGACGCGTTCGCGGCCTTCGTTCGCCGACGAGCGGGCAAGCTTCGCCAGGGTCTCGCCGATGTCCGCCATATCCGATCTGAGGCTGGCGAGTTCCGACTTGAGTTCCTGGATTTCGTTGCTGTTCGTGGCCATGGGAGTGCCTCCTCGATTGCATTCTGTTGTCCACCTACACTAAAAAACATAGCACATGGATTCGGCGGGACATGGATGAGCGGGGGGAGCTCGGCAACCTGATGAGTAAGGAGGTCGACAGCCTGGCCGAATTGTTACGTCGAATCCGGGATATCGATGGCCGGGAGGATCCGGTGCATCTTCGTGTCGTGCTTGAGCAGGTGGGCCGACGTTCCTTCGGCCCCGTGATCCTGATGGCGGGCCTGGTGACGATCGCGCCGCTGATCGGCGATGTGCCGGGTGTTCCCACGCTGATGGCGTTGCTCGTCTTGCTGACGGCCGGACAGTTGCTCGCGGGCCGGAAGGAGTTCTGGCTGCCGGAACTGCTGCTGCGGCGCTCGGTCGCCCGCGCCCGCCTGCAACGGGTCCTGGCGAGGCTCGACCGGCCGGCCGCCTGGCTGGATCGCTGGTTCAGCCCGCGACTGGAGGCTGTGAGCGCGGGACGAGGGATTTATCTGATCGCAGTGGCCTGCATTCTCGTGGCTCTCGTAGTGCCTCTTCTGGAGGCGATTCCATTCAGCGCCAACATCGCCGCGACGGCGTGGATCGCGTTCGGCCTGGCCATGGTGTTCCGCGACGGTTACGCCGCGCTGTTCGCCTTGCTCGTCACCTTCGGCCTGTTCGGTTGGCTCGCCCTCGACGGCCTGCAGCGATTCACATGAAATAAAGGATAGTCACCAGGCCGAAATACAACGTGAGAACGAAACCGCCCTCGAAGCCGATATTGGCGACACCGCTTTTCTCGCGCCGCAACAGCCCCATCAACAGGACAATCGTCATGACCAGTGTCGCGGCGGCGAGAAACATCGATTCCCGTGTGATGGCGTGGTAGATGGAGCCTTCGCGATAAGCGATATCGCTTATCGGCACGAGGAGGGCGTCGAAGGCGTTGCCCCCGATGATGCCGCTGACCGCCAGTGTCAGTGCGCCGCGACGGACGGCCGCGATCGATGTCACCAGCTCCGCGGCCGACGTCGTGAGGCTCGTGAACACGACACCGATGAGGCTTTCGGAAAGTCCCGTGCGGTCGGCAAGCGTGATGCCACTTTCGGCGATCACGAACCCGGCACTCGCAACTGCTGCCGCGGCGATGCCGAATCGCAGCCACAGAGCCCCCAGGGTGCCGCGATTACTGCGAGCCTCGGGTCGGTCCACGACCGTCTCCGCAGTACGCGCAGGCTGCCACGCCGGGCGGTCTCGCTCTCTTGCAAGCATGCGCTGGAAGCCGATGTAGACCAGAAACGCGACTGGCGTCACAGGATGAATCGCCGCCAGGTGCCACTCGGGGCCGGTGGCGGCGACCAGCGGAAGAGCGAGCAGCAGCAACAGCAGGGTGGCTGACAGCATGTTGGTGGCCGAAGCCGCGGCATGCTCCAGATTGGCCTGCCGATAGCTCAGGTCGGCGGCGACGAGGAACACCGTCTGGGCGGCGATTCCGCCCAGAGCATTGCTGACGGCGATTTCGGGGTAGCCGGTGGCGGCCGCGGCGACAGAAACGACGATGTCCGGGAGCGAGGTCGTCGCCCCAAGCAGGATTCCCCCTGTGATCGCTTCACCGAGCCGGGTGCGGTCGGCGAGTTGATCGACGAGGCCCGCCAGCCAGGTGCCCATCACGGCGATGACGCCACCGCTGAGCACGAACAGCGTGAAGATCCACGGCAGGGGCAGGCTTTCGATCAGCGATGGCATGGCTCAGGCGTTGCCGGCGAACGGCTTGCCGCGCGGCATGTGCAACTCCGGGGCCGGGCAAATTCGCCCGGTTTCCCGCCAAGCTTAGACCTTCATGCCTCCCGAGGTGGCGACTGCGCGGCTTTCGCCAGCTTCAGCGTGAACCAGAAGCAGCTTCCGGCACCCGGTTTGCTGGTGGCCCCGGCGGTTCCCCCCATCAGGGCCGCCAGCTTGCCGGTGATGGCGAGACCGAGCCCGGTGCCACCGTACTTCCTGGTCATCGAGTTGTCGCCTTGTTCGAAGGCTTCGAACAGGTAAGGCAGCCGTTCCGGGTCGATGCCGATGCCGGTGTCGGCGACCTCGAAGCGAAGTACCACCTCGCGCTCACCTTCCTCGACACGATGAACCGTTACGGTGATCCGGCCGGTATCGGTGAACTTGATGGCGTTGACGAGGTAATTCAGCAGCGCCTGCTGGATACGCGTCGGATCACCGAGCAGCCCGCCGGTGCGCGGCGGTTCCGTCATCGCCAGAACGATCCCCTTGGCTTCCGCCCGGTCCCGGACCATGCCCTCGACGTTGTCCATCAACTCGTCGAGGTGAAAAACGGATTCTTCGAGTTCGTACTTGCCGGCCTCGATGCGGGACAGGTCCAGGATGCCGTCGATGATGCCCAGCAGATGATTCGCGGCGTTGTCCAGGTTGTCGAAGTACTCCGTTTGCCTGGCGTTATCAGGGCTGTGGCGCACCAGGTAGGCCATGCCGAGGATTGCGTTCAAGGGCGTGCGAATCTCGTGGCTCATGTTCGCCAGGAACAGGCTCTTGGCCAGGTTGGCTGCCTCGGCCGCTTCCTTTGCCATGACGAGTTCACTGGTGCGACTCGCGACACGCTCTTCGAGCAGCGCCTGTTCCCGCAGCAGCTCGTGCTCGATTGTTTTCAGCCTGCTGATGTCCTGCGCGGTGCCACGCAACAGCGTCGATCGGCCGGTGGCGTCGCTTACGGCTTCACCATGGAGCTGGATCCATCGCGGCTGGTTCTGGTCGCGACCCAGTTCCAGCTGAAGATCCATCGTTGCGCCGCTCGCTGCCAGCCGGTCGAGCTCACGCGCCAGCAGCGTTCTGCATCCGGCGGGGAACAACCGCAGAAAACCGGCATAGCCGTCGTCGGTCTCAGCCATGTCGACGCCAAGGACTCGGCTGAGCTCTCCCGAGCATGACACCTTATCGGCGCACAGGTCGATTTGCCAGTTACCGAGATGAGCGATCTGCTGGGCCTCCCGAAGCGACTGCTCCCGGTCGATCAACCGGTGGGTGAAGGCGCGCTCGTCGCTGGCATGCTTCAGGTCTTTTCGGGCCAGGAAACCCACACCGAAGAGTCCGACCGTCCACAGTCCGCCCAGGCTGAGGCCCATCTGCCTCATCGTCTGTTCCTGCACCTCCAGATAGGGTGCAAGCGATACCGATACCCCGACGCCGCCGCGCACGTCGCCCACCTGGTATCCCTGGTGGGCGTGACACTTCAGACAGCCCTCCGTGGTCACCATGGGTTGCATGAGACGGAGCCGTTGCTCGTCTTCCGAGTAGTCGAGCTCAGCGACTTCCTCGATGCCCTGGTCGAACTGCAAGAGTGCACGGCGTTCCCAGGCGTCCGGCGCGTTGTCCGGATTCAACGGATCCAGGCTGGTGATACCGCCCCGTACGCCATAGAGTTCTTCGAACTCTTCCATCATCTGGCGCACCATGTAGGCGGGATTCATCAACGTCATCTCGAGACCCGCGTCCGTGACAGTGTCCCGGCCCGGAAGATGGGCGAGGTGCGGGTTCGGCTGCGTGCGTTCATCGACCGGCACGAACACGCCGCCGTGGCGGGTGGCCCAGAGCCTGAAGGCCTGGTCCTTTTTGAAGTGAGTGCGGGCTTCATGCTCCGCCAGTTCCAGGGTCCGCTGGCGCTGGTCGTGCCACGCCCAGCCGAGGGCCGTCAGCAGCAGCAGCGTCCACGCCGTGCCGATCATCAGCATGCGGCGGAACACGCGGGCGGGGTCGGCCGAGATGGCTACCGGATCGGTGACCGCAGGATCGGCTATTGTCGAGGAATCGGTCTGCACGGGGAAACTCGTTCGCGACGCGGAGCATGTCCTGGCAGGTCCGGATCGCGTCAGGGGGCGACGAGATTGCACTTTAGCGCGATGACTCCCGTCAGCACCCTAGGGAATTTCCGCAGCGCGGTGGACCTCAGTCCCGGTCTTCGCGTTCGGCCTCGTGAACGGCCTTCTTGACCGAGAAAAAGCTGTCGGGATTGACCGAAATGGAGTCGATCCCCGCTGCGACCAGGAATCGCGCGAACTCGGGGTGGTCGCTCGGTGCCTGGCCACACAGCCCCACCGATCGATCGTGCTCGTGGGCGACACGGATGAGGTCGCAGATCATGCGCTGGACCGCCTCGTTCCGTTCGTCGAACAGTCCGGACAGGCGGTCCGAGTCGCGGTCGATCCCGAGCACGAGCTGCGTCAGGTCGTTGCTGCCGATGGAGAAGCCATCGAAGTTTTCGGCGAAACGGTCCGCGAGGACGACGTTGGACGGCACCTCGCACATGACCAGGATCTCGAGGCCGTCGCGACCCTGTTCGAGGCCATGTTCCGCCATGATCTCGAGTACTTGCTCACCTTCCTCCGGAGTCCGGCAGAACGGTATCATCAGGCGGATGTTGGTGAGTCCGATGGTCTCCCTGGCGCGCGCGATGGCCCGGCATTCCAGGGCGAATGCGGGCGCAAAGTCCTCGCTGTAATAGCGGCTCGCGCCCCGCCAGCCGATCATCGGGTTGGGTTCGTCGGTTTCGAACAGCTTACCGCCGATCAGCTGGGCATACTCGTTGGTCTTGAAGTCGCTCATGCGCACGATGACCGGATGCGGATACTGGCTGGCGGCTATGCGGCTGACACCCCGCGCCAGGTGATCGATGAAGAACTCCGCCTTGTTCTCCCAGCCTGCGGTGAGTTTCTCGATCCGCTTGCGCTCTTTGGCATCCTCCACGTCATCCCAGCAGGCCAGCGCCAGCGGATGGATCTTGATCGCGTTGTTGATGATGAATTCCATGCGTGCGAGGCCGATGCCGTCGGCGGGCAGGGGCCACCAGCGCAGGGCGGATGAGGGGTTGGCGAGGATCAGCATCACTTTGGTGCGCGTCTTCGGTATCTCGTCGAGATCGATATCGCGTGACTCGATGCGGGCCTCGCCAGCGTAGACGAAGCCCTGGTCACCTTCGGCGCAGGAGACTGTGATTTCATCGCCGTCGCTGATTTCGCGGGTCGCATCTCCCGTGCCGACGATCGCGGGCACGCCGAGTTCGCGACTCACGATGGCGGCATGCGAGGTGCGGCCGCCACGGTCGGTCACGATGGCGCTCGCACGACGCATGATGGGAACCCAGTCGGGATCCGTCATGTCCGTGACCAGCACGTCGCCTTCCGGAAACTCATCCCGCGGAATCTTGCTCTTCAGCACGCGGGCCTTGCCGGCCGCCGCGCCGTCGCCGATGCTCAAGCCGCTCACCACCTGCGGGCCCTTGTCGTGCACGGTGTAGGTCTTGAGCAGCGCGGTCTGCTGTTGTGATTTGACCGTCTCCGGGCGCGCCTGGACGATCAGCAGTTCACCCGTCTCGCCGTCCTTCGCCCACTCGATGTCCATCGGGCAGTCGTAGTGCTTTTCGATGATCACCGCCCAGCGCGCCAGGCGGCAAACCTCTTCATCGTCGAGGACGAAGTTTTGTCGTTCCTTTGCCGAGGTTGTGGTATTGCGGGTGGGCTTGCTGCCGCTCTTGTTGTAGACGATCTTGCGATGCTTGCTGCCGAGCGTCTTCTGGATGATCGGGACGCAGCCGTCCTTGTCGAGTGCCGGCTTGAAGATCATGTACTGGTCCGGATCCACCAGCCCGCCGACGACGCTTTCTCCCAGTCCCCAGGCGGCATCGATGAGCACGGTGTCGGAGAACCCCGTTTCCGTATCGATCGAGAACATGACCCCTGCGCCTCCGGTGTCGGCGCGCACCATCAGTTGCACGCCGACAGACAGGGCGACGTCCATGTGATCGAAGCCGTGTTTCTCGCGATAGGCGATGGCGCGGTCGTTGAACAGGGAGGCGAAACAGCGACGGCAGGCCTTGAGCAAGGCTTTCTTGCCCTGGATGTTGAGGAACGTGTCCTGCTGGCCCGCGAAGCTCGCTTCCGGAAGATCCTCGGCCGTGGCACTGCTGCGTACGGCGACGGCTGGACGGTCCTCGTCTTGCGCGTTCGCCAGCTCGTCGTAGGCTCGGCCGATCGCCTCGGCCACCGCGTCAGGGAACTCACCGCGATTGATCATCTGGCGGATCGAGCGTCCGGCATGGTCGAGCGAAACGTCGCCCGCCTTGAGACTTTTCAGTTTCTCGTCTATTCGTTTGGAGAGGTCGTTGTGATCAAGGAATGCCCGGTAGGCGGCTGCAGTGGTGGCAAAGCCTGCCGGCACGCGGATTCCTGCGTCGCCGAGTTTCTGCAGCATTTCGCCCAATGACGCGTTCTTGCCGCCGACCCGATCCGTATGGCGGTTGTCCACGGCGTCCAGGGCCAGCACGAATTCATGTTCCGTCATGTGCACCAATCATGGCGGTTTCAGTGCGGCGGGCATTGAAGTTTCTCAATCCCGGCATGGCGGCAAGCAGGATCACCGGATCGCGACAGCACGTTACCGGGATCCGAGGATAGGCGGTCCGTCTGTCGGCGACCCATACTGGATAAAAGGCATCGGAAAAACAGGAAGGGGATGAACACATGGCTGTCAGTTCCGCGGCATTTCGCGAGCTAGAAGCGTTTCACAAGCGCGGTCGTCCGGCCGGTTTCTCGGCGGGCCCGCAAGTCACCGCTGACGAATTCGGCGCGCCCCGGCGTTTCGCCGTGGACGGCATGCTGTTTCGCGAGGGTGCCGAGGCCGCGAGCCTGTTCGCGATCCGCGAGGGGCTCGTCAAGCTGGTCCGGCACCTGCCCAATGGTCGAGCCCGGATCGTGGGCCTGCATGGGCCGGGTGCCGTGCTCGGTTCGCCGGCCAATGGAGGCGCTCCGGCCGTAAATCCCCACAGCGCGATCGCGCTGGGCGACGTGGTCGCCGTTTCATGGCAAGCCGGCTCGATACGGCGGCTTCGCCGTGATAAGCCGGGCAGCTACATCGAACTGCTCGAGCGCCTCTATGGACAGGTGCAGCAGGCCGACTTCTGGATCACGGAGTTCTCCACCGGTTGCATCCGCAGCCGCGTCGCCCGCCTGATCCTGTTCCTGGCCCGCATGCGCGGCGCAGGAGCGACCGAAGAAGTCGAATTGCTGACCTGCCAGGACATGGGCGAGATACTCGGCGTGACCCCGGAGAGCGTCAGTCGGGTCGTGGCCTCGCTGAAACGCATGGGTACACTCGAATCGGACGCCGGCGCGAACCATGGCCTGCTGCGCTGCGACCTGGCGGCACTGCGACGGATTGCCGCCGACTGAAACGGATTCGAGGCACCCCCGTCAGCCATCGGATGGTTTGATCTGGCGCGCCAGCGTGGGCAGGTTCTCCGCATAGGTCGGATGGATGTGTTGCCAGCTGCCCAGCTGTTCTGCGGTGCCGCCTTGCTCGATCAGGTCGAGCAGCACGTGTACGATCTCGGCCGCTTCGTGGCCGACGAGCTCCGCGCCCAGCAGCCGGCCGCTCTCAATGTTGAATACCAGGCGGTAAAAGCCCAGCGAATGGCCCCATTCCACGGCCCGAGCCATGTCGGATAGTGCCATTTCCGCTATCCCGACGGGGTACCCCCGATCCTCGGCCTGTTGCTTGCTGAGTCCGGCCCGCCCGACCTGCGGGTCCGTGAAGACCGCGTAACCGAGGATCCGGTCGTCGCGCCGCCTCACCCCTTCCTCGAGGATCGTCTTCAGGCGGCGGTAATCCTCCCAGGCCACGTGCGTGAAAGCCGGCTGGCCTGCGGCTTCTCCGATGGCGTAGACGCCCCGCGTCGCCTTGAAATGATGATCGATTTTCACGAAACCGTCATCGTCGAGCTCGATACCGGTGCCGTCGACATTCAACGCGTCCGTGTTCGGTGTACGGCCCGCCGCGACCAGGAGCGCGTCCGCTTCGTACTTCTCACTGCCGACTTGCAGGAGCCATTTGTCGCCGTCATGGGCCGCGCTATCCACGATGGCCTTCTCCATGATCGTGACGCCGTCGCGTTCGAGAGACTCGCGCAACACGTCGGCGACGTCTGAAGCCTCGGTGGCGAGGATCCGCTCCGCCTGCTCGAGGATGGTCACTTTGCTGCCGAGGCGCGCGAAAGCCTGCCCGAGTTCCAGTCCTACGTAGCCGCCGCCGATGATGGCGAGGCGTCGCGGCAAGCTATCGATGTCCCAGATGTCGTGGTCCGTCAGGTAAGGGCCGTCGGCGAGACCATCGATCGGCGGTACGGTGGGACGGCTGCCCGTGTCGATCACCGTGACGGGTGCGCCGTAGGCCTGCCCGTTCGCCTCCACCGTGCCGTCCTTGCGGAAAGAGGCTTCGCCGCGCACGATCTCCACACCGGCATCCGAGAGTTTGTCTGCCACGCCGGAATTCCAGCGGTCGCGCACCTCGCGCACACGCTCCATGACCTTGTCGAAGCGCACTTCGACGGTGCAATTGATGCCGAGCGAGGTGCCGAGCCGGGCCCGACCCGCAGCGTGGGCGGCGCCCAGGAAGGCTTTCGAAGGCGTGCAGCCCCAGTTGACGCAGCTGCCTCCCAGGTCCTCGCGCTCGAAGACCACGACGCGTTTGCCCTCGGCCGCGAAATCCGCAGCCAGTGGGACGCCGCCCTGGCCGGTGCCTATGACCAGTAAGTCAGCTCTTTCGACTTTCATACTTTCCTCCGTCGTCCACAAGGGGTGTCCAGCTCGAGTTCGCGACAGTCGCCCGGCGAAAACTCGATTGTCTCGCCGCGAAAGCCGACCCGGATCGGCAGCGCCGCGCATTCCTGCGACTTGATGCGCAACTGCGTGGCGGTCATATCCAGGTCGAGCACCTGGTCGCGGTAATGAATCTGCAGCCCGAGCCGCTTCAGCGGTTCCGGCAGGCACGGGTTCAGCCACAAAACGTTGTCCCGGGTCTCGATGCCCGTGAAGCAACGCTGCACGAGGTCCACGGTTCCGGCCATCGCGCCGGCGTGGATGCCTTCAGAGGTGGTGCCCCCCTGGATGTCGTCGATGTCGCTGCGCAGCGCGTCGCAGAACAGTTGCCACGCGCCTTCACGATCCGAACGGGACAGCACCCAGGAATGGACCACGCGGCTGAGGGTCGAGCCGTGAGAGGTCCGCTGCAGGTAATAATCGATGTTTCTCGGGATGGTGTCGGGATCGAAGCGGTAGTCGAGGTCGGCGAACAGTTCCTGCAGTTCCTCCGCCGACAGCAGATAAAAAAGCATCAGCACATCGGCCTGCTTCGAGACCTTGTAGCGGTTCGGCGTATCGTTCTCGGCTTCCAGGATCCGGTCGAGTCGCTGGATGTCTTCGTATCGGCTGCGGTAATCGGACCAGTCGAACTCCTCCAGTTCGGCGTAGCCCTCGAACTGGCTGATGATGCCGTCCTCGTGAAAAGGGACGAACATTTTCTCGCAGATGTCGCGCCATCGCGACAGTTCCTCGGTGTCCAGTGAAAGCAGTTCAGACAATTCGTCCCAGCGCTGGTCCCCCAGCAGTGTTTTCAGTTGCAGTGCGCGGCGCAGCACCCACACTGCCATCACGTTGGTGTAGGCGTTGTTGTCCAGCCCGCCGGACTGGCTGTCGGGGTAGGCATCGTGATACTCGTCCGGCCCCATGACGCCCTTGATGACATAGCGTCCGCGGGCCCCGTCGTATGCGGCGATGCTGCTCCAGAATCGCGCGATCTCGAGGATCATCTCCGCCCCGACGAAGGCCAGGAATTCCCTGTCTTCGGTGACTTCGTAGTATTGCCAGATATTGAAGGCGATGGCGGAATTGACATGACGCTGGCGCCGGCTGTTATCCGGAATCCAGCGGCCCGACTTGGGATTGAGATGCAGCTTCTGGCTTTCCTCCCGGCCGTCGCTGCCGCTCTGCCAAGGGTACATTGCGCCACTATAGCCGGCCTCGCGCGCTGCCCGGCGCGCTTCGTCGAGGCGGCGATAGCGGTACTGCAGCAAGGCCCGTGTGATCGCCGGCATGCGCAGGTTCAGCAGGGGAAATATGAAGAGTTCATCCCAGAAAACGTGACCCCTGTAGGCCTCGCCATGCAGTCCACGGGCCGGCACGCTGACGTCGAGGTCCATGGCGGCAGGCGAGCAGGTCTGCAGGAGATGGAATACATGCAGTCGCAGGATGCGCAAGGTGCGCTCCTTGTCCAGTCGTCCCTCGTGCTCCCCGTTCGGTGCGTGATCGAGTTCGAAGGAGAACCGGCGCCAGAGTTGCTCCCATGTCTGGACGTGATCCACCGACAGGGCCGCGGCGCGGGGGGCGTCGCGGACGGCTTTTCCCGCCTCCGTCTCGGGCCGGTAGATCGCATCATCTCGGGACGTGTATAGCGCGACAATTTTCTCGACCTGCAACGGCTCGTTACGTTCCAGCTCCAGGCTCCAGGTCTGCGAAATATAGTCGTCGTTCTCCTCGATAAGGGGCGCCGAACCGACCTGCGTCTCCCCACGATAAAGGCGCGTGCGTGCCGCCTGCGCTATGCGGATCTCCGAGTCGTTCGTCTCGACCTGCAGCGTGATGCACTCCGGGTCCACCACGCGGCGATCGAGATGCCGGAGGTGCTGGCTGTTCAGGTCGCTGTAGCGTGACACGCCGGTGTTGGCGACCCGGCCGTCGAGGGCGCTGCGCAAGCGTATCGGGCCCGACCAGTTTTGCAGCACGACGCGCGTATGGAGCATGGCGAGGTGCAGCCTGCGCATGTGCACGCACCGCCACTGCTCGATGCGTGTTTCCCGCCCGGCGGGGTCGCGCAGCACGACTTCGCGGCGCAACACGCCGCGATGCATATCCAGCGCCTGGCGATAATCCAGGATTTCGAATTGCGACAGGTCGAGCCAGGCTTCCTCATGGAGCTGCAGTTCCAGTGGCAGCCAGTTGGGCAGGTTGACCATCGACTCGTTCACGACCGTCCGGCCGGCTATTTCGGTAGCAAGGCGGTTGAAGCAACCGGCGACATAAGTGCCCGGGTAATGGTGATCATCACTGCGCGCCTCGGGCGCCGCGCCCCTGGTGGCAAAGTAGCCGTTGCCGGTAGTGCAGAGCGCTTCACGCAGTCGTTCCCGGTCCGGGTGATACTCCGTGTAGACGAGTTCCCAGCTGCTCAATGTCTCCGCACCTCCCGGCGACAGAACCAGGCGAGCAGTTGCCCGACCGACGAGGGCTCCGGCAGGGCCCAGCGGGCATTGCTGTCCGCAGCGCTACGTCCCACGGCAATACCGATCCCCTCGTCTCCGAGCGCGGCGAACGCATCTTCGTCCGTCACGTCGTCGCCAATATAAACCGGAACGATTCGTTCAGCGTCTTCCAGCCCGAGGATTCCGAGCAACAGCAAGAGCGCCTCGCCCTTGTCCCAGTCGATGTCGGGCAGCAACTCGAATATTTTCTTGCCGCCTCGTTTGCGCAGTCCTTCCGTGGTTCGCAGCGCTTCGTCTACGGCGGCCTCCACGGTCGAATGATCTTCCGCCGCGGCGAGCCGGTAATGAACCGTCACCGCGTACTTCTTGCGTTCGACGATGATGCCGTCGGTTCCGGTGAGTCGGCGCTCGATCAGCTCTCCGGCAGACTCCAACGCCCCAAGCGCCTGCTCAGCAGCCGGCGGGCTCTTGCGCCGGCCATCGGCCAGTTCGATATCGAAGCCGTGACTGCCGGCATAGACTACGCCCTCGAGATCGACGAGCGATTTCAAGTCCGGCAGGTCTCGTCCGCTGATGATGGCGGTCGTATGGCAACTCGCCGCTTTTCGCAGGATATCGCGCATTTCGGCCGAGAGTTTCGCCTCTTCCGGCCGGTCTACGATGGGCGTCAGGGTCCCGTCGTAATCGAGAAACAGCGCGACACGGCGTCCCTCGAGATGATCGATAAAGGCCTTGCGTTGCGGCGGATCGAACGGAAGCTCCCTGAAAAACAGTCCGTCGCCTTCGATGACCAGCTCGTCGAGGTCGGCAACCACGATGTGGGCGCCATGGTCCTTCAGCGCCTGCGCCTGCTCCGAGCCGCCCCGATTGATGCCGATCACGCAGCTGAAGCCTGCCTGGCGCGCGGCCTCGACGCCTGAACTCGCATCCTCCACCGCCACGCAGTTCTCTGGCGCAACGCTGAGATCCCGGGCGGCCGCGACGAAGATATCGGGGGCCGGTTTGCCCTGCAGTTCACGCCGTTGTGCATCACGCCCATCGATCTTCGTATCGAACAGGTCGAGGGCGTCGGCCGCAGCCAGTACCGCCATGCAGTTCTTGCTGGAGGAAACGATGGCCGTCCGCAGGCCTTCACAGCGCAGTCCGGCCAGAAAGCGCACCGTAGACGGGTAGGTCGTCACACCCTCGGTTTCCAGCAGATCGAGAAAAATCTCGTTCTTTCTGTTGGCGATGCCCCAGATCGTACCCCGACCGGGTTCGTCATCCGGCGTGCCGCGGGGCCGCTCGATGCCGCGCGAGTCGAGGAAGCTGGCCGCGCCGTCGAGACGCGGCTTGCCATCGACCAGGTCGTAGTATTCCGGATCGATCTCGAACGGCCGGAACCGGTCGTCCTCGCCGTCGGCGTGAGCGCGCAGGAACTCGTCGAAGGCCTTTTTCCAGGCCCGGGCATGCACGTCCTGTGTCTTCGTCAGCACGCCGTCGAGATCGAGCACGACGGCGTCGTGGCAGCCTGGATTGAAACTGGATGGGTTCGCGGACATCGCGCGTCTGCTCAGGCTTCCAGGCGCTCGTTGACGAAGTCCCAGTTGACGAGTTTCCAGAACGCGTCGAGGTAGCTGCCCTTGTCGTTCCGGTAATCCAGGTAATACGCGTGTTCCCACATGTCGCAGGTCAACAGGGCGATGCGCCCGTGCATCAAGGGGGTCTCCGCGTTCGGCATCGTCTGGATCGAGATCACGTCGTTGCCCGTATTGATCAACCACGCCCAGCCTGAGCCGAACACCGATTTCGCAGCGTCGGAGAACTGCTCGCGGAACTTGTCGAAGGATCCGAAGCTGCTGTCGATCGCCTTCGCCACGGCGCCTTCGGGGCGGCCGCCGCCTTCCGGGCTCAGGCAGTTCCAGTAGAAGGCATGGTTCCAGGCTTGCGCTGCGTTGTTGAAAATCGCCCCGGCCCCCGCGTTCCCCACGATGTCCTCGAGCCGGGCGTCGGCGAATTCTGTGCCGGAGATCAGTTCGTTCAACGTATCGACGTATTTGCGATGATGTTTGCCCCAGTGATACTCGAGCGTTTCCGCGGAGATGTGTGGCTCGAGCGCATCCTTGGGATAGGGCAGATCGGGTAATTCATGTTTCATGGCTTGCCTCTCGGGAGTTATTGATGATTCGCCGGGGCAGGCCGTTCCCCGGTCTGGCGTCTGATCCGGCGGTACTCGTCGATCTCGAACAGCTCGGTTCCCGGCGTTTGCACCGCGGCGGCGGCGGCCGCGACGCCGCTCTTGAGCGCCTCTCCCAACGTGGCATCGCGGGCCAGTTCGAACACGCAAGCCGCAAGAAAACTGTCTCCGGCTCCGACCGGGCTCACGCTGCGGGTGTCCGGCGGGGACATGCGGATTTGTTCCTTTGCCGTGGTCAACAGGGCGCCTTTCGAGCCGAGCGTGAGCACCAGCACTTCCAGTCGGTAGCGGTTCAGAATGTCTCGGGATTGCGCTCGCGCCTGTGTTTCGTCCTGCGGTGTCTCGCCGGTGAGTTCGCCGAACTCGTGCAGGTTCGGCTTGATGAGATACACCCCCGCTTCCAACGCGGCCCGCAGCGGGGCGCCATGACTGTCCAGCACAAGGCGCGTGCCCTGGTCATGCAGCTTGCTCGCGAGCCGGCCGTAGAAATCGTCTGCGACGCCCGGCGGCAGGCTGCCGCTTGCGACCAGGTATCTTGGCGCCCGGTCGGCCGATGCCACGGCATCCATCACCTGCGCTATCTCTTCCTCGCCCAGTTCGGGTCCCGGCAGAACGAAATGGAAAAGATCGCCGGAGTCCTTCACCTGCACGGAGAAAGCCTCCCGCGTGGCGGCCGCGACCGGCAGCCGTCGGCAGGGCACACCTTCCGCTCCGAGGAGGTCTTCGATCTGCCCGCCGATCGCTTTGTCGCCGACGAACAACGCACAGGCCTCGCCACCCAGCTTGCGGATCCCCCGCGCCACGTTGATTCCGCCACCCCCTGGCTCGCGCCGCACCGTGCCGCTGCGTAATTTGCGATCCGGCGCCAGTTGCTCGATCTCCAGGCCCAGGTCGATGGTGGGATTCATGGTGAGCGTGATGATTGTGTCCAAGAAGACGGTTCTCCGTATGGCCTTTCCAAAAGCCTAGTTCCGTGGCAATCGGACATCATTGCAGTCCGTCAACGCTGCGCCTCGACCCAGGGAGCGGGTGTGCTACGGCTTGCGCAGTACTTCCAGCCCGGGCAGCGAGTCCCCGCACAGGTAGGCCAGCGAAGCGCCGCCCCCGGTGGAAATGTGGTCGATGCCGGCCTCGGCCTCCGCGGCCCGCACCGCGGAGGCGGTCTCCCCGCCACCGACGATGGTGTATCCCTCGGCGTCGGCGAGGGCACGGGCGATCGCGAAGGTGCCTTTCGAGAATCGGGCGATCTCAAAGCGGCCGAGCGGGCCGCTCCAGGCGGTGGTCGCCGCGGCCGCGATCTCGTGCTCGAACAGGGCCACGGTCTGCGGGCCGATATCGACGATTCGCCAGCCGTTCTCGAGATCGCCCACCGGCACGACCTTCAAGGTGGCATCTTCGCCAGCCCCGTCTGCGATGACGATATCCACAGGCAGTACGAGTCGCTCGCCGGCCGTCTCGAGCAGTTTCTCGGCCGCGCCGATGCAGTCGTCCTCCACCAGGGAATCGGCCAGGGCATGGCCGGATGCCGCAAGCAGGGTGTTCGCCACGCCGCCGCCGACGAGGACCCGGTCGGCACGAGCCAGCAGTTTGCGCAGGGCGGGCAGCTTGCTGTCGATCTTGGCGCCGCCGATCAATACCACGTACGGGCGGGCGGGCTGCCGGGCCGCGCGATCGAGTGCCGCCAGTTCTTTCTCGACCAGCAAGCCGGCCGCCGACGGGAGATGGGCGGCGACCCCGACGGTGCTCGCATGGGCCCTGTGCAGCGTGCCGAACGCGTCGTTGACGAAATAATCGGCCAGTTCCGCGAGGGCTGCCGCATAGCCTTGGTCGTTGCGTTCTTCCTCGGAATGAAAGCGCGTGTTCTCCAGCAGGAGGATCTCGCCGGGCGCGAGCGCCGCGGCGGCGTGCTCGGTGGTGTGGCCGACGCTGTCGGGCGCGAGAGTGACGCGGCCGTCGAGGGCCTCCTGCAGCCGCTGGCCCACCGGACGCAAGGACAGGGCAGGGTCGGGCCGCCCGTCCGGCCGACCGAGATGCGACGCCAGGACCAGCGCTGCGCCGTCATCGAGCAGGCGGCGCAGCGTGGGGAGCGTCGCCACGATGCGCCGATCGTCGCCAATCTCGCCGTCGGACAACGGCACGTTGAAATCCGTGCGCACCAGGACCCGGCGGCCGCCCGGGTCGAAGGAGGCCAGTGTCCGGAGGTCTGCTCGACCCATTACGAGCAGTCCGTGAGCATGGCCTGGTAGCGCTTCTCACCGGCCTCCTGACGGAACATGCCATGGCCGGGGCTTCGGCCGCCCCGGCGGATGTCGGTACAAGGTCCGACGCGCCCGAGGCCGTTGATTGCTACGGTGCTCATGTCCATCTCTGCGAAAGCTTGAGCGCCAGTGTGTGCAGCGTGCCGGATGCGTGCATTGCAGTTCGTCAATCGGTTAATCTTTCGCCACCATGTCCGCGACCTCGCCCTTGCCCAAGTGCCCGAATCTCAAGCTCGAACGCGAGATCGAAGGCCGGGTCTGCGGCGTGGACGAGGCCGGTTGTGCGCCGCTGGCCGGCCCGGTGGTCGCCGCCGCCGTGCTGCTGCCGAACGGGGCCCGGCCGCGCCAGCTCCGCGGGCTGAATGACTCGAAACTGCTCTCGGCCGCGGAGCGAGAAAGGCTGTTTGTCGCGATCCAGCGTGTCGGCGGGGTGGCCGTCGGCATGGCAACGGTGGCGGAGATCGATCGGCTCAATATTTTTCATGCGGACATGCTGGCCATGCAACGGGCCGTGGAAGGGCTCGGCGAGTTGCCGGACCTGGCGCTGGTGGATGGTCGCGGTACGCCGGCACTCCGATGTCGCGTCAGGACGGTCATCAAGGGAGACCGGCGCTCGCTGTCCATCGCCGCTGCATCCGTGGTCGCCAAGGTGGTGCGCGACCGGTTGATGCATGCGCTGGCGGAGGAATATCCGGATTACGGCTGGCAAACCAATGTCGGCTACGGCACGGATGCGCATTACCTCGGCCTGCTGCGCAAGGGACCGACCGAGCACCACCGGCGCAGCTTCGCACCGCTGAATACCCTGTTTTCCGCGGACGCCCGGTCATTGCGCGCTTTCAGCTTCCGTCCCATGCCCGGCCGGCCCGAACTGGCCGGGCTCAGGCTCCTGCGGCTGCGCCAGGACCTGCATGCGGTGTTCGACGGCAGAGATCATCATCTCGGTGTGCTGAAGAACCTGCGCGGCCGCTGGACCTTCCAGGCGATCGGCTATGACGACGACGGGCGGCTGCTGCCCGGGGGTGGTCCTTGCGCCGGCTGTCACGGGCTTCGATTGGCCGGGCCCGACGGGCCCGCGCTGATGGAACTGCTGGTGGCCGGACTCAGCTGAGCGGCTGGCACCGCGGACAGAACCAGGCGGTGCGCCCGCCGACACGTGTCGTGTCGAGGTCGGCGCCGCAGCAGGGGCAGTGACCACCCTCACGGCGATGAGGCAGCAGAAAACTTTCGGGCATCCGATCCGGGTCGGCTCCCGCTTCGATCGCCGCTTCCAGGACCTCGTGCAGCGCCTCGTGCAAGTCGCGCAACCCGTCGCTGTCGAGCGCCTTGACCTGGTGCCGGGGATGAATACGGGCCTGGAAAAGGATCTCGTCGGAATACACATTGCCGATGCCTGCCATGATGTGCTGGTTCATCAGCCAGGATTTCACCGCGCCGTGGCGCCCCTGTACGAGTTCGGCGAATCGCTCCGCGTCGATCGAGAGCGCGTCGGGCCCCAGTTGGTGGGCAGCGACGAAACCGTTCACGGAGCCGCTGAGAGCGATGTGGCCGAGTTTCCGGGGGGCGATGTAATGCAGCTGGGCGCCGTTCGAGAAATGAATACAGGCGGTCGCGTCGCAATCACTCTCCCCGGCACGGGAGTACCGCAGCTGGCCGGTCATGCCGAAATGCAGCACCAGGTGGCCGTCGGTGTCGAGCCTGGCAAACAGGTATTTACCGTGACGATATGTCTCGTCGATGCGGCGGCCCTTGAGCGCATGGCCGAGTCCCTGGGGTGTCGTGCCCACCAGCACCTTTGGGGCGGGAACTCGGACGAGATCGACTTCCTGGTGCAGCGCGGTGGCGTCGAGGTAACGGCGCCAGGTTTCGACATCAGGCAATTCGGGCATAGCGGCATGCTCCTCGGTCAGTCGTTCAACATCTGCTGCAGCCGGACCGCGTTGAGCGCAGCGTAGGCGTCCTGGTCGTTGTCGAAGTAGCAGTAGGCGTCCAGTCCCTGGCGCGCCCACGCGGAAAGGGCTCCCGCCCAGCCGGCCAGCGACTGGTCGTCATAGCATCCCTCGTAGGCCGCGTCCGGTCCGTGCAACCGGACATAGACGAATTCGGCCGTGACGGTGCGTGGCGTCTCGAAGCCGGCGAGCTCATAGATACAGAACGCCACGCCGTGCGCGGCCAGCAGCTCGCAGGCCTGCTCGTTGATCCAGCTCTGGTCCCGGAACTCGATTACGTGACGTTGCTCGTCATCGAGCGCCTGCAGGAAGGTCTCCAGCCGTTCATGGTCGAAGTGCCACTTCGGCGGCAACTGGAACAGGACGGGTCCGAGTTTTCCTTGCAGCGGATCGAGGCGAGCCATGAAACGCGACACGCTCTCGTCGGCGTCCTTGAGCTTTTTCATGTGGGTGATGTAGCGGCTCGCCTTGACCGCGAACACGAAGTCGGCGGGCACGGCCTCGCGCCAAGCCTGGAGTTTCTCCGCTCCGGGCAGCTGGTAGAAGGAATTGTTGATTTCCACGCTGGGAAATCGCTCCGCGCAGAACGAGAGTTGTTGCGCGTCCTGCAGGTCCTCCGGATAAAAGGGCCCTGTCCAGTGATCGTATGACCAGCCGGAGGTGCCGACGAGAATGCGGCCGGGTTTGGTTGTCATTGGGTGTCCGTTGTGGCCTCGGGACCTTGCTTCACCGGCGTTTGCCGTTACCGGAGCATTCTCCCCAAGCTCGCACGGTCCATGCGCGCACGCATTGCGATTGTTCAATGGGCCGGCGACGTGCGTCTCCGGTCATGTCGATTGACAACCGTCAATGTCTGTCGCGCTGGTGCGGAGCTAGTGTTCGATAATTGACATAATCCGGGCATCGATATGCAGCGCGCGGGGCGAATCGCGGCGGTGGACACCGATCGGGTGGTCGGTGTGGTCATGGCCGGCGGGCGCGGCTCGCGCCTGCAGGCTTTGACCCGGACACGGGCGAAGCCCGTGGTCTCGTTCGGTGGCGAGTACCGCATCATCGATTACACCCTGTCCAATTGTTTCAATTCCGGGATCCGCCGCGTCGGCGTCCTGACCCAGTACGAGGCTCACGAGCTCATCGCCCACCTGCATCGCGTGTGGGCCTTGCGGGCGCTTCATCCGGGCGCATTCGTGGAAGCCTGGCCGGCGCAGCAAGGTGACGCGAACGGCTGGTACCGCGGCACGGCCGATGCGGTTCGCCAGAACCTTGCGGCGATCCAGCGCAGCGGTGCGTCGCACGTTCTCGTGCTGGGCGGCGATCATGTCTACAACATGGATTATCGCGATCTGCTTGCCGAGCACGTGGCGCAAAAAGCCGACGTGACAGTCGCTTGTACCGAGGTCGGTCTGCAGGAGGCAAGCCGCTGCGGCGTGCTGCGGACGGAAGCTGACGGGCGGGTGAACGCTTTTATGGAGAAGCCCCGGCATCCCGAAGCGGTGCCGGGTCGTCCGGACACGGTCCATGTGTCCATGGGCATCTATATGTTCCGTATCGAGGCGCTGGCGGCAGGGCTCAGCGCGCGGAGCGGGTCCCTCGACGATTTCGGCGGCGACGTAGTGCCATGGATGATCGAGCGGCACCGGGTGTTTGCCCATCCATTCGTCGATGCGGACGGCGCGCCACGGTTCTGGCGCGACGTGGGCACGGTTGAGGCCTATTTCGATGCGAACATGGCACTGCTGGATCCGGCGGTCCGACGCGAGCTGTACCGATCGGAATGGCCGCTCATCACTGACCGCGGCCATGCGCCGCCGGCGGTGCTCGAAAGCGACAGGAGCGGCTGCGAGGCCATGGTGTTGAATTCGCTGCTCGCGTGCGGCACGAGGATCTGCGGGGCTCACGTCAATCGCTCGATTATTTCACGCAACGTGACGATCGGTTCGGGATCGATCGTCGAGGACACGGTTCTTTTGCCGGGCGCGGTCGTCGGTGCGAATTGCCGCCTGCGCCACGCGGTGATCGAGGAGAACTGTCGTGTACCCGACGGCACCATCATCGAATGGCACGGCGGCGAGTCGGCGGCGGAGGGAACGCCCGTGCTGGTGACACGGGAATCCTTGCGCGGCGGAGTGACGCCGCGATTGCGACTGGTCGAATCGAACTGAAAATTCTTCAGCAACCGACGTCAGTCGGCCAGGTTGCTCGTCGTCCAGAGAGCGACCGGAAAGCGCTCCAGAGCTCGTCCCGCCGGGAAATCCGATCCGTCGAGGGTGAACGTGCCGCCGCCCAGGATGTCATGAAGCTGTTCGCCGGACAGCCAGTCCGGCAGACGCACAAAAGTATCTTTCCAGGCACCGTCGCCCAGCGGAAACCCCGCCTTGCCGGCGGGCAAGTGTGCAGCCAGCCGGGGCACGATACTCACAGCGACGGCATCATCCCGGCGTCGACAGAAGGCGCAAAGCCGCCCGGCCTGCGCGCCGCTGGTCTCGAGAGCGATGTAATCGCCTTCCCGGAACAACGCCGTGTGGCGGCGGCGCAAAGTCAAGAGCCGCCAGACCAGATACAGCTTGCTGCGACCCTCCCGGTCGTCCATCAGCAGCGCGCCCAGATCCTCTGTCGCCAGCGGTCCGCCTTCCGATTGAGACTGCAGCGCGTCCAGGGCCGCTTGCCTGCGGGCGAAATCCACCGGCCGGCGATTGTCGGGATCCACGAGGAGGAACTGCCAGAACTCGTCGCCCTGGTAGAGATCGGGGACTCCTGGGCTGGTGAGTTCCAGCAGCAGGTACGCCAGGCTGTTCAGTCGCCCCGTCCGCGCAACGGTTTTCTGGAACGGCAGGAATGTCTCCAGGAACGGGCTGGCCGGATCGAGAATGCTGGCGATGAACCGCTCCATGGCAGCTTCATAGTCGATATCGGGGCGGGTCCACGAGGTGCGTTGTTTCGCCTCCCGCAATGCCTTGACCATGTAGGCCTGGATGCGCCGGACAAGGTCGTTTCTTGCGGTTTCATCCGTCGGGCCGTTCGGCCAGGCGCCGATCAGGGTCTGGTAGAGCAGGTACTCGTCGTTCGCGACCGGGGCGGGTGCGGAGTCGAGGACCTGGCGGAAGCGGGTGTTCGCGCGCATCCACTGCTCAACAAGGCCGGTCCAGTCGCCGGCATGCTCGGACAGCGCATGGATCCGCATGCTGGCGTCCAGCGAGCGTTTTGCATCATGGGTCGAGCCGGCCAGCAGCGAATGCGGCCAGTGGCGCCAGCGGGCTTCGTTGTCCCGATGAAACTGTCGCGGGGAGTGGCCGAACTCGGCGGGCTCCCCGCCGACCTCGTTGAGCGAGACCAGCCGGTTGAAGCGATAGAAGGCGGTGTCCTCGACGCCTTTGGCGGCGACCGGACTGGTGAATTGCTGGAACTTCATCGCGAATGCGAGGATACGGGCGCGATAGTCTTCTTCGCGTCCGGCGGCCTGCCGGGTCAGCAGTACGTCGCGGAGGAAGTCGTAGATCGTGTCATCCGCGACCTTCGCGGAGCGTCGTGCCGCATCGATCGCCGCCGCGATCCGCGCCTCGTCCGTGGCAGACGGTCCGTTGGCATCGATGTAGGTCCGGTAGACTCCGAAGCAAGCCACGGTATTTTCGATCGCCTGGCGCAGGCCCGAGCGCGTGAAATCACGCGTATGGGTGTCCATCTCGGCGATCCGGGCCAGTTCGGTCGCCAGCACGGCGAGTTCACTCGCCAGTGCTTCCTCCATGATCTGGCGGCGCGCGGACTGCACCGTGGCGTCGAAAGGCTCCGCTCCGGTGAACCTGTGGTATGCCTCGTTCATTGTTTCGGCGCTCGCGGGATCAACGAACAAGCCGCCGGCGCTGCGCACGAATTCGTAGCCGGTGGTGCCGTGTACGGGCCAGTGCTCCGGTAATGCCTCGTCCGCGGCGAGAATCTTCTCGACCACGACGTAGCGCGGGTGAGGGGTGTGTCCGGCTTTGGATTCATTCACGTCACGTTTGGCGATCACTGCCGCCGTATCCTGCAGGCGATCGAAATAGCCCGCCGGATCGTACAGGCCGTCGGGATGATCGACCCGAAGACCCTGGACGCTTCCGGCCGCGAGCAGTTCGAACACCCGCCGATGGGTGGCGTCGAATACCTCACGTCGCTCCATAGAAAGTGCCGCTAATTCATTGATATCAAAGAAACGGCGATAATTTATCTCGTCGGCCGCCACGCGCCAGTAGGCGAGGCGCCAGCCCTGCGTTTCGAGCAGCGCGTGCAACACTGCGGGGTTCCCGGCCCGTTGGCCGGTACCGTTGAAGTCCGCGAGCGTATCCTCGAGGTATTGCGCCACGTCGACGTCCTGGGCGTACAGGGCGGCCAGGCGGCGCTTGTGGATGAGCGTGTCGCGACTGCGCTCCTCGACGGCGTCGGGGCGGTCGTCGTGCCGCGGCGGCAGGTTCGCGAAGGCCGTGAGCAGGCTGTCGAATTCCCCGACACTCGCGTGGCCGGCGCCGAGGCGCGCCGCCAGGTCGTCGCGGCGATGGGCGAATACCCGGGGATACTCGGCGGGGTCGAGCGGGAAGCGGTGCTCGAAGTACTCCGCCGACAGGGCACCGGAATCCCGGTCGAACACGATCTGCAGTTCGCCCCGATCGAGGATGTTGCCGTAATGATCTCCCAGCACCGGCAGCAGCACCTTGCCGCGCAGTTCGTCCTTGAGCGGCCGCCAGTCGATGTCGAAGAATCGTGCATATCGGGAGGCCCGCCCGTGTTCGAGGACGTCGAGCCACCAGGGGTTGTCTCGCCCCATGACGCCCATGTGGTTGGGCACGATATCCATGAGCAGCCCCAGGCCGTGCGCGCGCAACGCGTCGGTGAACCGTGCAAACGCAGCCTCGCCGCCGAGTTCGTCGTTGATGACGTCATGGGCCACGATGTCGTAGCCGTGGGGGCTCCCCGGCCGGGCCTTCAGCAGGGGCGAGGTGTAGCAGTGGCTGATGCCGAGTGCTGCGAGGTAGGGAACGAGTGCGGTGGCGTCGTCCAGCGTGAAATCGCGGTTGAGTTGCAGGCGGTAGGTGGCGCGGGGAATCTCGGCGCGTGCCGGCAGGGCACCGGTGGATACCGGCAGAGGCGTCGCGCTCACTGCGGAGCCGCGGGTTTCCCGCACGGCCGCCAGGGTTGCGGCGAAGCCGGGCTGTTCCATCCAGGTCTCGATGTCCAGTGTGAGCCGGTGTCGCCAGTTGGGATGCCGGTCGCCGGAGCCGGGGAGGTTGGTCTGGAGCGTCTCGCCCAGCAGGTCTTCGGGCCTGAGCAGCATCAGTTTCGCCGGTGTTCTCGCGAGATAGACGTGGATCGCCTCGCAAAGTGCCGCGTCCAGCTCGGGAGCGGGCCCGGCTTCGCCGTCAGGCCCGCCCGGTCGCAGGCCCTCTCTTTCCAAGGCCAGGCGCAGGCGAGCCCGATCCTGAGCGCGTCCGACGACTTGCGTTTCGTAGCTGGCTGCGTCGGGGAACAGGTCGAGGCGGCGGCGCCATTCGAGATCGGCGCCTTCCCAGAAGCCGCGCAAGGTCGGCAGGTCGTGTGTGCCGACGCTGGCCAGCGCGCGGGGCGGGTACTCGGCGGGAGCGAGAAACGCGCCGTCGGCCTGCTTCTCGAAATACATCACGCGGCACGAGAATATCCCGGCCGGCGGCAGCGCCTCCTGGATGGCCTCGGGGACGGTGCCCAGATCCTCCCCGACGACCATGCAACGGTTGCGACGGCTCTCGAGCGCCACGATGCCGAGCATCTCTTCCATGTGAAAATGGACATAGGCGCCGTCTTCGGGCCCACCGTCCGGCGGCAGCCAGAACAAGCGGTACAGTCCCATCACATGGTCAATCCGCAAGGCTCCGGCCGCGCGCATGTTCTGTCGCAGTGTCTCGATGAACGGGGCGTAACACGCCGTACGCAGGCGGTGCGGGATCCAAGGTGCGATGCCCCAGTCCTGTCCCTGCAGATTGAAGTCGTCCGGCGGTGCGCCGATGCGCGCTCCAAACGCGTAGCGGTCGTGGTTGGCCCAAGCTTCAGAGCCGCCGGGATCGACGCTCACCGCGAGGTCCTCGTAGATCCCCACCTCGAGCCCCAGCTCCAGTGCGCGCCGGCCGGCCGCATCGAGCTGCAACGCCGCCTGCCACTGTAGATACTCATAGAAGGTCACGCGCGGCTCGTGCGCCTGCGCGAATGTTGTGACCTCGTCAGCTTCCGGAGTTCGGAATGCCGCGGGCCAGTCGCGCCAGTCCGACGCGTCCGGGCGCTGCTGTTCCAGGTGTTCCTGGAGTGCCTCGAACAATGCGTGGCGACGCAGCCAGGGATCGTGCCGGCGGCGGAATTCCTGGAAATGCCGGGCACGCGTCGTGTCGTTCGCCAGATGGACGCTGCGGAAGTGGTTGTAGAGTCGCTCCAGCAACTCCAGTTTCAGGTGTCCCACGGCTGCATAATCGATCAGCTCGCCGGCGCGCAGCGCGCGCAACCGGGCCTGGAATGCCGGATCGGCGATCTCGGCGTCGATGCCCGCTTCGCTGCAGTCCGGGACCGCTTCGACATCGATGTAGAGGATGTTCAGGAACAGCCGGTTGGATGGGCTGTAAGGGCTGCATCGGGTTGCCTGTCGAGGAAACAGCGCGTGCAAGGGGTTGACGCCGACGACACCCGCACCTTCCCGGGCCGCCAGTTCGACCGCACGCGCCAGGTCGGTGAAATCTCCCAGGCCCCAGTTGCGACTGGAGCGCAAGGCGAACAGCTGCAGCGACATTCCCCACGCACGGCGTTCGCCTCGCACGGCCTCTGGCCGGTAGCACTCGGAGGGCGCCACGATCAGCCGCATGCTGGCTTCGAGCCCGGCGCCGGAGACCATGAGTTCGTGGTAACCCGGCTGGGGCATGCGGGGAAGCACCAGGCATCGCTCCTCCCAGGCTTCGTCGTCGATGCGGCACGTGTCGCCGGGAGCCAGTGAGTCCGGCACGAATTCGGCCTGCTCGGGTCGCCCGGACTCCTCCCGCAACGTCCATCGCCAGCATTCACCGGCGGCCCTGGCGGGCAGGCGCAACATGATCTCGAGGTTCTTTGTACCAGTGCGCACCACGCTCACGGGAGGCAGCAGGCGACGCCATTCGTTCGCCTGTGCTTCGACGAGCGCCGTGCGTGCCTTTTCGGATGTCGCTGCGTCGACGCCCATGGCACCGAGTAGTGCGCGCAGCGTCGTCTCGGAAACGACATGTGTCGTCCCCCACTGGTCGGTGTAGGTGGGCGCGATACCGAACTGCCGGCCTAACGCCTGCAATGCGGCGGATGGCATCAGGTGTCGCTCTGATCCAGGAAGAAGACGACGCTCCACGGCGGCATCTCGCCGGTGGGCAGCGCCTGCTCGACGGTTTCGGGCACTGCATGCAGCAGGCTGCCTGGCGCGGACATGTCGTCTACGGCGATGCGCTCGGCGCCGAGATTGGCCAGCAGGGCGAGCGTACTGCCGTCACCAAGCCGCCATTGCACCGTCAATCCGGTTTCGCCATGGGTCGTGTAACGTCCGGTACCGCCGGCGATGCCGGAGAGTCGCGGCATGATGTACCGGTGGCGCACGGCCAGGAGCCGCTGGATGAACGCTGCGTGAGCCGCGTGGTCGGTGTAATCGGCCGTGCTCCATTGCAGCACGGAGCGGGCAAATGTGGCGGGATCGTTCGGATCCGGGATGGACGTCCTGGCTGAAGGTTCCGCGAAGCGTTCGAAGCGGCTGAATTCCTTGCGCCGTCCTTCGGTGACGGCCTCGGCGAGGCCGCCGTCGAAATTGCAGAAGTACAGGAAGGGCGAATCCGCGCAGAATTCCTGCCCCATGAACAGCAGGGGCGGGCAGGGAGAAAGCAAAAGGATGGCCGTCGCGGCCCGCAATGCATCGGCGTCTGCGAGCTCGTGAATGCGCTCGCCGAAGGCCCGGTTGCCTACCTGATCGTGGTTCTGCAGGAAGGAGACGAAGGCGGTGGGCGGCAGGTGACTGCTGGGCGTGCCGCGCGGCCCGCCGCTCCGGTGCGGCGAGGACTCGCCCTGGTAGACGAATCCTTCTGCCAGGCTTCGCCCGATCCGTTGCACCGGGTGGTCAGCGTAGTCGCCATAGTAGCCGTCGGTCTCACCGGTCAACAGCACGTGGAGCGCGTGATGGAAATCATCGTTCCACTGGGCGTCGTAACCGCCGACCGGATTGGGCGAGGGTGCTGTCGTCGGCTTTGGTGTCGCCGCGCCATGTTTCAGGTAACGGGCCTCATTGTCATCGTTCTCCAGTACGAGATGGACGTGCCTGTCCCGCCCCGGACCGGCGCGAACCCGTTCGGCGAGTTCATCGAGGATATGGCGTGGTGAGTCGTCCGCGATCGCATGCACCGCATCGAGCCGCAGCCCGTCGAAACGATATTCCTCGAGCCAGTACAGTGCGTTGTGAATATAGAACTCGCGAACCGGGCCGCTGTCGGGGCCGTCGAAATTGATCGCGGTACCCCAGGGCGTGCGATGGCGATCGGTGAAAAAGGCCGGGGCATAACGCGGCAGGTAATTGCCGTCAGGTCCAAAGTGGTTGTAGACCACGTCGAGAAATACCATCAGTGAGCGCTCATGGGCGGCGTCGATCAGCTGCTTGAGATCGTCCGGCTGCCCGTAGCAATGGGCGGGCGCAAAGAGATCGACACCGTCGTATCCCCAGTTCCTGGTGCCAGGGAAAGCCGCGATCGGCATCAGCTCGATCGCTGTGATCCCCAGGTCTGCGAGGTGATCGAGTCGCGCCTGCACGCCGCAGAAATCGCCCCGCAGGCTGAAGGCGCCGACGTGCAGCTCATAGAGAACGGCTTCCTCCCAGGGACGGCCGCGCCAGTCCCGTGTTTTCCAGGCGAAAGCCGTCGGGTCGATGACTTCGCTCGGGCCATGCACGCCGGCAGGCTGATAACGCGAGGCGGGGTCGGGGACATCGATCGTGCCGTCGATGCGGAAGCCGTAGTGGAGGCCTGCTCCGGCATCAGCGTGGGACACTTCGAACCAGCCGCCGGGTTTCGCGGTCATCCGGCTTTGGACGAGCGAGCCGTTGCTGTGCAGCAGCAACTCGACCTCCTCGGCACCGGGCGCCCAGAGCGTGAATCGAACCCCGCCGCCCGCGAGCAGTTCGGCGCCGAAAGGCATGGCATGGCGATAGCTCACCGGCTTGGCCGGCTCGTCGATGATTCACTTGGCATATCGATTCAAATCATCCAGACGGGGACGACCGCGGCAATGCGAATTCGCAATGCGCCATGCCCCTGGCGGGCAGGCGAACTCCCCGGAACAAGGGGTGCCATGACAGGCGGTTCCGCGGTGAACGGCGATTTTCTCTCCTAGTATCAAGGTATGAAGAACAGATTACCCGTGACCGGCGCGAAGGTCCTGCTCGCGGACCGCCATGGCCTGGTGCGGGAGGGATTGCGCGCGATCCTCGCGCGGGACGCCTCTATCCAGGTGGTGGGCGAGGCCGCCAGCGGGCTCGACACCGTGCGCTTGGCATCCGAGCAGGCGCCGGAAGTCGTGATCATGGACGTGGATATGAAAGATCTCGGCGGCGGGGAGATCGTCCGTCGCATCCATGCCCGGCACCGGGAGACGCGCGTCATCGCCCTGTCGGTGGACACCCGCCTGGTCGCGGATATGCTGCGGGCCGGGGTCGCCGCCTACCTGCTCAAGGAAAGCGCGTATACGGAACTGCGCCGCGCGGTGGATGCCGTCTGCCGCGGGGGCACCTACCTGTGTCCTCGGGCGGCCAGCGCGGCGGCCCAGGCCATTCGGGAGTCGACCGACAGCCGTGCGCCGGCCTCCCGCCATCTCGGCGCCCGGGAGCGGGAAGTCCTCAGGCTACTCGCGGAGGGGCTGAGCGCGCCGCAGATCGCAGCGACCCTGCATATTGCGCCGACGACCGTCGAGACCCATCGCCGGAACATCATGCGCAAGCTCGATCTGCATAACGTCGTCGAACTCACGCGCTATGCGATCCGGGAAGGCCTGACGACGCTGGATCGCTAGACATCGCAGTGTCCGCCTCGCTGGCGCTGCG
>CAYTXS010000004.1:0-29265 GCA_964441585.1 uncultured Thioalkalivibrio sp.
AGCACCTTCATGGGCTGTCCTACTCCCTTTTAATCCTTACGACCGTCTTAACCGGCTGGCGAAGAAAAGAATCATTGCACATAGGCTTAAATGCCATAACGTATAACAATATCCAATATGCGAAATCGGGGAGATGACTGATGCCCAAGAAGACACTTATCGCAGTGCTGGCCTGCGGGATCGGGACCCAAGCAGCCGCTCAGGACAATGCTGTTGAGGTGCTCCATTGGTGGACTTCCGGCGGGGAAGGGGCGGCGCTTTCCGTCTTGAAGGACGCCTTGGATGAGGAAGGTATTGCCTGGAACGACATGCCCGTTGCCGGCGGCGCTGGGACCAACGCCATGACGGCCGTGCGTTCGCGCGTGACCGCCGGCAACCCGCCGACCGCTGTGCAGCTTCTTGGTTACGACATCACGGATTGGGCGGAGCAAGATGCACTCGGCAACCTGAACGCCGTGGCCGAGGCCGAGGACTGGGAGACCCGAATTCCGGAGGCCATCCAGGAATTCTCCCGTTATGAGGGCGACTGGGTTGCTGCGCCGGTCAACGTGCACAGCACGAACTGGGTCTGGGTCTCGCGGCCCATCATGGACGAGATCGGAGTGACCGAGGCACCGGCCTCGTGGGACGAGTTCATGCAGATCGCCGAGCGGGTCGAGGAGGCAGGATACATGCCTTTCGGCTATGGCGGTCAGCCCTGGCAGGATGCGGTCGTGTTCGATTCGATCGCACTTGGCGTTGGCGGGCAGGAGTGGTACCAGAGTGCCTTCGTGGACCTAAATCCCGAGGCCATCGACTCCGACACCATGGTCGCAGCGCTGGAGCGGATGGGTGAGATCAGGGCCATGGTCGATGAGAACTTCTCCGGCCGTGACTGGAACCTGGCCACTGCCATGGTCATCAACAACGAGGCCGCGTTCAACATCATGGGCGACTGGGCCAAGGGCGAGTTCCTGAACGCAGGGTTGACGCCGAACGAGGATTTCTACTGCTGGCGCGTGCCGGGCACCGCCGAGCACGTGGTGTTCATCTCGGACCAGTTCGCCATGTTCGACGTGGGCGAAGAGCGCGCGCCGCCGCAGGAACGGATGGCCAGCCTGATCCTTTCCGAGGAATTCCAAGTCGCATTCAACACCGTCAAGGGTTCGGTCCCCTCGGTGATGGGCATTTCGGACGCCGAGTTCGACGCTTGCGGCCAGCAGGGCATGGCCGACCTCGCTGCGGCGAACGCGAATGGCACCCTCGTGGGCTCCCAGGGGCTGAGCCACACGAACCGGGCTGCCGTGAAGAATGCCTTCAACGACGCCATCTCGGCCTATTTCAACGGCGACCTGAGCGCCGAGGATGCCGCCGCCGAGATGGCCGAGACAGTCGCGTTCGCATCACGCTGAGCTCGACCCATGGCGCGCCGGCCCCCTCCCGGTCGGCGCGCCGCCTTTCAAAGGTGGCCCATGATGAAACGCGGACTACCCTTCATGGCGCTGTCACCCGGCATCGTGCTCGTGCTCGCCGGCGTCTACGGCTTCATCGCCTACACCTTCGCCATCTCGATGACCGACAGCCGGATCCTGCCGAGCTGGAACTGGGTCGGATTTGAGAATTACGATCTGCTGTTCCAGCTGCGGGCCTGGGAAGGCTCGCTTGTCAACCTCGCGATCTTCGCGACGCTCTATATCGGGATCTGCCTTGCGCTCGGGCTTCTGCTCGCCATCATCGTGGATCAGCGCATCCGGATGGAGGGCGCGTTCCGGTCGATCTACCTCTACCCGATGGCACTGTCCTTCATCGTGACGGGCACGGCGTGGAAATGGTTTCTCGATCCCGGGATTGGGGTGGAGTCGGTGGTGCGCTCCTGGGGGTGGGAAAGCTTCTCCTTTGGCTGGATCAAGGATGGCGACCTGGCGATCTACACCATCCTTATCGCGGCGATCTGGCAGACCGTGGGGTTCGCCATGGCGCTGTTTCTCGCGGGGTTGCGCGGCATCGATGCCGAGATGCTAAAGGCGGCGCGCGTCGACGGGGCGCGGGGGATGATGCTCTACCGCCGGGTCGTCATCCCTCAGCTTCTCTATACTGCGATCAGCGTCTTCGTGATCCTCGTATTCAACGCCGTCCGGACCTACGACCTCATTGTCGTGATGACCGCCGGGGGCCCTGGGCGCGCCACCTGGCTGCCGTCGGTCTTCATGTACCAGTACACCTTTACCCGCAACGAGATGGGCATCGGCGCGGCCAGCGCCATCGTCATGCTCGCCCTCATCCTAGCAGTCCTCGCGCCCTATTTCTGGTGGGAGTTGCGCGGCGGGAAGGAGAGACGCTGATGGCCCGCCGCCGCAGGACGCCCGAGCGGGTCGCGCTCTACTTCACGCTCGCGCTCTTCGCGTTCCTGTTCCTTTTGCCGATGTACGTGCTGCTGGTGAATTCGGTGAAGCCGCTCTCCGAGATCCAGGCGGGCGGCATGATGGCGCTGCCGCAGGAGTGGACACTCGAGCCCTGGCGGCTTGCCTGGTCCACCGCGCAGATCGGCGTCGATGCCACGGGGCTCAGACCCTATTTCACCAATTCGCTGATCATGACGGTCTCGGCGGTGGCGCTGTCCACGATCATCGGCGCGATGAACGGATACGTGCTGACGCAGTGGACCTTTCCGGGCCATCGCGTTGTCTTCCTGCTCCTGCTCGGGACGGTCTTCATACCCTACCAGACAGTGCTGATCCCCATGGCGCGCATGCTCGGTGCGCTGAACATGGCCGGAACGGTGCCGGGCCTGGTGCTGGTCCACACGCTCTACGGAATCGGCTTCACAACACTCTTCTATCGCAACTTCTACGCGGCCTTCCCGCCGGAGCTGATGCGCGCCGCGCGCGTGGACGGAGCGGGGCTGTTCCGGATCTTCTTCCGCATCGTGCTGCCGGCCTCGGTGCCCATCACCATCGTCAGCGTGATCTGGCAGTTCACCAGCATCTGGAACGACTTTCTTTTCGGCGTGTCCTTCTCGGATTTCGACAGCTACCCGATGACGGTCGCGCTGAACAACCTCGTAAACACCTCCACCGGCGTGGCGGAGTACAACGTGCATTTCGCCGGCGCCTTCATCGCCGCAATCCCGACCCTCGTCATCTACCTCTTCGCGGGCAAGTTCTTCGTCCGCGGGCTGATGGCCGGTTCGGTCAAGGGATAATCCATGTCAGGTCTCACAATCCGCGACGTTTCCAAATCCTATGGCTCCCTGACGGTGCTGAGCGGGATCGACATCGAGATCGACGAGGGCGATTTCCTCGTGCTCGTCGGACCCTCGGGCTGCGGGAAATCGACGCTTCTCAACATGGTCGCGGGGCTTGAAGACATCACGCAGGGCGAGATCCTGATCGGCGGGCGCGTTGTCAACGATCTTGAGCCCTCCGAGCGCGACATCGCCATGGTGTTCCAGTCCTACGCGCTCTACCCGACGATGAGCGTGGCCGCCAATATCGGCTTCGCGCTCGAGGTGCGCGGCGTGCCGAAGGCCGAGCGCGCCCGCGCTGTGGCCGAGGTGGCCGGGCTTCTCAAGATCGAACACCTTCTCGACCGCAAGCCGGGGCAGCTCTCCGGCGGCCAGCGCCAGCGCGTGGCCATGGGCCGTGCGCTGGTGCGCGACCCGCAGCTGTTCCTCTTCGACGAGCCGCTCTCGAACCTCGACGCGAAACTCCGCGTGGACATGCGCACCGAGATCAAGAGCCTGCACCGCAAGACCGGCAAGACCATCGTCTACGTCACCCACGACCAGGTCGAGGCGATGACACTGGCCACCCGCATCTGCGTAATGGAAGGCGGGCATATCCAGCAGCAGGGGACGCCGGAAGAGATCTACGGCAATCCCGCCAACACCTTCGTCGCGGGCTTCATGGGCTCGCCGCCGATGAATCTCCTGCCCGCGCGGGCAGAGCGGAAGGCAGGTGGCGGCTGGATGGTGTCGCTGTCCCACCAGAGCAGGGAGCTGGTTCTGCCGGTGCCGCATTGCCTGCCCCCAGGCGTTGATGGCAGGACCGTGACTATAGGATTCCGGCCCGAACACATCTGCCAGGTCGCCTCCGAGGCCGACGCCGCAGGCGCACCGGTCGCGACCTGCCGCATCGAACTGACCGAGCCGACCGGCCCGGACCTCTTTGGCATCCTCGATCTCGGCGGGCGCGAGGCGGTCTGCAAGCTTCTTCTCGATGCTAGTGTGCAGGCCGGGTCGGACGCCCTGATGCGCTTCGATGTGGCGCGCTCCTGCGTTTTCGACGCCGAGCGCAGCGTGCGCATCGATACGAGCGGCTGAGGCGCCGCGCGGAGCCCGAATGCGCTCCTGGATCCAGTGTGGTGCTTAGCCGGAAAAAGGACCCGCGCCAGAGATACTCCTGGAACCAGCCGACGGTGTTCGGGATCAGGTCGGCGTCGACGAGGTCGGGCGAGGACAGGGCCCCGAAATCTTGATCGGACGCAATGCTCACCAAATCCTCGACGCCCTCGTGGTAAATCATTGGCTGCTCGCCCGTGAACGGCTGTGGCGTCACGATTGTTTCCTCCAGAGCGATGACCACGCGCAGCGGGCCAGGATAGTTCGACACGGCCGCCGCCATGGACATCAGGGGCAGTTCCTTGTAAAAATCCGGTGCGAGCCACCCCATGGCAGATCGGAAGTAATCAGCTCTCCGTCGCTCCCGCCAAGGCTTTGCTCACGACTTGCTCGCCGAGGATCGCGGTGTAGGTCACCAGCGGTGTCGTCACCGCAGCCCAGAGCACCACTGCCTCCGCGTCGGGCCGCTCTGCGGCCAGGCGGGCGCCCACCAGCCAGCCCTGGCTGTATCCCAGTATCTCGATCCGCCCCGGATCAATAAAATCTAACCGCAGGGACACGATACCGGCCTCGGCGAGGGCGGCGGCGGTATATTCGTAAAGGCCCATGTCGTGGCCAGCGACCGAAATCTCGTTCTTCTGCCCGGTGAACCCGTGCAGCATGAGCACGATCGGCAACGCGTCGTCGGACTCGGGCAGAATGAGGATGCCGGCAATCGTGTCTTCGCCGACGTCAATGGTGTAGCCGGTCTACTCCGCGATGGCGGCGGAGCCGGCTAGGGCTGCGAAAGCGAGGGCCGAAATCGTGTGCAGGTGTCTCAAGACGCGTCTGCATTTCATCGGTGTCCTCCCATGACGCATCTGCCGCGGGGCCATCACCGGGCGTCGGGCGCGGTGCGATCGCCCGCCGCTCGACCGCAAGCGGGCCGCCCCCGGCGGACGAGTCCGTGCCCAATCGCCGCTTGCGCAACGGAGTCAAGCGTCCCGGATTATCAGACAATCGTCAATATGCAGCTTTTCCGAAAAAGGCGCGCCGCTCTCAATCGGCAATCGCGCGCGCTGAGCTTGCTTCCCGCGGACCGGGCTGGACGATCTCCAGCCGGGTCCCGGCTGCGTTCAGCGATGCCGCGATATCAGGCCCCGGGGGCGTGTCCGAAACGATCGTCGCGATGCGGTCGAAATCGAGTGCGCGGATGCTGGCCGAGCGGTTGAACTTCGCGGCCTCGGCGATGACCATGACCTCCTCCGCGCAATCGGCCGCCGCCCGCACGATATCCGCGTCAAAGAGGTCGCTCGACATGAGACCCGCAGGCGTCACCGCCTCTATGGAGATCACGGCGAGGCGCGCCCGGTGCTCGCGCAGCATCCGCTCCACGCCGTTGCCGAAGATCGAGCCGTCCGAACTGCGGACCTGCCCGCCGGGGACGAACACGGAGTTGCCAGGGATGGGGCCGAGTATGCGCGCGACGTCGACCGAGGTCGTGGCGATGGTCAGGTCCCGGTGCCCGCGCAGCGCATGGGCGAAGTAGGTGATCGTGCTGCCGGCCGTCAGGATCATCGACAGGCCCGGTTCGATCAGCCCCGCGCCGTGACGGCCGAGCATTTCCTTCACGCCGGCATTCTCGTTCAGCCGGTGATGAAAGCCCGCCTCGCGCATGATGTCGGGAACGACGACGCCGCCGCGGACCTTCTTCAGAAGGCCCTCGGCCAGCATTTGGCGCACATCGCGGCGAACGGTCTCGTCCGACACGTCGAGCCGACGCGCCAGTTCCGCCGTCGCCGCGAAGCCCGAGGTGGCCACCAGATCCATGATCTGGCGTTTGCGTTCGAACAGTTCCTGGGCGCTCGAGCGGCGTACCGCCATGTGGTCATACTCCCCCCGAGCGCCTCGGGCCGCCTGGCCGGGTCACTCGGCGGCCGTCGCGGGCTCGACGCTGTCCGGGGCCGGCGCGCCGAGTATGCGCTTTCGCTCGGCATCGTAGAGCGGCTTGCGGTGACGGGCAACGGCCACCGGTTCGCCGAAGGCCTCGATCAGGAACCCGTCCTCGGCCTTGGCCAGTTCGGGCTTGATGAAGCCGTAGGCGATGCTGCGGCCCACGTGATGGCCGAGCCCGGCGCTCGTGGTCCGGCCGACGATCTCGTCGCCGTGGCGGATGGCCTCGCGACCGAAGAAGCGCGTCTCGAGCGGGGCCGAGAACATCGCGAGCACGTGGCGCGGGCCGGCCTCGCGCGCCTTGAGGAGCGCCTCGCGGCCGACGAAATCGCCCTTGTCGCGCGCCACGGTGAAGCCGAGCCCGGCCTCGTAGGGCGTGACATCCGCCGCGAGGTCGGCGCCCATCGCGCGGAAGCCGCGCTCCAGCCGCAGCGTGTCGATGGCGCGGTAGCCCGCGTTGACGACGCCGTGAGGCTGCCCGGCGTTCCAGAGCACGTCGTAGAGGTGATCGGCGAACTCGCTCGGCACGTGCAGCTCCCAGCCGAGTTCCCCCGTGAAGGTGACGCGCATGGCGCGGACCGTGGCCGCACCGACGCGGATTTCCTGCATGGTCGAGAAGGCGAAATCCTCGTTGGCGAGCGACGCTTCGGAGACCGGCTGCAACAGGCTACGGGAGGCGGGGCCGCTTACGTTGATCACGGCACGCGCGGAGCTCACGTCTTCCACGAAGACGACCTCGCCGTCCTGCCGATGCGCCTCGAGCCAGGCCCGGTCATGGGTCAGCGCAGCGCTGCCCGCGACGAAGTAGAAGCGGTCCTCGGCGAGGCGCACGATCGTCGGATCGCTGACGATGCCGCCATGGCGGTCGCACATCATCGTGTAGACGATCCGTCCCACGGGCACGTCGACATCGGCGGTGCAGACCCGCTGCATCAGCGCCAGCGCGTCCGGGCCGAAGATCTCGAGCTTGGTGAAGGAGGACTGGTCGAGCAGCGCCACGCCCTCGCGGATCGCCTTGTGCTCGGCCGCGACGGCCGCGTCCCAGTTCGGCGCGACGAAATCGGGGCGCTCCACGCGCTCCTCTCCGGCGGCGGCGAACCAGGCGGGACGCTCCCAGCCGGCCTTCGACTGGAAAACCGCGCCCGCGGCGTCGAGCCTGTGGTAGAGCGGGCTTTTCCGGATGCCGCGTGCGGTGCGCGCCTCCTCGCCCAGCGGGTGGCGGAGGTAGTAGTCGCCATGCACCTCGGGCAGCCGCTCCTTGAGGAAGTGCAGCGCGTTGTGGTGCCTGGAGAAGCGGCGAATGTCGAACTTGGAGATCTCGATGGGCGACTCGCCCTCGATGATCCACTCCGCCAGGATCTCGCCCGCGCCGCCGGCCGATGCGATGCCGGCGGTGAAGCCGGCGGCCACGAAGACGTTGTCGCATTCGGGCGCGAGGCCGATCACCGGCTCGTCGTCGGCGCTGGCGGGGATCGCGCCGTGGACTACCTCGCGGATGCCCAGTTCGTTCAGGACCGGTACACGCCGGGCGGCGGCCTCGGCCAGACGCTCGAGCTTGTCGTCGTCGGTGTCGAAAAGAAGCCGCGCCTCGTAGGCGGCGGGGGTGTGGACCTTGGCGTGTCCGTCGGGCGCTCCGGCCATGATGCCGTTCCGACCGATCTGAAGGTAGTAGCTGCAATCAGGCTCGCGAAAGACGGGATAGTCGCGGTCCACGCCCGGCACCGGGTCGGTGTAGATGTACTGGTGCTCGACCCCGAGGGCGGGGATGTCGATGCCGGCCATGAGACCCAGTTCGCGCGCCCAGTTGCCGCCGCAGATCACCACCGTCTCGGCGCGGAGCGGGCCTTCGGACGTCTCGAGGCCCGTCACGCGGCGGCCCTTGCGCACCATGCCCGTGACGCGGACGCCCTCGCGGATCGTGACGCCGCGTTGCCGGGCACCCTTCGCGAGCGCGAGCGCCAGCGGCCCGGCCTCGATCGAGCCGTCGCCCTCGACGTAGATCCCGCCGAGGATGCCGTCCGGCACGGCGAAGGGGAAGCGTTCGATCACCTCCTCGGGCGTCAGCAGCGGCGCGTCGAAGCCCAGCCAGCGCGCGGCGCTCGCCAGCCGCTTGATGTCGAGCCAACGGTCCTGCGACGTGGCGATCCGGATGCTGCCCACCTGCCGGAAGCCCGGCGACAGGCCGGTATCGGCCTCGAGCCCGGTATAGACCGCCACGCTCCGGCGCAGCATCTTGGTATAGGTCTCGGAACTGCGCAGCTGGCCGATCAGGGCGGGGGCGTGCCAGGTGACGCCCTCGGTCAGCTTGGTCTGCTCCAGCAGGACCACGTCCTTCTTGCCCATCCGCGCAAGGTGATAGGCCACCGCGCATCCGATCACGCCCCCGCCGACAATCACGATCTCGGCGTCATCAACTTCAGTCGTCATGGCCAGACACTCCTCAGGCTGCCGCGCGCCGGCCCGGAGCCGTGGAGCGCGATTCGGTCACAAAATCCACACATAGGACATTATGGGCAATTAAAACACACATAAATATTATTGATTTTGCGGAATGATTGACTGAAGGTGTTTTTGCGAGGTGCCGTCTCGGCCCGGCTCGCGTCCAGAAATTACAGGAGGGTCTCATGGAGCCAGTGCGGTTCGGTGTCGTGTCCACGTCTTGGATCGGGTGCGACTGGGTCATTCCGGCAATGCAGTCGGTGCCCGAATGCGAGGTGGTGGCGATAAGCTCGCGTGACGCGGCGCGCGCCACGGCGGCGGCTGAGCGGTTGGGAATCCCCAGCGCCCATGGCTCGCTCGAGGCGCTTCTGGACGATCCATCGGTCGAAGCGGTCTACATCCCGACCCCGAACAATTGCCACGTGGCCGAGACCGTGACGGCGGCGCGGGCCGGCAAGCACGTGCTTTGCGAGAAGCCCATCGGGCTCGACGCCGCCGAGGCCGAGCAACTTGTCGACGTGCAGCGTGAGACCGGTGTGACGATGTCGGAGGCCTTCATGGTGCGCTATCATCCGCGCTGGCTGAAGGCGCGCGAGATCCTCCGGAGCGGGCGGATCGGCGATGTGCGCACGATCCACGCCACCTATTCCGTCTACAACCCGAACGACGACGACATCCGCTTCAGGCCCGAACTTGGCGGCGGTGCGCTGGGCGATGTGGGTATCTACCCGATCACCGCTGCGCGCTTCCTGTTCGAGGCCGAACCGCTCGCCGCCTTCGCCCGCATGGAGCGGCCGTCGCCTGACGCCGTCGATTACGCTGTGGCTGGGATGCTGGAGTTCCCCGAGGGCCGGTCGCTTCTGTTCTCGGGCTCCCTGCGGCAGGGCTGGTGTCACTGGATCAACGTGACCGGCACCGACGGCGCGCTGGAGATGCCGATTTCCGTCTGGCCCCAGCCCGACCAGGAGACGATCATCCGAATCCGGGAGCGCGACGACCTGCGCGACGAGGCTGCCGAAGTGCTGCGCTTCCCGCCCGTTAACCAGTACGAGGAGCAGGTGGCGACATTCGCACGCGTCGTCCGCGGCGAGATCGAGAACCCATGGCCCATCGCCAACGCGGTGGCCGGCATGCGCGTGCTCGACGCCGTTCTGCGCTCGGCCGAGAGTGGGTCGCGTTGCGAAATCGTCTCGTGAACGTCGTTAATGTATATTGACTATTGTTATACAAACGGCACAGTGGCGAGTACCAACACAACAGGGAGACTGCCACCATGACCATCAAGTCCGTGCTCCTCGCCTCCGCTCTTGCCGCCGTTGCGGCGGTGCCGGCGCAGGCGCAGTCCTTCTTCCCCGAATGCTTCGCGCCGTGGGACGAGAACACGGCGCAGCTCGATGCTGTCGAGCCGCGTGAGGGGCCCTACCGCATCGCGCTCGTGAACGGGTTTGCCGGCAATGACTGGCGGATCCAGATGATCCAGGCCGCGCGCGCCTACGTGGCCCGGCCCGAGGTCGCCGAGAAAATCGAGGAATTCGTCGCCGTCAGCGTTGGCAACGACGTGGCCGCGCAGATCTCGGCGATCGAGAACTACGTCGCGGCCGGTTTCGATGCGGTCCTGTTCATCGCGGTGAACCCCGAGTCCTTCGACGCTGTGATCCGGAACGCGAACCGGGACGGAACGCTTCTCGTGTCCTTCGACAACATCGTGTTCAACGACGATCACCTCATCATCGACATCGACCACGGCGAATACACGCGCGCCAAGACGCAGGCCGTTCTCGATGAGATGGAAGCCTCCGGCACTGACGCGCCGCTGCTTTGGGTGCGCGGGCTACTGGGCAACGCGACCGAAAGCATGATGCACGACGGGTTCCTCGAGGCCATCGAGGGCAGCGGCGTGGAGTATGTCGAGGTGGTCGGAAACTGGGACACCGGCGTAGTGCAGCGGGTGACCGCGGACGCAATCGCGGCCCATGGCGAGTTTGGCGGCGCCGTGGTGCAATACGGCACGATGGGCGCCGCGCAGGCCATGCTCGACACCGAACATCCGCCCATCCCGGTCGGCTCGGACACGGTGAACGGCTCGATCCAGATCCTCGCTGAGAATGGCTTCAGTGGGACGTCCATCGGTTCCTCCCCGTCAATCTCGGCCGTGGCCATCGCCGGTGCGATTGCCGCGCTTGAGGGCGAGGAGGTGCCGCAGCGCGTGGGTCTACCGGCACCCTTCGCGCCGTCGTCGAGCTGGAACGACGGGGAGGCCTACTTCTCCGATCTCCCCGCGGGCTTCGACACCGCGCTCGGCTTCGCGCCATGCAACATCATGTTCACGCCTGAAGAGCTCCGCAGCCAGGAGCCATGATACCGAACCGGGCCGCACGCGTGCTTGCCTCGCGTGCGGCCTCATTGCGTGAGGAGGGGAGAATGAAGGACATGGCCGCGGTCACGGCGGACCGGCTCGGGCTGCACGGCGTCGGCAAGTCCTATGGTGCGACGGTCGCCCTGACCGACATAGACCTCACGCTGCCCTCGGGTACCATCCACGCCATCCTCGGCGAGAACGGGGCGGGAAAGAGCACGCTCGTCAAGATCCTGAGCGGTCTCGTGCCCCCCGACCAGGGGGAGGTCGCGATCGACGGCGTCACGGTCGGCATCGCCAGCGCGGCGGACGCCCTACGCCTCGGGGTCGCGACCGTTTTCCAGGAGCTTTCGCTCATTCCCGATCTCTCGGTGGCCGAGAACATCATGATGGGCGCTGCGCCGCGGAACAGCTTCGGCCTGATCGACCGGCGCGGCGAGGCGCGGCAGGCGCGGGCCTGGCTCGACCGCCTCGGGCTGCGCGACATCGATCCGGCGGAGCGCGTCCTCGCCCTGTCGCTGGCGCAGCGCCAGCTTTTGGAGGTCGCCAAGGCGCTCGCCACCCGGCCCAAGGTGCTGATCCTCGACGAGGCCACATCGGCGCTCGGGAGCGAGCAGGTCGCGACGCTCTTCGCGCTCTTGCGGGAGTTGCGGGCGGAGGGTGCCTCCATCCTCTTCATCTCTCACCGCATGCACGAGATCGACCAGATCGCCGACGCCTGCACCGTCCTGCGCGACGGCCGCCACGTGGAGACCTTCGCCGCCGGCAGCCGAAGCCATCACGAGATCTGCAGCCTGCTGGCCGGGCGCGACCTGGCGCAGGTCTTCCCGCCGAAGCGCGCGGGCGGCACCGGCGAGAAGGTTATGTCGGTCCGCGACCTCGCCTGCGCGCCGCGCGTGCGCAACGTTACCTTCGACCTGCA
This sequence comes from uncultured Thioalkalivibrio sp., assembly GCA_964441585.1. Classification (GTDB taxonomy): domain Bacteria; phylum Pseudomonadota; class Gammaproteobacteria; order Steroidobacterales; family XN24; genus XN24. The sequence continues at coordinate 11,968 of CAYTXS010000004.1, forward strand.
CCGGGGCGAGATCCTCGGCATCGGCGGGCTCGAGGGGCAGGGACAGCACGACCTGATGCTGGCGCTTTACGGCGTCATCCGGCGCGCGGGCGGCAGCATCGCGCTGGGCGACGGGCCGGCGCGGATCCAGGCGCCGAGCGATGCGGTGAACGCCGCTCACCGCGTGGCGCTCCTTCCTGAGGACCGCAAGGTCGACGGGCTGCTCCTGTCCGAGCCCGTGTCGCGCAACATCGTCCTCAGTGTGATGCAGAAGCTCACGCGCTTCGGTATCCGCCAGGCATCGGTGGAGCGGGACCTGTCGGCGCGCATGATCGAGCGGCTGCGGATCAAGGTGGTCGAGGGCGGCGAGATGCTGGTCGGCAAGCTCTCGGGCGGCAACCAGCAGAAGGTGCTGCTGGCACGCCTCTTGGCGCTCGAGCCGTCGATCCTGCTTCTCGTGGACCCAACGCGCGGCATCGATGTGGGCACCAAGCAGGAGATCTACGCGCTCATTCGGGAGCTGGCCGAGGCGGGGGCATCCATCGTCTTTCTCAGCTCGGATTACGAGGAACTGGTGGGCCTCTGCGATCGGGTGCTCGTGGTCTATGGTGGTGAAGTCGCGGCGGAACTCGAAGGCGAGGAGATCACCGACCAGCGGATCATCCAGGCTGCCATGAACATCGGTACGGAAGGGGCGCGGGCGTCATGAAGGTCTTCACGTCGCGGCATGGGCGGCTTCTGTTCGGGATCCTTATCCTGCTGGTGATGCTGGCCATCTACTTCTCGGTCCATCCGCGGGGCGTGTCGATCCGGGTGGTGGAGTCGCTGTCGAATGCCGGCGCGAGCCTCGCCTTCGCCGCCGTCGCGCAGACCTTCCCGGTCCTAACGGGTGGGCTCGATCTGTCCATCGGTGGCATGATCGCGCTGACCAACAGCCTCGCTTCGGTCGTGCTCACCGGATCGCCGCTGCAAATCGCGTTCGGCTTCGTGCTTGTGATCGCGACGGGGTGTCTCTGCGGCCTCGTCAACGGCACCCTGATCGTCTACGGCCGGTTGCAGCCGGTCATCGCCACGCTCGCCACGGGGGCAATCTTCAGCGGCCTCGCGCTGATCGTGCGGCCGCGGCCCGGGGGGGACATCCCGATCGAACTGGGCGATGTCTTCGTCACTTCCGCCTTCGACGTGCTGCCCATGGCGCTCGTCGTGCTGGCGGTCACCTGCGGTGCGGTCTGGTACCCGCTGACGCGCTCGCGCCTGGGCCGCGGCATCTTCGCGGCGGGCTCCGCGCCCGAGGCAGGGCGGATGTCGGGCCTGAACGTTGACCGCTCGATCATCGCGGCCTATGTGCTGTCGGGACTTTTCGCCTCCTTCGCGGGGCTTTTCCTGGGCTTCCAGACGCTCGCCGGCGACGCGACCATCGGCGTGCCCTACACGATCAACTCCATCGCCGCGGTCGTCATCGGCGGCGTCGCGCTGCGCGGCGGGGCGGGGCACATCCTGTCGGCCATCGTCGGCGCCTACACGCTTCGCTCGATCAACTCCATCCTGCTCTTCTCGGGCGCGCCGCCGCTGGCGCAACCCTTCTTCGAGGGCGTCATCCTCGTCGTCGCTGTCGTATTCGCCTCGCTCGGACTCATGCGACAACCTAACAGGCTGGAGGCGCTCCGATGACGGCAAGTCTTGATACCACGCGAACCCCGCGTAGGATCCAGCCGCACCTCGGCGCCGAGGCCCGCCCCGTGATCATCGTCTTCGGCGCGCTTGCGGCGATGGTGCTTCTGAACCTCGTCCTCTTCCCCGAGCGCATGGGTGTCGACTACGTGATGCAGCAGCTGCGCATCGCGGCCTTCCTCGGCATCCTCTCGGCCGGCGCGATGTTCGTGCTCCTGACGGGCCATATCGACCTTTCGGTGCCCTGGACGCTGACCGCCGCCGCAATGGTGGGCGCGGGCGTGCACGCGGCCTTCGAAGGCACGCCGATGGCCGCCCTCGCCATCCCGGCCGCGCTTTTCACCGGGCTTCTCGCGGGACTCTGGAACGGGATAGGCGTGGCCTACCTGCGGGCGCCGTCGATGGTCTGGACCATGGGGCTGAACGCGCTGCTCCTCGGGCTCGCGGTGTTCTATTCGGGCGGCTACAACCCGCAGACAGCCGCCTCGCCGCTCATGCGCGAGATGGCAGTGGCGCGCCTGCCCGGCGGCTTCCCCGTCGCCACGGCGATCTGGATCGCGGTCTCGGTGCTGGCCGTCGTCATCCTCTACCGCACGCCGCTCGGGGCATGGATCTACGCGCTGGGGCGGAACGAGCGGGTGGTCTACCTCGCCGGCATCCGCAACCGGGCCGTAATCGTCTTTGTCTTCGTCTGGGCGGGCCTCTGTTCGGCGCTTGCGGGGGTGATGCTCGCCGGCTTCTCGGGTCAGGCCTACCAGGCGATGGGCGACACCTACCTGTTGCCGACGATTGCGGCGGTGGTCCTTGGTGGCACGCGAGTCACGGGGGGCAGCGGGCGCTACAGCGGGACCGTGGGCGGCGTCCTCGTCCTCGTGCTTCTGGGCAGCATGCTGTCGCTCGTCCAGGCGCCCGAGGCCTTCCGGCAGATCGCCTACGGGCTCGTGATCCTGACCATGCTGCTCGTGGCGCGAGAGGGACGCTCGACATGAAGGGAGAGACCATGATGGAGACGGAACTGGCGTCGGCCACAGACGAGGCGCGCGTGGCCGCGGCCGTGCGGGAAGCGACGGGCGAGCTCCTCTCGGACAGCCAGATCGCGATCACCCGCATGACGAGCAACACCAACCGGGTCTACCTCGCCGAGGCGGGGGGACATGGCCTCGTCGTCCGGCTGTCGGGCAAGGGGACCGACGAGTTCCTCGCCCGGGACGCAGAGCTTCACAACGCCCGCGTCGCGGCGGAGGCCGGCGTGTCGGCCGAGGTGGTCCTGGCCGACATCGACCGCGGCCTGATGGTGACACGGCGGATCCCCGAAGTGGTGACGATGACGCCCGCGCTCTTCAGGTCGCGGCCCGGCGCGCCCGCCCGCGCGGCGCGCGTGCTGCGGCGGATGCACGACTGGCCCGCGCCCTTCCAGGGCCGCTTCGACCTGTGGGAAAACCTCGACCGCTACGGCGAGATCGTTCGCCGCGAGGGCTGGGGCGTCCCCGAGGGCTACGACCGCCTGATCGCGGGCGCCCGCGCGGCGCAGGCGGCGCTCGACGTTCAGGGCACGTTGGACCGGCCCTGCCATTGCGACCCGGTGCCCGAGAATTTCCTCGACGACGGGACGCGCATGTGGCTGGTCGACTGGGAATATGCCGGCACGAACGACCCGTTCTGGGATCTCGGGCAGGTCTCGATGGAGGGCGATTTCGACCCCGAACAGGATCGAGAGATGCTGACGGCGTGGCTGGGGCACGAACCAGGGGCCCAGCATGTGGGGCGGCTCCATGTCTACAAGGCGTTCTGCAACACGCTCTGGACGCTCTGGGGGCTGATCCAGGCGATCAACCGCAACCCGGTGATGGATTTCGACGCCTGGGCGCGGGAGCGCTGCGCGCAGGCGATGAGCGAGATGGACGCCCCCGACTGGCCGACGCATCTCGAGATGATCGCCGATCGTCCCCACGGGCTGGGAGCGCGCGTGCAATGACCACCTGTCCCGACGACGTCCTCGCGCTCGCGGCCGAGCTGGCGGAGATCGGCCGCGAGGTGACGCTCTCGCATTTTCGGCAGGACGTGGCCGTCGAGAGCAAGGACGACGCGAGCCCCGTGACCATCGCCGACCGCCGGAGCGAGGAGTTGATGCGCGAACGGATCGCGCGGCAGTTCCCCGACCACGGCGTCGTCGGCGAGGAATACGGGCCGTCGAACCCGGGCGCCTCGCATCAATGGGTGATCGACCCGGTCGACGGCACCAACCGCTTCGCCAGCGGGCATCCGCAATTCGGCTGTCTCATCGCGCTCCTGCGGGACAACCGGCCCATCCTGGGGATTATCGACATGCCCGCGCTCGATGAGCGCTGGACTGGTGCCTTGGGCCATCCCACGACGTTCGCGCGCCATGGCGAGCGCAGCACGGTCCGCGCGCGGCCCTGCGACGGGCTGGCCTCCGCATCGCTCTTCTTCGGGTCGGGCAACATGGTGCGGCCCGAATTCCGCACGGCGCTCGACGCGCTCCGCACACGCGCGCGCTTCGCGCTCTATGACGGCGACTGCTATGCCTACGGCCTCGTGGCGAACGGCACCGCTGACGTGGTCGCGGACTCCAACATGGGCGTCTACGACTACCTGCCGCTTGTCGCGGTGCTCGAGGGCGCGGGCGCGGTCATCACCGATTGGGACGGCGCGGCACTGGGCCTGCAATCCGGAGGCGAAGCGCTCGCCGCCGGGGACAGGGGGGTGCACGGCGCTGCGCTCGAGTTATTGCAACAGGCAAGGGAGATGCAGAAATGAACTTGGCCGCCGATGTCGAAATTCTGAAGAACGCCCAATGGCTGAGCCCGCCGCCGAGCGGCTCTCTCGATGACAAGGGCCTTGTGTTCTCCACTGCCGAGCGCACAGACTTCTGGCAGGTGACGGAGTTCGGCTATCGCCGCGACGACGGCCATTTCCTGCATGTGCCAGCCACAGGCGATTTCACCGCCGTGACCTCCTTCGAGGCGAGCTACGACACGCTCTACGATCAGGCTGGCCTGATGCTGCGGCAGGACGAGGGCACCTGGCTCAAGGCCGGGATCGAGTATGCCGACGATCGCACGAACCGCTCCGTCGTGGTGACGCGCACGCGCTCGGACTGGTCGGTGGTGCCGTCGCCGGGTCTGACCGGGCCCCAGCATTTCGCGCTGACGCGCAAGGGCGGGGCCGTCATGGTCTTCGCCTGGGCCGGGTCAGGATGGGAGCTTCTGCGCCTTGCCGACTACCCCGAGGGCGGCACGCAGATGATCGGCGTCATGGCCTGCTCGCCCGAAGGCGGCGGCTTCCGGCCGCGCTTCACGCGGTTCACGCTGGGGCCGGCCACCGACACGCCGCCGGCGATCGACTGATGCGGCTCGATCGTGCGATCACCGTGGTCGGCGCCCATGCCGAGGGCGAGGTCGGCCGCGTCATCACCGGGGGGGTCGTGGCGCCCGCGGCCGCCAGCATGTTCGAACGCATGCAGAATATCGAGCGCGACATGCCCTGGCTGCGGGACATGTTGCTGTTCGACCCGCGGGGCAGCGTGAACGCGGCCGTGAACCTGATCACGCCGCCAATAGACCCGGCCGCGGATATCGGCATGATCGTGATGGAGTCCGACTTCTTCGTGCCCATGTCGGGCTCCAACTTGATCTGCACGGTCACGGTGGCGCTAGAGACGGGGATCGTGCCCATGAAGGGCGCGGCGACGCCGGTCGTGGTCGACACGCCCGCGGGCCTCGTGGACGTCGTGGCGGACTGCTCTGGCGGGGTCTGCCGCAGCGTGACCTTCCGCAACGTGCCGTCCTTCGTCATGCACCGCGACGCGCAGCTCCAGGTGCCGGGCCTAGGCACGCTTCGCGTCGACGTGGCCTATGGCGGCATGATCTACGTGCTCGTGGACGTGGCCGATCTGCCGGTGACACTGGAGCGCGCCGATGCGCGGCGGCTGGTGGAGATCGGCGAGCAAATCAAGGCGGCCGCGGCCTCCGGCCTGAACTCCGTACACCCCGGAAATCCCGAGATCCACACCGTCAACCAGACCGAGTTCACCGGCCCGCTCGACCGCGTGGACGGCGTGCCCACCTCCAAGAACGCGGTTGTCGTCTCCCCCGGCCGGCTCGACCGTTGTCCCTGCGGCACGGGCACCTCGGCGCGGATGGCGCTTTTGCATGCGCGGGGGGAGCTTAGCGTGAACGAGCGCTTCGTGCACACCTCCATCCTCGACACGCGCTTTGACTGTCGCATCGTCGGGACGGCGAGCGTGGGCGGCGTGCCCGCGGTCGTGCCCGAGATCACCGGCCGCGCCTGGATCACCGGGATCGGCCAGTACGGCGTCGATCCGGACGATCCGTTTCCGCGCGGCTACCGACTTGCCGATACCTGGTTTCGCTGAAGGAAGATTATGACCGAACAACACCTGAATTTCGTCGCAGGCCGGGACATCGGCGCCGACTTCACGCCCAACCTCAACCCCTCGGACCTGTCTGACGTCATCGGCGAATACGCCTCCGGCACGGCCGAGGACGTCTCCGCCGCCGTCGACGCGGCGCGAGCGGCCTTCCCCGCGTGGTCGCGCTCGGGCATCGCCGAGCGGCACGGCATCCTGCGCCGCGCGGCGGACGAGATCCTCGCCCGAAAGGAAGACCTCGGCCGCCTGCTGGCGCGCGAGGAGGGCAAGACGCTGGCGGAGGGGATCGGCGAAGTCGCGCGCGCGGGCCAGATCTTCGACTTTTTCGCCGGCGAATGCCTGCGCCTCAGCGGCGAGACCGTGCCGAGCGTGCGGCCGGGCATCCGGATCGACGTCACCCGCGAGCCCTTGGGGGTCATCGGCCTGATCACGCCCTGGAACTTCCCCATCGCGATACCCGCCTGGAAGCTCGCGCCCGCACTCGCCTATGGCAACACCGTTGTGCTGAAGCCCGCCGACCTCGTGCCGGGCTGCGTCTGGGAGCTTGTCCAGATATTGCGCCGCGCGGGTGCGCCCGATGGCGTCGTGAACCTCGTGATGGGGCGCGGCTCGGTCGTCGGGCAGGCAATGCTCGACCATCCCGGCCTCGACGCGATCAGCTTCACCGGCTCGGTTGAGACCGGGCGGCGCGTGGCGCTGTCGAGTGCGGAGAAGGGCCGGAAATACCAGCTCGAGATGGGGGGCAAGAACCCACTCGTGGTGCTCGACGACGCCGATCTCGACACCGCGGTTTCCTGCGCGCTGAACGGCGCCTTCTACTCGACCGGGCAGCGCTGCACCGCCTCGTCGCGGCTGATCGTGACGGACGGCATCCACGACCGCTTCGTCGCGGCGCTGCGCGAGGCGATGGCGGGCGCGACGGTGGGCCATGCGCTCGATTCTGCGACGGTGATCGGGCCGGTGGCGAGCGCGCCGCAGCTCGAGCAGGACATTGATTATGTGCGGATCGGCGAGGCCGAGGGCGCCGATCTCGTCTTTGGCGGCCAGCGGCTGAACGGCGAGACCGAGGGGTTCTTCCTGTCGCCCGCGCTGTTCACCGGCTGCACGAGCGAGATGCGGATCGCGCGCGAGGAGATCTTCGGCCCACTCGCCGCCGTTCTGCGCGCCCGCGACTACGATGAGGCTCTGGCCATGGCCAACGACACAGATTTCGGGCTCACCGCCGGGATCTGCACGACGTCGCTGGTGCATGCCGAGCATTTCAAGCGCAATGCAGAGGCCGGGATGGTCATGGTGAACCTACCCACGGCGGGCGTGGACTTCCACGTGCCCTTCGGTGGGCGGAAGGGCTCGAGCTTCGGTCCAAGGGAACAGGGACGTTACGCGGCCGAGTTCTTCACCACCGTGAAGACTGCTTACGTGCTGCCCTGATCACGAAGGGTCTGGACCGCAGGTCGAAAACAAGATTGTATATTGTCTGAAAATATAACGTGACTCGGAGAGGAGAACGAAATGGCTGACTGGAGCGGAGTATTTCCCGCCGTGACCACCAAGCTCACAGGGACCGGCGCCCTCGACCTCGAGGCCACGGCCGCCTCGATCGAACGGCTGATCGACAATGGCGTCTCGGGCGTGATCGTCCTGCCGATGCTGGGCGAGAACGCCTGCATGAGCATCGAGGAGAAGGCCGAGGTGATCCGCACAGCGAAGAAAGCCGTCAAGGGCCGTGTGCCGCTTCTGTCGGGGCTGGCCGAGATCACCACCGAGGCCGCTGTCGAGCGCTCGCGCCAGTTCCACGACCTGGGTATCGACGGGATGATGGTCTTCCCCAGCATCGGCTACAAGACCGACCCGCGCGAGACCGAGGCCTGGTATCGTGCCATTGGCGGCGCGAGCCCTCTGCCCATCATGATCTACAACAACCCCATCGCCTATGGCGTCGACGTGACCCCCGACATCCTGCAGGCGCTGGCCGATGTGCCCACCATCGTCGCCGTGAAGGAGGAGACGGGCGACGTTCGCCGCGTGACCGACATGTACGTGGCCTGCGGCGATCGTTACCGGATCTTCTGCGGCGTCGACGACCAGATCGTCGAGAGCGTCGCGCTGGGTTCCATCGGCTGGGTCTCGGGCATGACCAATGCCTGGCCCGCGGAATGCGTGGAACTCTTCAACCTCTCCATCGCGGGCCGGTTCGCCGAGGCGCGTGAAATATACCGCATCATGACGCCCGCCTTCCACCTCGACACCCATGTGAAGCTGGTGCAATACATAAAGATGGCCGAAAACGTCGTCTACGGCGCGCCGGAATGGTGCCGCGCGCCGCGCCTGCCGCTCGACGGCGACGAACGCAAGCGCGTCGTGAGTATTCTCGAAAAAACGGTAAAGGACCTTGCCGCGCACTACGCGTCGCGCGCGGCGTGAAAGGGAATTCAATGACCCGAGCAAAAGACGATTATGACTACGTGATCGTAGGCTCCGGTGCGGCTGGATCGGTCGTGGCGGCGCGCCTTTCGGAGATGTCCGGGGCGCGCATCCTCGTGCTCGAGGCCGGCCCCTCGGACATGAGCGTCTATGTCCGGATGCCGGCTGCGATGTCCTATCCCCTGTCCGACCAACGCCGGATCTGGGCCATGGAGACGGGCCCCGAGCCCGGGCTCGGCGACCGGACGATGGACCACGTACGGGGTAGGATGCTGGGCGGCTCGGGCTCGCTCAACGGGATGGTCTACGTGCGCGGCAACCCGCGCGACTTCGACGCCTGGGCGGAGGCGGGTCTCGAGGGCTGGGGTTATGCCGATTGCTTGCCCTATTTCAAGCGGCTTGAAAGCTACGACCATGGCGAGGACCGCTATCGCGGCCGCTCCGGGCCGATCAAGGTGACGCGGATGCCAGTGGGCCTACCCGTCTACGACGCAATGCTCGAGGCCGGGCAGCAGTCGGGCCATGCGCTGAACGACGACTACAACGGCTACCGGCAGGAGGGCGTGCACGTCTACCAGGCCAATATCGACCGCGGCATCCGCGCCAGCGGCGGGCGGCAGTATCTCCGCCCCGCGGTCAAGGCCGGCAAGGTAGAGCTGCGGCTGGGCGCGCTGGTCACGCGGGTGCTGACGGAAGGCAACCGCGCCGTAGGGGTCGAGGTCCTCAAGGACGGCAGCCGCAACAAGATCATGGCTGCCAAGGAGGTCATTCTGTGCGGCGGCGCCTTCAACTCGCCGCATCTCCTGATGCTCTCGGGTATCGGCCCGCGGGAAGAGCTCGCGCGGCACGACATCGCCTGCGTGCAGGACCTGCCCGGCGTCGGCAAGGGGCTGGCCGATCACCCCGCCGTCTCGGTCGCCTATCACGCGCGGCGCCCTGGCATGTCGCCCGGTGTCGGTCTTGGCCTGCTCGGAATGGCGCGGGTCGGCGCGCAGTGGCTGTTTCTGCGCAGCGGGCTCGGCGCGCGCAATCTGTGGGAGACCGGCACTTTCTTCCGGAGCTCCGACGACGTGGATTACGCCAACATCCAGCACGAATTCCTGCCGCTTCTGGGGGAGTTCGCCCATGGCGAGGTGACGGTCGAGGACGGGTTCCAATACCAGGTCTGCCTGATGCGGCCGCGGAGCAAGGGCGAAGTGACGCTCGCCTCCTCCGATCCCCGCACGTTGCCGAAGATCGTCACGAACTTCCTCACCGATCCGCTCGACCGGCGCGACCTCGCCGACGCGGTGCGCCATACCGACGAGATCTGCCAGCAGAAGGCCTGGGACGCGTATCGCGGCGAGGCGGTCGAGCCGGGGCTGCGGACCATGCCCGAGGACGACCTGATGCGCTGGCTCGAGGCGCGCGTCGGCACCCAGTATCACCCCTGCGCCACATGCCGGATGGGGTTGGACGACATGTCGGTGACGGACGGGTCGGGCCGCGTCAACGGGATGGAGGGGTTGCGCATCGCAGACGCCTCGGTGATGCCGACGATCACCAGTGGCAACCTGCAATGCCCCGTCGTCATGGTGGCCGAGAAGCTGTCGGACGCGATCAAGGGCGTCCCGTCGCTTGCGCCGGAGCGTGTCCCGTATGCCGGCGCCGACACACCCGATACCGAGGTGGCGTGAAAGCTGTTGCTCTTTGTCTGACGATCTGCAAGAGACCAGTCGTCGCCCTGAAGGAAATCGAAAGACGCCCGTAATCATGACGTTGCAGCGGCCGACCATCACGAGCATGGTGGCGGAAAACATTGCCAACCGTATAATTTCAGGTGAGCTGAAGGGCGGCGAGCAACTGCGCCAAGAGGCCATTGCCAAGGAATTGGGCGTCAGCCGGGTGCCCGTGCGCGAGGCGCTTCTGCAGCTCGAGGCGGAGGGTCTGGTGACCATCCAGACCCATCGCGGCGCGATCGTGTCTAAGCTGTCGCGCGAGGACGCGGTGGACATCCTGGAGACGCGCGAGGCGCTGGAGCTTCTGCTTCTCGAGAAGGCGATCGACATCGCGACCGTCGCCGATCGCGAACGCGTCGCTCAGGCCATGGCCGCCTATGACCGCGCCATCGAGTTCGGATACGGGCCAGAGCAACTCAGCCAGCTGAACTGGGACCTGCACCTTGCGATGATGGAACCCACCGGGCGCGTGCGCTCGATTGCGCTGCTGAAGTCGCTCTATTCGTCGCTCGACCGGTATCTGCAGCTGCAGATTGTCCCGCTCGAGGCGCAGAAGCGTGCGGTGAAAGACCACCACGCAATCGTGGCCGCCTACGAGGCGGGCGACAAGAACAGGTTTCTCGACCTGTCGCGCTCCCATATCCGGAACGCTGCACGCGATGTGCTGAAGCGCTTGGGCGCGCTCGAAACCAGCGCGGACTAGACGCGCGCGAGGGCCAAACGCCTGCGCGCAGCTTGCGTGGAAATCTGCAGATGTACTGGATTATTGTCATTTTCTGACGCAAAACCATTGAGGTTTCCATCATTTTGTATATCAATATCCAACATACAAAACGGGGGAGCGGAACATGAGAACCTACGGGCTTTGGATCGACGGAACGCGAAACGATCCGGCCGAGAACGATACCCTGACGCGGCACAGCCCGGCGACGGGCGAGGCCGTCGCCGAGTTCGCCTTGGCCGGCGGAACGGATGTGGACCGGGCAGTCTGCAGCGCGCGTGCGGCGTTCAGGTCGGGCGCCTGGTCCGGCCTGCCGGCAAGCGCCCGGGGGCGTGTCCTCCAGCGCTTCGCTGATCTCATCGAGCGGGATCTGGAGCGGCTCGCGCGAATCGAGGCCGACGAAGCCGGCAAGACCATTGGCGCCGCGCGCGAGGAACTCACTTGGTCGCTCGAGCTGCTGCGCTACGCCGCCACGCTGGCCTGGAGCATGCCAGGCCGTCTTTTCGACCGTGAAGGCGCTGAGCGGCTCGGGCTCGTCAGCTACGAGCCACTGCCCGTGATCGGCATGATCCTGCCCTGGAACTTCCCCACGGTCACGCTGTTCCAGAAGCTGCCCTACGCGCTCGTCGCAGGCTGCTCGGTCGTCATCAAGCCCTCGGAACTGACGGCCGGCACAGCCATGGAATACGCCGCCATCGCGAAGGAGTCAGGCATCCCCGACGGCGTGATCTCGGTCCTACCGGGCACCGGGCCCGTGGTGGGCGAGGCCATGTGCCGCCATCCCGGGATCGACATGATCTCCTTCACCGGCTCTACGCGCGTGGGCAAGCGGATCGCGGGAGTCGCCGGCGAGAGCCTCAAGAAGGTGGCGCTGGAACTGGGCGGCAAGGGGGCCAACATCGTCTTCGCCGATGCCGACATTGACGCCGCGCTCACGGGCGCGCTGGCGGCGTTCACCATCAACCAAGGTGAGGAATGCTGCGCCGGGGGGCGTCTGTTGATCGAGGCCTCCATCGCCGACGACTTCGTGGCGCGGCTGGCGGAGATGGCCGCCGCGATGAAGCTCGGGCCCCCGGACGACGAGGACGCGCAACTCGGCCCGATGATCCATGCCGCACATCTGGACAAGGTCCTCGCTCATGTCGAGGGCGCGAAGAGCGCCGGGGCCCGTCTGGTCACGGGCGGCGGCCGGCCCGACGATCCGGCGCTCGGGAATGGATACTTCGTGGAGCCCACGATCCTTGACGACGTGACGCCCGAGATGGCGATCTTCTCGGAGGAGGTCTTCGGCCCCGTCCTCGCGGTCACGCGGTTCGAGAGTTTCGAGGAGGCGGTCGAGCTTGCCAACGGGACGTCCTACGGGCTCGCCAACGGGGTCTGGACGAAAAATCTCGACAAGGCAATGGCGATGTCCCGCCGGCTAGAGAGCGGCTTCGTCTATGTGAACACCTACCTCGAGACAATCCCGCAACTGCCCTTCGGCGGCCGCAAGTCCAGTGGCCTCGGCCGCGAGAACGGGGTGGACGGGCTGCTGGAGTTCATGGAGGCGAAATCCACCTTCATCCGGCTGGATCCGCACGCAGCCTGAGCGGAAACCGCCCTCCGGGATCGGGCGGATCGGCGCAGGTGTTACACGACCGCGCCGATCTGCCAGGGCACGAACTCGTTGCGACCGTACCCGAGCGCCTCGCTGCGCGTTTCGGTCCCGGATGCCGTTTCGAGAACGCGCCTGTAGATCTGCGATCCGAGGTCATCGAGCGTCGCGCGACCCGTCAGAACCCCGCCGCAATCGATGTCCATGTCGTCCTTCATCTTCTCGAACATCGCGGAGTTCGACGCGAGCTTGAGGCATGGCGAGGGTTTGTAGCCGGTCGTCGACCCCCGGCCCGTCGTGAAGCAGACCACCGTCGCGCCACTCGCGATCTGGCCGGTGATCGAACACGGATCGAACCCCGGCGAGTCCATGAAGATCAGCCCCCGATTGCGCGGGCGCTCGGCGTATCGACACACATCCACAAGCGGGCTCGTCCCACCCTTTGCGACAGCCCCGAGCGACTTCTCGACGATGGTCGTGAGACCACCGCGCTTGTTTCCGGGCGTCGGGTTGTTGTCGATCTCCCCATCGTTGCGAGCCACGTAATCCTCCCACCAGAGGATGAGCTCGTCGAGCTTGACGCCCACCTCCTCGCTCACGGCGCGGGCGCGCAGGAGATGGTCCGCCCCGTAGATTTCGGTGGTCTCCGCAAGGATGACGGTGCCGCCGTCCGCGACAAGAAAGTCGCTTGTCCGCCCCAGAGCCGGGTTTGCCGATATCCCCGAAAAGCCGTCGGAGCCGCCGCACTGGACCGCGAGAACGAGATCCGAGGCCGGGCGCGTCTCGCGGCGTGCCTCGTTCACGCCCGGCGCCATGGCCGCGATCGCGGCGACGCCGGCCTCCACGGTCGCGCGTGTGCCGCCCAGATCCTGGATGTTGAACACCTGCATCCGCTCGCCAGGCGTCATGCCGAACGCCTCCATCATCAGTGGGAGCTGGTTGACCTCGCAACCGAGCCCCACCACCAGCACGCCGCCCATGTTCGGATGGCTGGCGTAGCCCCACAGCGTCCGCTGCAGAAGCTCCATGCCCAGCCCGCGCCCCATGCCGCAGCCCGTGCCATGGGCGATCGGGACGACACCGTCGATATTGGGGAAATCCGCCAGTATCCCGCGCCGTTCGACCTCGTCGGCGATTGTCTGCGCCACCGTACCGGAGCAGGTCACCGTCGTTAGAACGCCGATGTAGTTTCTGGTTCCCACGCGCCCGTCCTCTCGTACGAAGCCTTCGAAGGTAGCGCCGGTCGGCTCGGTGTCGCCGCTGGCGACCTGTCCGGCAGGAAGGCGTTCTCCGCGAGAGGGCATCCCGAGGTTATGAACATGGACATGCTCGCCCGGAGCGATATCTGCGAGCGCCACCCCGATGATCTGACCGAACTTCCGGACATGACCGCCGCGCGCGATCGCTTCCAGCGCGATCTTATGGCCGGCCGGGACGGGTGCGTGCAGCCGAATGCCTTCCGGCAGTACCGCACCCGCGGGGAGATCTCGGAGCGCGATGCGCACGTTGTCGCCCCGCAGGAGCCGCACCGTGGCGTCGTTCGAGGCCTCAATCGTTTCGGACATCTCCGATCTCTCCCTTGTCTTTCATGACCCGCAGGCGCTGGTCGAGTGACACGACGGAACCTTGACGTTCATGCCGCCTCTCCGACGCCCGCCATGGCATGCAGGATTTCCGTTTCGGTCGTCTCGGCGGTCTTGAGTTCGCACGCGATCGACCCTCTTCGCAGAATATAGATACGGTCAGTTGTTTCCATGAGATCTGACAGGCGATGGCTGACCAGCATCACAGACGCGCCGCTCTGCGGCAGCCGCCTGATCAGTTGCAGAAGCGGCCGCCCGGCCTTGACTGAGAGCGCGGCTGTCGGCTCGTCCATGATGACCAGCTTCGGGGAGGACGCCATTGCCCGGGCGATCGCCACCAGTTGCCGCTGGCCGCCCGAAAGCGCCGAGACGGGCTCGGTGAGGGAGGGCAGGTGCAGGTCGAGCCGATCCAGCACTTCCTCGGCGCGTGCCAGCATCTGCGGCCGGTCCAGAACCTTCAGCCCTGGCAATCCGAACCGGCTGATCTCACGCCCGAGGAAGATGTTCTCGTAGATGTCCAGATTGTCGCAAAGCGCTAGATCCTGATAGACCATTTCCACGCCGATCTCTCGCGCTCGGCGGGGAGAATAGGCTGGATCCATTCTGCCGCCGATGCGCAACTCGCCGCTCGACGGGGTCACGTCTCCGGCGATGGTGCGCATCAGCGTCGATTTCCCCGCACCGTTGTCCCCGGCGAAGCCCACGACTTCTCCGGGGGCGATGTGGAAGTCTATGTTTTCGAGTGCGGTCACCGCCCCGTAGTATTTCGCCAGTCCAATCGCTTCGACAACATGCGTCATCGATCACATCCTCATTTCATGTCGACGCGTGAAGCTGTCGACGCCGACGGCCGCGAGCAGGATGAGCCCCGTCGCCACCATTTGGTAGAAGGTGTTCACGCCCGCCAGGCTCAGTCCATTGGAAATGCTCGCCATGAGCAGGGCGCCGGCAACCGCTCCCGGGATCGAGCCCTGCCCGCCAAAAAGGTTGGTGCCCCCGATGATGGCGGCGCTGATCGCATTGAGGGCGAGGAGTTCGCCGATCCCCGGGGGCGCAGCGTCGAGAAGGGAGGCCTGCACGACTGCCGCGAACCCGGTAAGAATTCCCATGAAAACGAACAGGAGAACGACGATCAGCCGCACATTGATGCCGACCCGTTTGGCCGCTTCGGGGTTTCCCCCGACCGCATAGACATGGCGGCCGAAGTCAGTGTTCTGCATCAGCCAGTGCAGTCCGAAGGCGAGAACCCCCAGCAACAGCGTCGGGTAGGGTAGGCCGCGGTGGTTGTAGAACGCCCAGGCGGCGCCGAGCGCGAAGGCTAGAAGCAGGGCGAACTGGATCACCTCCATGACCCGCGTCAGCGTCGGTTTCTCGCCCGTGGACAGCATCCTGAAACCTGCCCGCCCCACAAGAGGCACAGCGACGAGCACGATGAGCGCGGCTGAAGCGATCGGAGGAACCTCGCTGTTTGAGATCCTGTAGAAGCCGTCGGACGCTCCTGCGAGCGTCTGGCCGTCGGGTATGATGTAGGCAACCCCCCGCAGCCACGAGAAACCTGCGAGCGTGATGATGAAGGAGGGGATAAGAAGCCAAACGCGAAGCGCGCCGTGCAAGAGTCCGACCACGGCACCAGCTGCCAGGGCCAGCAACACCGTTGACGTGGCTGACAGCCCGAGGGTGATCTGGAACTGGAACACGAGCACCATGACGAGAGCCATGACGGCCCCGGCGGATAGGTCGATCTCGCGCGCGATCAGCAGCATGGTCATGCCCATCGCGAGGATCGCCGTAACCGTCATCTGCACGGAGAGCGTGCTGAGGTTCCGTGGAGTGAGAACGAAGCCATCGGTGAAGATGAAGTGAAATGCGAGCCAGACGACCACAGTGACGCCAAGCAGCAGTACGAGCCGCAGGTCGCGCCGGCTGGATGCAAGCGACGTCCTGCGCATGTCCTTGGCGCGTACGTCTTGCGTGGATTGAGTTAGATCGGTCATCTTGGTACCTCGTCTCCGTCGCGGGCCGCCTCCGAGCGGAGAGGCGGCCCGTTTGCTTTCAGCGGTACGCCTCAAGGCCCGGAAGCATGAACTCGTCGGCAAGTCCCGCCACTATGACCGAAGCATCCACATAGCCCGGACTGTACTGCTCGAGATACTCGACGATATTGTTGCGCGTAACGTTGAAGTCCTCGACCGGATGGAGCGGGATGTCCTCACCTCCGGCCGAGTAGGTCATCGGTGCCGTGACCGCCTCACCTCTCGCAAGAGCCACGGCGAGTTCTGCAGCTGTCCGGCCCATGACGTCGAACCTCGTGAAACTGGACAGGTTCTGTTTGCCCTCGAGGATGTTGCGGCACGCCTCCGTCGTGGCATCTTGCCCCGACACGAAAGCGGTGCCGGCAAGACCCTGAGCTTCGAGAGCTGCGACGGCGCCTCCGGCCATGCCGTCGTTGTTGCAGAACACACCACGGATCTCGTTGGCGTTCGCCGTCAGAGCGTTTTCGACCTGTTGCCGTGCGCTCTCGGGATCCCATCCACTGTGGTATTCGTGGCTGACGATTTCGACGGCACCGGAGTCGATCATGGGTTGGAGGACTTCGAAATAGCCGGCCGTGACCTCCTCGGCGACGGCGTTGCCGGCCTGCCCCGAGCAGATCACCCATTTGCCCGAAATGTCGCCCAGGGTGTCGATCGCGGCCTGAGCGGCCGTTCGACCCACGTTGCCGTTGTCCCGGCTAACGAAAGCCGAGATGTCAGGGCTCGGGATCGCGGTGTTGTAGGCGATGACCGGAACTCCTTCGCGCGCGGCCCGCCGGGCCATGTTGATTCCCGAATTCGAGTCGATGGGAACGATGCAGAGCGCATCCACCCCTTGGCTCAGCAGGTTTTCGACATCGCGCAGCTGCTGTGCCA
Source organism: uncultured Thioalkalivibrio sp. (assembly GCA_964441585.1). Classification (GTDB taxonomy): domain Bacteria; phylum Pseudomonadota; class Gammaproteobacteria; order Steroidobacterales; family XN24; genus XN24. The sequence continues at coordinate 28,978 of CAYTXS010000004.1, forward strand.
CATCGAAATTCGCCTGCACGACGACAGGCTCGAAGCCTGCTGCCAGAACGGCTTCCTCGAAACTCGGCTTGTCGAGGTTTCGCCAACGTGGAACAGTGAATGTTTCCATGGCAAAGCCGATCCTGCCTGTTCCCTGCGCGGTCGCCTTGATCGCCGGCAGGGCTGCAAGTGCTGTTCCTGCAGCGAGAAACTCCCGCCGGTTGAGTCCGGAAAATCGCTTGATCATCTTGGTCTTCTCCCCTTCGAGGTTGCTGTTTCCTGCCCGTGGCGCCTGCCGTCTTCTTTTTC
>CAYTXS010000004.1:29365-38146 GCA_964441585.1 uncultured Thioalkalivibrio sp.
ATCTGTTCCTTCGGATCGCTGAGCAATTCTCCATCGAGCGTGATACCGAGCTGTCCAGCAGAGGCATAAATCCGTGCGCCAGGTGCGCTCACGTTGTGGTGCACATACGGTCCAACAGGCGCGTGCAGTCCGGGAGGGTTGAAGCGTTCGATCATCGGGCCTTCTCCTTCTTCGGCAAGTTGCTGCGCGCAACCAGAGTGGCAGGCGCAAGTCGGGCCAGGCGGTCGGTCAGGATGTCCACCGGCTTCTCCGCATGAACCGCGACGTCCTTGCGGTGCACGGCGCGAAGGACGAGCTGGCCACCGATCTGACGGAATGGTTCGGGTGGAAAGCCGCCTGCTGGGTGCCGGACGATGGCGGTTCTGGTCAGGGCCTCGTCCGTCTCCAGGACCAGACCCGCCATGATCTTCGCGCCGAGGCGCGTTGGCCCCACCCCGTTGCCTGAGAACCCGCATCCGTAAACAATGTCTCGGTTTTCTCCGAGGTATCCGAACATCGGGAGTCCGTCCCGGGTACGGTCGATGGCGCCGATCCAGCTTCGGTCTGGGCCGATGCCTTGGAAATGGCTCGAATACTTCTGGAATTCGTCTCCCATCATGGCGATACGAGGCGCGGTTCCCTCGAACCGTTTCCCCACGCGGCCCGCGAAGCCGATCTGTCCGCCGCCCTTGCCGTACATGACGCGCCCGTCGGGTAGTGCCCGCAACGCGCCGACCATCAGGCGGGAGTCGTTCACATAGGGTCCACCGGTCCAGCCCATCCTCTCGATGATGTCGGGAGCCGGTCGCGTCACCGCGAGTTCCGATGCCGCGATCAGGATCGAGGACCGGAACTCAGGCATCCGCCCGAACCAGGCATTCAGCGCAAGTACGAGGCGTCCGGCGCTGATCCTGCCATCCGCCGTTTCCACCTCCAGACGGCCGCGCCGCGAAAAACGCTTCATTGGCGTGTTCTCGTGTATTCGCACGCCGGCCTCGAGCGCCGCCTGCCTCAACCCCACGGCGAGAGAGGCAGGATCCACCGACGCGCAGGATCGGTCCACGACACCTCCGTGCAAACCGTCGAGGCCCCAGGCACCCGCGATCTCCTTGCCCGATAATTCCTCGAACGGGTGAAGGTTGTTGCGGGCCAAAGCTTCGGCGGCAGGGGACCAGGCCCCCACATGTGCCTTGCAGGTCGCGCCCCATAGCCAGCCGTCCCGTCGAAAATGCCCGACGCCATGGCTCACGCAGAAATCTTCGACCTCGTTCACGGCGCGCTCGGCTTCGCGACCCAAAGCAAGCGCCTCGTCGGTCCCGCAGAGAGCCTCGAGCGCCGGGAAGCGAGCCCACCAGTTGAGCACGTAACCCGCGTTACGCCCGCTCGCGCCTCCACCACAGAGATCACGCTCGATCACGAGGACATCCAGACCGGGCTTGCGTTCCTTCAGCAAGAGCGCCGTCCAGAGACCTGCGAAACCACCTCCGACGATTACCACGTCAGCGCTTGTGTCCCCAACCAGGGGAGGGCAGGGGCTCACGCCCCTTGCGAGCGCCTCGGTCAACCAGTGGGAGCGGGGAGCCTGGACCATCGCCTGCACCTCAGCCCGACTTGCCGGGATCGTTCCCGTAAAGGGACCGCGCGGCGTCTTCGCTGATGAACCCGTCGAGAAGATCGTCTTCCACGGCCTCGCAGGATCTTTGTCCAGGGTCACCGTGGCCGCCACCGCCCGGCATAAGGACGCGCACCACGTCGCCGGGAGAAAGCTTCACATTGGAATATTTGGAGGATGAGGCGCGGTCGAAGGCTTCCCTTGCCGTCTGCCAGCCGTCATGGCCCTCCCGACGGAAGAGCGTTGCACCGGTCGCGCCCTCAAGTCCGCCCTCGAGGCCCCATGCCGGCAGGCGGTGCCGGTTGCTCATCTGGTTCATCGAGATCGGCGCCATCGCCCGGAGCGTGCGCGATTGCCCGAGACCGCCGCGGTATCGTCCGGCACCGCCGGAGTCGGTCCTGAGCGAGTATTCCTCGACCCGCCATGGAAACTTCGTCTCGAAGACTTCCACCGGCGTCGCCGCGCAGTTGCCGTTGATCGAGTCGAGTGTCCCGTTACCATCGGCAAAGCGCCGCGCACCATATCCCACGAGGCAGAGGTCGAAGCCGGCGAAGGCTTCGCCAACCGACTCGTCGTATCCGCCGAAGGTCACGCAGCCATGCGTGGCCCCCTCGGCGGCCATGACCCGATCGGGTATCGCTTCGGCCAATGCGCCAAAAATCGCACAAACCACAAGTGGATGGGTCTCGGTGTTTCCGCCGACCTCGGCGCCCGGATAATCTACGTTCATGATGGTGCCGGGCGGCGCGATGACGCGGATCGGCCGGTAACAGCCCGAGTTCTTGGGAATCGTCTCGTCGGTGATGTGCAGGAAGGCGTTGAACGCAGCTGACCACGCCACTCCAAGTGTTGCGTTGATCGGTCCCTGGGCCTGTGGCGAGCTGCCGGTGAAATCCACCACCACATCTCCGCCGGACACGTGAATGGCGACCTTGATGAGGTATTCCCGGTCCGGATCGATCCCGTCGTCCTCGACGTGGTCCTCGAAGTGGTAGACACCGTCCGGGATGGCCTCAATCTCGGCCCGCGTGCGCCGTTCGGAATAGTCCAAGAGGGCCCGCACGGTCCGCTCGAGCCTTTCCACGCCGTATCGACGGTAAAGCTCCTGCACGCGCGTCTCGGCTAGTGTGACCGAGCTGATCATGGCGCGCAGGTCGCCGTAATACATGCGGGGCGTTCTGACCTGCGCGAGCAGCAGCCGCCATACGTCCGGATCGTCCTTGCCCTTCTTGATCACCTTCACGGGTGGTACGCGCAGGCCCTCGTGGAAGATTTCGGTGGCATCTCCGGGAAATCCACCGGCCGCCACGCCGCCGACCTCGACGAAATGACCCACGGCAACGGCAAAAGCCACGATTCGCCCGTCGAAGAAGATCGGTTTGAAGACCGTATGCTCCGGCGTGTGCAGGCCGCCGCGGTACGGGTCGTTGTGGAGGATGACGTCGCCCTCTTCGATAGTATCGAGCGGCGTCTCCTGCACCATCGTGCGGACGAGGAGCGGAATGCCACCGATCTGGGAGGGGCAGAAATCGCCGTTTGCGATCATCTCGCCGTCCGGCGTGGCAAGGGCGCAGGAAAAGTCCTCGGACTCGCTGAAGAGCGAAGAGTAGGAGGTGCGCATAAGGGTGATGCCCATCTCCCGGCAGATGGAGGAAAGAATTCCGTCGACGACAGTGATATCGACAAGGTCGGCCTGTTCAGGTGCTCGGACGGGCCCCTCTGGAGCGACGCGGGGCGTCCGTCCTTCCGCAACGGCTGAGGCCCAGTCACGACACCAATTGGAACAGTGCTCTCCGGCCGACTCCCCGCCGCCGTCATCGAAAAGGAGCGAGCCGCAGTTGGCGCATTTCAGGTACTTCTCGACGTAATACCCGTTGGGAGAGAGTTTCATGGCGCCACCTCCGGTGTGATGACAAGATTGCCGTAGGGGTCGACACGGAGGGCCGCGCCCGGGGGCAGCACGGTGACGGAGGCGTTTTCCTCGACAAGCGCCGGCCCTGAAATTCTGTCTCCGGCCCGCAGGCTGCTCCGGTCATACACCGCTGCCAATTCCTCGCCTCCGGAGAAGGTCACCTTTCGGTGGCGGGATGGGCTCGGCACGCCGTGTCCCGCCGGGATGGAAGGAATTTCTGGCTTGGGTGTCCTGCAGATCGCCGTGACCTTCAGCGTCACGATTTCCAGCGCCTCGTCAGGTGTGTGATAACCGTACCGGGCCTCGTGAGCGGCGTGAAACCTGCTGAAGAGATCGGCTGCGCGTTCCGGGCCGAACGACGTGAAATCCAGCGGCACCTCGAGTTCGTGGCTCTGCCCCAGGTACCGCATTTCTGCCGACGGCATCAGCTCGAGTTCACCGTCATAGCCCTGTTCCCGCAACTGACCCTCGGCCTGTGCCAAAAGCTCCGCCATGACGGCACTCAGCCGGTCACCGTCGAACTGCCGTGAAGTCATTGGTGCAGTGCGGGCGAGGTCGACCCTAGCGTCGGCAAGCAGAAAGCCCCATGCCGAGAACTGACCGGGATGGTTCGGGACGATTGCACTCTTCATGCCGCCTTCGAGCATGAGATCGACCGTGTGAAGCGGACCCGCGCCTCCGAAGCCAAGAAGTGCGAAGTCGCGAGGATCATGGCCTCGTTCTGTAAGCACCGACCTCAGCTCACCAAGCATGTTGGAGTTGACGATCCGGATGATTGCAGCGGCCGTTTCTTCGACACCGAGTCCAAGTTTCTCGCCGACACTCTTGACGGCCAGGCGGGCCGCCTCGGCGTCCAGATCAAACGTCCCACCCAAGAAATTATCCGGATCGATGCGACCTAGGACCACATTTGCATCGGTGACGGTGGGTTCGATCCCTCCGCGCCCGTAGCATGCCGGTCCTGGAACGGCGCCGGCACTACGGGGACCGACACGAAGCATTCCGCCCGGATCGACCCATGCCACCGACCCGCCGCCGGCGCCGAAGGTCCGGATATCGATCATCGGTACCTGGATCGGCAGACCGAACTCGATCTCGAAATCGGTCGTGAAGCTTTCCTGCTGGTCGACGATGGCCGCGCAATCGGTCGAGGTGCCCCCGATATCGAGCGTGAGCACGTGGTCCTCTCCCACGGTTTGGGCCAAGACGCGTGCGCCGACGACGCCGCCTGTGGGCCCGGACACCGCGAGGTTCACGGGAACCTGCGCCGCCGCGTTAAGGGCGACCTCGCCCCCGTTAGATTTGATCATTACGACCTGCGGCTTGTCCTCGCGGGATGCGAACCATTGCCCGATGCGATCGACCTGATGTTCCAGCAGGGGTTTGATATAGGCATCCGCGATCGTCGTCGCGGCCCGAGCATATTCCTTCCAGCGGGGTAACACGTCATAGGAGATCGAGATCGCCATCCCGGGAAGTTCTTGCGCTAGGATCTCCCGAACCCTGAATTCATGCGCCGGGTTAATGTAAGAAAACAGCAGACAGACTGCGACGGCACCGATGTTTTCTTTACGACGAATCTCCGCGGCAACGGCCCTGACACTTTGCTCGTCGAGCGCAACGAGGACTTCGCCGTTAGGGCCCACGCGTTCCGAAACCTCGAAGGAATTGCGCCGCTGGACGAGCGGCGGCGTTTTCACCCAAGTAATGTCGTAGCTGCCCTTGCGCTTGCCTGTCTGGATGAACGGGATGTCCCGAAAACCCGCGGTCGTGACGTAGGCGACCTCTACCCCTTTCCGTTCAAGAAGCGCGTTTGTTGCGATCGTCGTGCCGAGGCGGAGCGTGCCAATCGCCTTGAGGTCCGGATTCGCGCCGATGCCGGCAATGATGCCTTCGACCGGATCCGATGGCGTCGTCAGCGTCTTCCAGGCCTGCACTGACCCCGAAGCGCGATCGTAGGCAACGAGGTCCGTAAATGTTCCTCCGACATCAATTCCCAGGATCGCGCTCAACGTATCGCTCCTTCCCGCCAACAATGTCCGTGATGCTTCGCCGCGTCTTGCATCGGTCCCCCCGTCTTGCGGTTTCGTGGAACTCTAGTCGTCGAAAAAGGCGCGTGTCAACACTTTGTATACGAAATACAGTATGGAAAATACGCTGACTTGACTTTGGCTTGGAATGAACGGACTAATCCACACGTCCTTTCGGAAGGAGGCTTCTCGTGGTCAACATTTCAGTTGCAAGCGGTCAGGGTGTTCATGTTCAGACGCTTTCGGACCAAGTGCTGAATGCCGTTGTGCTCGCGGTGATGGAGCGCCGTATCCCCTTCGGAGCTCGGCTGAAGGAGGCTGAGATCGCCCGCGACCTCAACGTCAGTCGCATGCCCGTTCGCGAGGCGCTGATGCGACTGGTGAGCGAAGGCGTTGTAACGAACACTCCGTTTCGAGGCATGTGCCTCATGGAAGTCGATGAACGAAAGCTAAGGGAAATTCTGGACGTGCGGGTTTCACTAGAGCGACTGGCCTTTCAGGCGGCGATAGAGAGGCTGATATCCGGCGAGGAGACGCTGAACCGTGTGGAATCAGCCCTGCTGGAGATGGAGCGGGCATGTTCCGACGGCTCCGCAGCTCTGATGGCCCATAGCGACATCGGATATCACCGCTCCGTGGTCGAGCTTTCGGGCAATGAAACTCTGCGGAACCTCTGGGAAATGATGGCCCGGCAATTCCAGATGATCGTTGGTATCGCCTGGCATGTCACCGACCAGCAGGCGATCTACCAGTCGCATGTCGACCTTCATACGGCCATCGCCGAGATGGATCAGGCGAAGGTGCACGAGATGCTGGCACCTCACATAATGGAAGCGATGAGCTTCGGCCTTGGCGATCTTGCGTCGGGGACTAACGGGGCGACGAAGACGTAGCCAGAATGGGGCGTTTAGCTTGAACATGCCGCGGCCGAAAGCGATAGATTTTCTCCTGCTGCCCGGGTTTCCGGCAGTCTGCCTAACGGCGATGATCGAGCCGCTTCGTGCAGCGAACGAGATACTGGGGCAGCGGGCCTACTGCTGGCGTATCCTGTCCGAAGGCGGCGCGGCAGTGCCGTGCAGCGCGGAAATCATGTTTGCTCCAGACGCCAGGTTGGCAGATTGTCAGATTTTCGATCTCGACGCATTCTTCGTCCTCTCAAATGTATGCGAGGGTTTCTCGGAGCCTCGCGTCGCAACAGCAACCCTGAGAAAACTTGAGCGAAGCGGCGTAGAAGTCGGGGCTGTCAGCGCCGCTGTTTTCCGCCTTGCAGAGGCTGGGCTGCTCGATGGGCGACGGAGCAGTGTCCACTGGCTTTACAAAACGGCGTTCGAGATTCGTCATCCCGGAGTCGAAATATGCGAAGACCTCATTGTCCGGGACGGACGCGTGACCACCGTGTCCGGAGCTTCGGCGGCTCTCGAACTGATGATTCAGGACTTGGCCGATGCGCACGGCACAGCCCTTGCAACGGAGGTGGCTTGTTGGTTTCAGCATCCAACGATCCGCGGCGTCGGCGTCCCCCAGTCGGTACCAGTACCCGGAAGCTCGCGCACCACGATGCGCACCGGCCCGCTTGTGGCGTCGGCAATCAGCAATCTTGACAACTCTTTCGATGGCGATGTGTCCGTAGACGATTTGGCAGCGGAACTCGGCGTCTCGACGCGAACGCTGCAAAGACGCTTTCTCCGGGAGGTGGGGCAGTCCCCTATGCAGTATGTGCATCACCTGCGCCTCACCGCGGCCAGGGATCTCTTTAGATACAGTGACCTAGGCGCCACTGATATCGCGTTGCAGGTCGGCTACGCATCCGCGAGCCGGATGAAGGCTCGATACATTGATGCATTCGGGTACGCGCCGGCCGAGGAAAGACGCCGTTGGAATGAACGCCGGCTGTCACGCGCTGCCGTTGGGAGGAAACTTGAGGAGGTCCCTACATGAAGCTTGCACGTCTTGGCGCACGTGGCGCCGAAATGCTTTCCGCCGTCGATTGCGACGGGAACTATCGCGACATCTCTTCTGCTTTTTCCGATCTGACTCCGGATCTCTTGTCAGACCCTTCGCCGCTTTTTGCGCTCGATTTAGGGGCCTTCCCGGTGGTCGCACCTAATCGCGTGGGCCCCTGCGTCGGGAATGTCGGTAAGTTCATCTGCATCGGGTTAAACTACTCCGACCATGCTGCGGAGTCGGGCCTGCCCGTGCCTGAAGAACCGATCCTTTTCATGAAGGCCACAAGCGCCATCTGCGGCCCGAACGACGATATCATCATCCCGCGCGGCTCAAAGAAGACTGATTGGGAGGTGGAATTGGGCGTCGTCATCGGTCGCGAGACAAGGTACGTCTCTGAGGCCGATGCGTTGGATCACGTGGCGGGTTATTGCGTTGTCAATGACATCTCGGAACGAGGCTTCCAGAATGAGCGAGGGGGACAATGGACCAAAGGCAAGTCTGCCGACACGTTTGGGCCGATTGGTCCTTGGCTCGTGACCCGCGACGAAGTTCCCGACCCGCAGGCATTGGCGATGTGGCTTGAGGTCGACGGGCACCGCTACCAGGATGGAAGCACCGCGACGATGATTTTCGGGGTGGCCGAGCTCGTTGCCTACGTCTCGCAATTCATGAGCCTTCAGCCCGGCGACATCATTTCGACTGGAACACCACCTGGCGTAGGGAATGGGCAGAAGCCGCCGGTCTACCTCAAGTCCGGGCAGACAATGCGGCTCGGAGTCGAGTGCTTGGGCGAACAATTGCAACAGAGCGTGGCCGCTGTCTAGCGTTAGCCGTCCAGCGGGCACTGTCACAAGAACTTCGCTTGAGGTGGGGCAGGGGGCTCGGTAGCGTCGGCGCATGACCCGACCCAGCCCCTTCAAGTGGTTCAATACGAGCCCCGAGATCATCCGCCTGGCGGTGATGCTCTATGTGCGGTTCCCGCTGTCGCTCCGGAACGTCGAGGACCTGCTGCACGAGCGTGGCGTCAAGATCAGCCACGAGACGGTGCTGTTCTGGTGGCCTAGGACTTGCAGTCGCTTAGCGTGAAAATAAACAATAACAATATCTTCGATGGTGGAGATGGTGTGGATGCCACTCTCCCCTGACGGCATCGCGATGTGCCGAACTCGTGGTGTCGAAACACAAGTTGAAGGAGAGGGCATCCATGGGAGAAGTTAGCATCATCGGCGTCGATCTCGCAAAGAACGTATTCCAGCTGCACGGCGCAGCGGCAGACGGGACGGTCGTGTCCCGAAAGAAGC
>CAYTXS010000005.1:0-38136 GCA_964441585.1 uncultured Thioalkalivibrio sp.
AACGCCGGTGTCTGCGCGCGCGGCATCCCGGACCCGGAACTTGCCGAGGATTTCTTCCGCCGGGCGCTCGACCGCAACCGCGGCAATGCCGAGGCGCTGTTGCAGCTGGCCGACCTGAGCATGCAGACCGAGCGTTTACTGCAGGCCCGCGCTTTCCTGCAGCGTTATGAGTCGGTCGCAGAGCATTCTGCATTCAGCCTGGCGCTGGGCCTGCGGATCGAATCCGCCGCGGGGGACGATCGTGCCGCAGCCGACTACGCCGCGCGCCTGCGTCGTGAGTTTCCGGAATCGCGCGAAGCGAGGAATCTGCCATGAGCAACGAACATCAGCCCGCAACCCATGACGCGGCCCCGGAAATCGTCTCCCCGGGTGCGCAGCTGCGCGCTGCGCGGCAGCAGGCCGGCTGGACCGCAGAACGGCTCGCCGCCGAGCTCGGCCTGCCCCTGGAGCGCATGCACGCGCTGGAGCGCGACGAGCACGACAGCTTCGGCGGGATCGTGTTCGTGCGCGGCTACCTGCGGCGTGCGGCCGTGCTGCTCGGAATTCCGGCTGCCGGCCTGATCGCAGCCTACGAGGCGTGCTGCAACGAGACGCGGCCGGCGGAGATCATCCCCGGCCTGCCACCCGGCCGGTTGCCCGGCCGCGGAGTGTCCGGCTGGGCCGGCCCGGCTGCCGGGGCGATTGCCGTCGTCGCGGTCGCCGCTGCCACGTGGTGGCTCACCGAGCGTGCCGGCCCGGTGGCGCCTGCGGTGCAGCAGGCGGCGCGCAGCCAGCCTGCTGGACTGGAATTCAGTGTGCCGCGCGAGCCCGACGCGCCGCTTCGCGAGAATCTTGCCGGTCCGGCGGAGGAGACGGCGCAGCGCGCGGCGGACAGCGACGACGTCGGCGAGCCTGCGCCGGAGGGCATCGCGGACGCTGCAAGCGAGGCTCCCGGCACTGAACCGGAATCGTCGGCGCCGGACGCCTCGAGTCTGCCCGAGTCTGTGCCGCCACCAACCGCCACGATGGTCGCGGCGGCGCCCGAATCCGCCATCCCGCCTCCCGGCACCGTCGACCTGCGCCTGGAGTTCACCGAGGACTGCTGGCTGGAGGTGACCGATGCGCTGGGGCGCCGGCTCGCCTATCGGCTTTATCGTGCGGGCGATGTGGCCCGCCTGCGTGGCAAGGCGCCCGCCACGGTCTTTCTCGGCAACGCCGACGGCGTGCGGATGACAGTGGACGAGACGCCGATCCCGGTCCGCCCCGCACGACGCGACGGCACGGCCCGGCTGACGGTTGGCGGCGGCGCCGGCTGATCCCGGGAATCCTGCATGGCGGCCGCAATCCAGCCCGTCCGGGGCATGAACGACATACTGCCGGACGCGACACCGACGTGGCAGTGGGTGGAGCGCACGGCACAGGCCGTGTTCGCCGCTTACGGTTATCGCGAGTTGCGCATGCCGCTCGTCGAGCGGACAGAACTCTTCAGCCGTTCGATCGGCGAAGTTACGGACATCGTTGAAAAAGAGATGTACAGCTTCACTGATCGCAACGGCGATCGGCTCAGTCTGCGTCCGGAGGCCACTGCCAGTTGCGTGCGCGCCGCGATCAGCAACAGTCTCATCCACAACCAGCAGCAACGGCTCTGGTATGCCGGGCCGATGTTTCGCTACGAGCGCCCGCAGAAGGGGCGCTATCGACAGTTTCACCAGATGGGCGCGGAAGCGCTGGGCTTTGCCGGTCCGGACGTGGACGCGGAACTCATTCTCATGTCGGCCCGCCTGTGGCGTGCGCTCGGGCTTCACGACCTGCAGCTCGAGCTGAATTCGCTCGGCACGCCGGCGTCGCGCCGGGATTACCGCGCCTTGCTGGTCGAGTATTTCATGGCGCATCGCGATGCGCTCGACGAGGACAGCGTACGAAGGCTGGAGCAGAACCCCTTGCGCATCCTCGACAGCAAGAACCCACAGATGCAATCGCTGATCGCGGCGGCGCCGGTGATCACCGATCACCTCGATGCGGAATCAGCGGCGCACTTCGACCAGTTGAAGGCAGCACTGGACGCCGCCGGGGTGTCCTACCGGGTCAACCCGCGTCTCGTGCGTGGGCTCGACTACTACAGCCGCACGGTGTTCGAATGGCTGACCAACCGGCTGGGGGCCCAGGCCGCCGTGTGCAGCGGCGGTCGCTACGACGGACTCGTCGAACAGCTCGGGGGCCGCGCCACGCCGGCCATCGGCTGGGCTCTTGGCATGGAACGGCTGGTCGAACTGGTGCAGGATCGTGCGCCCGCGCCCCGGGTAGCACACGCCTACCTGGTGCCCGTGGGCGACGCCGCCCAGGCCGCGGCGCTCGCACTGGCGGAAACCATGCGGGATCATGTCCCCGGACTGCGGCTGCAGACCCATTGTGGCGGCGGCTCCCTGAAGGCCGCGATGAAGAAAGCCGACCGCAGCGGCGCGACAGTTGCACTGATCCTCGGTGACGATGAACTGGCGGCCGGCCAGGTGCGCGTCAAACCGTTACGGGGAGACGGTGAGCAGGCCGCAATGGATACGACGCAACTGCGCGCGCAACTGGCGGCATTCGTGGGGGCCGAACAGGCCGACCGATCATCTTGAACTGAACCGCCGGCCGGGCCCGGCACGGCGACGGAGAACGAAGTGGAAGATTATCTTTCTGAACGCGAACAGGTCGATCGCATCCGCCAGTGGTGGAAGGAGAACGGCGCCTGGATCATCATCGGTCTCGGCGGCGGGCTGCTGGCGATCGCCGGCTGGAACTGGTGGCAGAACTACCAGCAAGAGCGGGCCACGCAGGCGTCGGCTCTCTACTCGGTGGTGGCCGAGGCCGCGATGGAAGACCGCGTGGATGAAGTCAGGCTCGGCGTGGAACGCCTGGCTGCGGGTCATGCCGGCTCGCCTTATCTGCAGCACGCGCGCATGGCGCTGGCGGCGGCCTCGGTCCGCTCCGGCGACATGGACGCGGCCATCGCCGAACTCGAACAGGTGCTCGCGGACGCCGCGGATGCGCAGCTCAGGCAGGTGGCGCGACTGCGCCTCGCGCGTGTCGTGCTCGCGACCGGCGATTCCGACCGCGCGCTCGAATTGGCGCGCGGCGCTGACGACGGCGCCTTCGCTGCGGCACTGCTGGAGATCGAGGGCGACGCATTGGCGGCGCGCGGGGAGGACGCCGCGGCGCGCGAGGCCTACCAGCAGGCCATCGCGGCGGCACAGGGCACGCCCGGCATCATCGACGAGGCTTTCGTGCAGCTGAAGCTCGAAGCCCTCGCGCCGGGTGTTGCGGGTGACGCCGAGGCCGGAGGCGAGACTTCGTGACAATCCGCCCCCGCGCGTGGCTGTTGTGGCCTGTGGCTTGTTCATTGCTCCTCGGCGGCTGCGGGATTTTCGGTTCGAAGGACGAACCTATCGAGCCGCCGGCCGAGCTGACGGAGTTCGATGCGGCGCTGACCGTGCGCAAGGCGTGGGACGTGCGTGTCGGGCCCGGCGCCGAGCAGTTGAATCTCGCCTTGCGGCCGGCTGTCGAGGGGGGGCGGGTCTACGCCGTGGGACGTGACGGCGTGCTTCATGCGCTGGATCTCGAGACGGGTGACGTGACATGGGAGGTGGATACCGAGCTGCGGGTGTCGGCCGGTCCTGCGGTCGGCCACGGCCTGGCCGTGCTCGGCACGACGAGCGGCACGCTCGCCGCCTTCGACCTGGCGGACGGAACCGAGCTGTGGCGCACCGACCTCGCGGGCGAAATACTGGCTGCGCCGGACATCGCGCCGACCGCGGTCGTGGTGCGCACGGTCGACGGCAAGTTGCGCGCGCTGAGTGCTGATACCGGTGCGGAGCTCTGGATGGTGGAACAGCGTCCGCCACGGCTGTCGCTGCGCGGCACGGCCGGTCCCGCCATCGTGGGCGAGATCGTCGTGGCCGGCTTCGACAACGGCCGGATCGGTGCCTATGCGCTGCGGGATGGCGAGCCGTTGTGGGAGAACATGCTTTCGTTCGGTCGGGGCCGCACCGAGATCGAGCGGCTTGCCGACGTCGATGCCACGCCACAAGTCGTTGGCCAGGACGTCTACGTCGTGAGCTATCGCGGCCGGCTCGTCAATGTGGCGGCCGCCTCCGGGCAGTTGCTCTGGGCCAATGAAATATCCAGTTACAGCGGCCTCGATGTGGACTGGACCACGGTGTTCGTCACCAACGACGAAAGCGTGGTGCTGGCCCTGAATCGTTCCAGCGGCGCCGAGCTCTGGAGCCAGGACGCATTGCGCATGCGCGCCCTCACCGCGCCGGGGGCGATCGGCAACAGCGTCGTGGTCGGGGATTTCGAAGGCTGGCTGCATTGGCTGGATGCCGTCACCGGCGCATTGCAGGCGCGTCACCGGCCGGGCAAGGCGGCTTTCGTCACGCGGCCGGTGGCCAGCGGCGGGCTGCTCGTCGTGCAGGACGAGGCTGACCGGGTGTATGCCTTGCGCGCGGAGCCGCGAGGCTGAGGCCTCGTCCGCGATGCTTCCCGTCGTCGCGCTGGCAGGCAGGCCGAACGTCGGCAAGTCGACGCTGTTCAACCTGTTGACGCGGACCCGGGACGCGCTCGTCGCGGACCTTCCCGGGTTGACGCGGGATCGGCAATACGGCTTCGGCCGCATGGGTCCGATGCCCTACATCGTCGTCGACACCGGCGGGTTGAGCGGTGCCCAGGACGAACTCGACGGGCTCATGGCCCGCCAGACCCTGCGCGCGCTCGACGAGGCGGATGTCGTGTTGTTCATGGTCGATGCCCGTGAGGGGCTGACGGCCGGCGACGAGCAGGTGGCGGACCTTTTGCGCCGGCGCGGTCGTCCGGTCCGGCTGGTAGTGAACAAGGCGGAGGGGCAGAGTGCTGCGATGGTCGCGGCCGAATTCCATCGCCTGGGGATCGGCGAGCCGGTCGTCATCTCCTCGGCGCATGGCGACAACGTGCGGGCGCTGATGGACGATGTGCTCGCACCGTTTCCCGGTGCGGACGAGACGGACGCCCCCGAAGCTGCAACGGACGCCATTCGCGTGGCCGTCGTGGGCCGCCCCAATGTCGGGAAATCCACGCTGATCAATCGCATGGTCGGCGAGGACCGACTGGTCGCCTTCGACCAGCCCGGCACCACGCGCGATGCGGTGGAGGTGCCTTTCGAGCGTGACGGCGAGCGCTATCTGCTGGTCGACACCGCCGGCATCCGGCGCCGTTCGCGCGTCTCGGAAGCCATCGAGAAGTTCAGCATCGTCAAGACGCTCGGCGCCATCGACGCGGCTTCCGTGGTGATCGCGGTGATCGACGCGCGCGACGGGGTCACCGAGCAGGACGCGAGCCTCCTCGGGCTCGCGGCGGAACGCGGTCGGGCCATGGTGATCGCCGTCAACAAGTGGGACGGCCTGCCGCCGGATCAACGCGACGCAGTGCGCCGCCAGCTCGACCTCAAGCTGACTTTCGTCGACTACGCGCCCATCCAATTCATCTCCGCGCTGCACGGCACAGGCGTCGGCGATCTGTTCGCCCTCGTGAACCGCAGCCACATCGCGGCGCACCGCACACTGGCCACGCCGGAACTGACGCGGACCCTGCAGGACGCGGTCACGGCGCACCAGCCGCCGCTCGCCCGGGGCCGGCGCATCAAGCTGCGGTACGCGCACCAGGGCGGGCGCAATCCGCCGGTGATCGTCGTTCACGGCAGCCAGGCCGAGTTGTTGCCGGCGTCCTACCAGCGTTATCTTGCGAATACCTTCCGCAAGGTGTTCCGTTTGCAGGGAACGCCGGTGCGTATCGAATTGCGCTCGGGTGATAATCCGTACGCAGGCCGGCGCAACACGTTGACGCCGCGTCAGGAAAGAAAACGCGAGCGATTGATGCGACACGTGAAGAAACCGCGCTGAACCGACCGGAGGTATCGCGGCCATGAGCAAGGTGAAAAAAATGATTACGGCGCCGAGATTCGCCCCCAGCGAGGCCCGCGCCGCCACTGGCGCGCGGCGCTTCGTGCGACTCGACAAGCCGTTTCGCATGCATCGGGGCGGTATCCTGCCGCGCCTCGATATCGCCTATGAGACCTGGGGGGAGCTCGACGCACAGGGCGGCAACGCCGTGCTGCTGTTCACCGGCTTGTCGCCTTCGGCGCATGCGGCGTCGTCACCGGAAGATCCGGCCTCGGGATGGTGGGAGGAGATGGTCGGTCCCGGGCGTCCCATCGACACCCGCCGCTGGTTCGTAATCTGCGTCAATTCGATGGGCAGCTGTTTCGGCACCACCGGGCCCGCTTCGATCGATCCGCGCAGCGGCCAGCCGTACCGACTGAACTTCCCGGTTCTCACCGTCGAGGACATTGCTGCGGGCGGGCGCGAGGTCGTGCAGCACCTCGGGATCCGCAAGCTGCATTCCGTCATCGGTCCGTCCCTGGGGGGCATGACGGCGCTGGCCTTCTGCACGATGTTCCCCGAGATGAGCCACGGCCTGGTGGCGATCTCTTCGGCCGCCCGCTCCACCGCGTTCGCCATCTCGCTGCGTTCCCTGCAACGCGAGATCATTCGCAGTGATCCCGCCTGGCAGCAGGGCGAGTACGCGGCGGACCATCCGCCGCTGGTGGGCATGCGCCTGGCGCGCAAGCTCGGCATGATCACGTACCGCTCGGCAGAGGAGTGGGACCAGCGTTTCGGCCGGGAGCGGGCGGGCGGCGAACACGACGCGGGCGACCAGTTCGGTGTCGATTTCGAAGTCGAATCCTATCTCGAGCACCACGCACAGAAGTTCGTCGGCCAGTTCGACCCGAACTGTTACCTGTACCTGTCGCGCGCCATGGATCTTTTCGATGTCGCCGAACACAGCGGTTGCGTCGCCACGGAGCTGTCGAAGCCCGGGGTCGAGCGGGCTCTGGTCATCGGCGTCGAGACCGATTTCCTGTTCCCGCTGCACGAGCAGGAACAGCTGGCCGAATGCCTCGAGCGCCCCGGCCGCGAGGTGGAGTTCGTCGGTCTCCCGTCACTGCAGGGTCACGACTCCTTCCTCGTGGACATGGACGGCTTTCGCCCGGTGATCGCGCGTTATTTCGACCGCTCCTGAGCGCCGGCCCCGGGACCGGGGCCGGCAAGAGCCTTCAGCCGCCCGCGAGCGAGCCGGATCTCGAGCGCTTCGCCCGGTTCCACGGCCGCAGGATCCAGCAATACCGTGCCGTCGGTGGCACGGCTGACGATCGCGTAGCCGCGATCGAGGGTGGCGAGCGGGCTCACGGCATGCAGGGTGCGCGCAGCGCTTTCATAACGCCCCCGCAGAGTCGCCAGACGCTGACGCACCGCCCCCTGCAGGCGCCGCTCCAGTTCGTCCAGCCGTTGCCCGGTCTGGCGCAATCGATTGCCGGGATGAGCGATCGCCAGGCGTCGCTCCTGCCATGTCAGACGTTCCTGGCGGGACTGCAGCAAGCGGTGTATCGCGGCACGCAGGCGCCGGGCATCCGCGTCCAGCCGGGCCAGCCAGTCCGCCGCATCCGGAACCGCGATCTCGGCGGCGCCGGAGGGGGTCGGGGCACGACGATCGGCCGCAAAGTCCGCGATCGTGAAATCAACCTCGTGGCCCACGCCCGAGATCACCGGGATGGCGGATGCGCGCATGGCCCGCGCCACGATTTCCTCGTTGAAGCTCCACAGGTCCTCCAGCGAGCCGCCACCCCGCGCAAGGATCAGCACGTCGCACTCGGCCCGTCTGCTTGCCAGCTCGAGCGTCTCGGCAATCCTCACGGCAGCCCCCTCGCCCTGTACCGGCACCGGGTACACCAGCACGGGGACTGCGGGAAAGCGGCGCGCCAGCACGTGCACGATGTCGCGCACGGCCGCGCCGCTCGGCGAGGTGATCACGCCGATGCGGGCGGGCAGTTTCGGCAGCGGCCGCTTGGCCGCCTCGTCGAACAGCCCCTCCGCGCGCAGCCGGGTTTTCAATTCCTCGAAGCGCCGGCGCAGGGCGCCTTCGCCGGCTTCTTCCATTCGCTCGATGATCAACTGGTATTCGCCGCGAGGCTCGTAGACGCTGACGCGGGCCCGCACCAGCACCTGCAAGCCGTTGCGCGGCGTGAAAGCCACGCGCAATGCGGCGTTGCGCCAGAGGGCGCAGCGTACCTGGGCCGCCTCGTCCTTGAGGGAGAAATACACGTGGCCCGACGCGGGCCGCGCCAGGTTGGAAATCTCGCCCTCGAGCCACAGGGCCGGCAGTCCGGTCTCGATCAGGAGCCGCACCTCGCGGTTGAGGCGCGAAATGGTCCACACGTCGCGTTCGGGCAGGTCGAAATCGTCAGCAGCCATCAACGAATCATACCCCGAGATTTACCGTCGCCGGAGCGGGGCGTAGAATGACGGGTTTACCTGATTCACCTTGCTAGAGGGACCCGCTATGCGCCTGGTACAGGAAGCCCTCACGTTCGACGACGTCCTCCTCGAGCCCGCTTACTCCGCGATCCTGCCGCGCGACGTCAGTCTCGGCACCCGTCTCACCGCGGAAATCGCGATGCAGTTGCCGATCCTTTCCGCGGCGATGGACTCGGTCACCGAGGCGCGCCTCGCCATCGCGCTGGCCCAGGAGGGCGGCATCGGCGTGATCCACAAGAATATGACCGCCGAGGCGCAGGCCCGCGAGGTGCGGCGCGTCAAAAAATACGAAAGCGGGATCATCAACGACCCCATCACGGTGACTCCCGACAAGACCATCCGTGAGGTCCTGGAGCTGACGCGCGCCAAGGGCATCTCCGGCGTGCCGGTCGTCGATGGCGACCAGACCCTGGGTATCGTCACCAACCGGGACCTGCGCTTCGAGACGCGACTCGACCTGCCGGTTTCAGAGGTGATGACCCCCCGCGAGCGCCTCGTGACGGTGCGCGAGGGTTCCGCCAAGGAAGAAGTGCTCCAGCTGTTGCACCGCCATCGCATCGAGAAAGTGCTCATCGTCGACGGCGACTTCCGCCTGAAAGGCATGATCACCGCCAAGGATTTCCAGAAGGCGACCGATTTCCCGCGGGCCTGCAAGGACGAGCGCGGCGCGTTGAGGGTGGCGGCTGCGGTCGGCACCAGTGCCGACACCGACGAACGCGTGGCTGCGCTGGCCGCGGCAGGTGTCGACGTGATCGTCGTCGATACCTCGCATGGCCACACCGAGGGCGTCCTGCAGCGGGTGCGTCGCGTCAAGCAGGCCTTCCCCGACATCCAGGTGATCGGCGGCAACATCGTCACCGGCGACGCCGCGAAGGCGCTCGTCGAGGCCGGCGCCGACGGCGTCAAGGTCGGGATCGGTCCCGGCAGCATCTGCACGACGCGCGTCGTGGCGGGCGTCGGCGTCCCGCAGGTTACGGCGGTGGCCAATGTCGCCGCAGCGCTTGAAGGGACGGGCATCCCGTTGATCGCCGACGGCGGCATCCGCTACTCGGGCGACTTCGCCAAGTCGATCGCCGCCGGGGCCCACAGCATCATGGTTGGCGGGCTGTTCGCCGGCACCGAGGAGTCCCCGGGCGAAGTCGAGCTCTACCAGGGTCGCTCCTACAAGACCTATCGCGGCATGGGCTCGCTGGCGGCCATGTCGCAACGCAATGGATCGAGCGACCGCTACTTCCAGGACGCCACCGATGAAGTAGAGAAGCTCGTTCCCGAGGGGATCGAAGGCCGCGTGCCTTACAAGGGCAGTCTGCTGCAGATCATCCACCAGCTGGCCGGCGGATTGCGCGCGGCGATGGGTTACACCGGCTGCAGCACCATCGAGGAGATGCGCACCAAGCCGAAGTTCGTGCGTATCACCAATGCCGGCGTCCGCGAGGGCCACGTGCACGACGTAGCCATCACCAAGGAAGCGCCGAACTACCGCGTGGATTGAGCGACCAGATGACATGAGCACCGATATCCATGCGCACCGCATCCTGATTCTCGATTTCGGTTCGCAGTACACGCAACTGATCGCGCGCCGCGTGCGTGAGGCCGGCGTCTATAGCGAGATTCGCGCGTGGGATTGCTCCGCCGAAGACATCCGGGCATTTGCGCCAGCGGGAATCATCCTGTCCGGCGGGCCGGAGTCGGCGACCGTCGAGGAAGGCCCGCGAGCCGCCGACACCGTGTTCGACCTGGGCGTTCCGGTGCTGGGGATCTGCTACGGGATGCAGACCATGGCGGCCCAGCTGGGCGGCGAGGTCGCCGGCTCGTCGCATCGCGAGTTTGGCTATGCCCGCGTCAGGGTCACGGCATCTTCGAACCTGCTGGACGACATCGAGGATCACGAGGACGCGGACGGCAATCCCCTGCTCGACGTGTGGATGAGTCATGGGGACCGGGTCGAGGCCTTGCCCCCCGGCTTCGTCGCGATTGCCGGCACGGACAGCGCGCCGCTCGCGGGCATGGCCGACGACGGACGGCGTTTCTACGGACTGCAGTTCCATCCCGAGGTCACGCATACCCGCCAGGGCACGCGCATCGTTTCGCGATTCGTGCACGACATCTGCGGCTGCGCCAGCGACTGGAACCCGGGAAATATCGTCGAGGACAGCATCGCGCGCATCCGTGCGCAGGTCGGCAGCGACAAGGTGTTGCTCGGCCTGTCCGGCGGGGTGGACTCCTCGGTCGTGGCCGCGCTGCTGCACCGGGCGATCGGCGACCAGTTGATCTGCGTGTTCGTCGATCACGGCCTGCTGCGCCTGAACGAAGGCGACCAGGTCATGGCGACCTTCGCGAAGCACATGGGAATTCGTGTCATCCGCGTGGACGCCGAAGCGCGTTTCCTCGCCGCGCTCGCGGGCGTCTCCGACCCGGAGGAAAAGCGCAAGATCATCGGCGGGCTGTTTATCGAGGTGTTCGAGGAGCAGGCGCAGCAACTCGAGGATATCGACTGGCTGGCGCAGGGCACGATCTACCCCGACGTCGTCGAGTCCGCGGGATCGAGCACCGGCAAGGCGCATGTGATCAAGTCCCACCACAACGTCGGGGGGCTGCCGGCGCACATGCGCATGCGCCTGGTGGAGCCGTTGCGTGAACTGTTCAAGGACGAGGTCCGCAAGATCGGGCTGGAGCTGGGCCTGCCGTGGGACATGGTGTACCGCCACCCGTTCCCGGGCCCGGGACTGGGGGTGCGAATTCTCGGCGAGGTGCGCAAGGAATTTGCCGAACTGCTGCGCAAGGCGGACGACATCTTCATCAGCGAACTGCGCAACCACGATCTCTATGAGAAGGTGAGCCAGGCGTTCGCAGTGTTCCTGCCCGTGCGCTCGGTGGGCGTGATGGGCGACGGCCGCCGTTACGACTATGTCATCGCGCTGCGGGCGGTCGAGACCATCGATTTCATGACGGCGCGCTGGGCGCACCTGCCATACGAATTCCTCGACCTGGTGGGACGGCGCATCATCAACGAGATCGCCGGCATTTCCCGCGTGACTTACGACATCTCGGGGAAGCCGCCGGCCACGATCGAGTGGGAGTGATCTGCTCCTGAACGTGACAGCAGGCGGATATTCTCGATTATGCTTTGATCAGTCCAGGTGACACCGGGAGGAAGCGGCAAGCATGTTTTCAGGAATGTCCAAGAAGCAGTCCTATACACTGGGTTTCCTGGCCGTGGCGGTCGTGACGATCGTCCTCGGCTGGCTCGGCAAATCGATGATCGGCGAGGAAACCGCCAGCGCCACGGATTTCTGGCACGTCGGATACTTTCGCGATGAAGGCATGGACAGGCTGTTCACGGTCGCCTACCAGGCCCCAGCGGCCGAGCAGGACGTGCGCCAATATGCCGCGCAGCTCACGCATACGCCAGGCCACACGACCGTGGCTTTCTTCTACGCGCAGGGCAGCCGGATTCCTTCCGCCGGTATCACGAACGCGCGAAGCCTCGCGGATGCCAAGCAGGCCGTGCGCAACATGGCGGGGGCGAGCCCGTGGCGATTCGCAACCTTGAAGGACGAACAGGGCGAGCTCAGGCTGGTGGATTGCCAGGCAACGCCCGGCGATGTCCTCTGCCGGCGCTGATGGTCACGGCCCAACCGAGTCCACCGCCCGCAGCCGAAAGCCCAGCCTGAGGCGACAGTACCGCGGGCGCAGCTAAGGCAGAGATGAGCTTGCAGGATAGGCTTTCATCGTGCCGGCGCTTCCTGTCAGCACCAGCGCACCGGTGGCGTCGATATCGAAGTGGCCGATGCCCTCGAGAATGCGGAAGAATTTCTGTTCCTGGTTCATCAGCGCCGGCGCGCAGGCCATCCTGGTGGCCGCCACGCCGGTGATGTTCAATCCCTCGCCGCTCAAGGTGTACCCGGCGGTGTATCGGTTGCAGGAGGCGCGCCCGGCCAGGCGGCTCGATGCGGCGTCGAACTCGAGGGTGATGCGGGAGCGGTCGATGATGCCGCCGCCGTCGAGATCCTCGACCACCCATTCGCGGCCGGCGAGCAGGTCGATTGACTCTCCGCCACAGCCGGTGAGGACGCGCCCATCGATCTCCAGGGCGACCACGTAGGGATAGGGCATGCCGCTCATGATGTCGTT
The DNA here is from genome assembly GCA_964441585.1 of uncultured Thioalkalivibrio sp. GTDB lineage: Bacteria > Pseudomonadota > Gammaproteobacteria > Steroidobacterales > XN24 > XN24. The sequence goes on from CAYTXS010000005.1 coordinate 12,501, forward strand.
GCACTTGCGGCGTGCCACGTCCATCGCCATGCGATGGGAGCCGTCGGCCGCGCGGAATCGTGTCACCCGGCCTTCCCTGGTGGTATCGAGAAGAGGCAGCGAGAGGCGCTGCTGTCCATAGTCGAGGACCAGCTCGGCCTTGCCCGCCGCCAGCAGGACGTTCCAGCCGGGTTCCTGGCCACGGGCACGGAATGGTTCGCCCGGTGGCGGAGCCTGTCGGCAGGCTGGGAGGGGTTGGCCCTCGATTTCCACCTGCGCCACGTCGTCCTTGCGGTGAAAACGAGTCGTCTCGTCGCCCAGCGCGACATACAGGGCGCCCGAGGTCGCCGGGATCGGCGCCATATCGATCACGCGACCGTCCACCACCATGCGGGCGTCGCCTGCCTCGGCGCCGAACAGCAGATCCACGGGGCCGCACAGGAAATGTGTGCCGAAGGCGACCTCGTCCGCCGGGAGCAGGCGCAACATGCCGAGTTCGGCACGCCCTGCGGCGGGATCGATCATCACCGGCCGCGTGACGCGGAAGACGCGCCCCGCCAGCGTCACACTGCCGCGGAGTTCGTAGACGGCCGCTGCGCCGCCTGCCAGGGCGGTCTCCAGCCGGAAGGGTACCGGGACCTGGCGACCCTGCAACGGGATCTCCAGCTCGGCTACCCGCTCCGTTCCCGCGGCATCGAACCTGTGCAATTGCACGCTGGCCACGCTGTCCGGCGGTAATGCAATCCGTTCGGGGTAGCTGAGGGTGCCCTGCACGATCAGCGGATCAGTACCTGCTGCGGTTCTCGGCCAGTGGCATCCGGCCAGCGCGACCGAGATGCAAGCTAATGCGATGAGAGTGAAGATCTTCATCGTGTAATCACTCCGGTTTGATAAGCCAGGCGCCGAACGGTTACCAGGCTCAGTTTACCCGCCCCGCCGTAACAGCAGCGCACATTGCGCCGTGAGGGGCAGCTGATTGCACGGCTGATCCGCTTCGGCCGCAAGGCCGGCAGGCTACGGCTGGACCCTGCTTTATACTGCCGACTCTCTCGCGGTCCCGGAGCCCGGATGGAAGAGGTGGAGGTCTCCCTGCTCTCTGCGCTGCTGCTCGGCGGCCACATGCTGTTGGTGGCCGGACTGGCGGTGCGCATCCTGTTCCGTCAACTGCCGGTGGGCAGCACGCTCGCCTGGCTGGTGATCCTGTTCGTGCTCCCGGTGGTCGGGCCGGCGACCTACCTGTTCATCGGCGAGAATCGGCTGGGCAACAAGCGGGCCCGCCGCTGGCAGCAGATTCACGACCTCTACCGGGAGTGGCAGGGGCGCTTTAACCTGCGCGCGCGCATCGACTGGAGCCGCCTCCATCCGCGGGCTCAGTCACTCGCAAGCCATGGCCAGTCCGTGACCGGCTTCGCCGCGCTGCAGGGCCATGCGCTGGACCTGCTCGAGGGCTGGGACGCCTTCGTGGACGCGCTGGTAGCGGATATAGATGCCGCACGCAGCACCTGCCACCTGGAGTTCTATATCTGGGCATCGGCAGGCCGCGCCGCAGAGGTCGAAGCGGCGCTGGTGCGTGCGGCCGAGCGCGGCGTCATCTGCCGGGTGCTGGTCGATGATGTCGGCGCGGGTCGCTTCCTGCGCAGTCGTTCGGCTGGACGACTGCGTGCCGCCGGGGTGCGCGTGGTAAGGCAGTTGCCGGTGGGCTTGCTGCGCATGCTGTTCGTGCGCATGGACCTGCGCAACCACCGCAAGATCGTGGTGCTGGATGGCGAGATCGGCTACACCGGCAGCATGAACCTGGTCGATCCGGCGCATTTCAAGCAAAGCGCGGGCGTCGGTCGCTGGGTGGACGCGATGGTGCGGCTGCGCGGCCCGGCGGTCGAGGTGCTGAACGGCGCCTTTCTCGAGGATTGGGAGCTGGAGACGGACGAGGGGATGGAGATCCTCGAGAGTGCCGACTTGCGCGCCGTGGCCGAGCAGGGCGACACGGTGGTCCAGGTGGTGCCCTCCGGGCCAGGCCTCAACCGCGCCTCCATACACCAGTTGCTGTTGTCACTGCTGTACTCCGCGGAGCGTGAACTGGTGCTGACCACGCCTTACTTCGTGCCAGACGAATCGATCATGACGGCGCTGATCTCAGCGGCGCGCCGGGGTGTGGAGGTGACGTTGAATGTGCCGGAGAAGCTCGATTCGGTGATCGCGCGCTATGCGGGCGCGGCCTGTTTCGAGGAATTGCTGGCGGCCGGCGTGCAGATCGCCCGCTACGAGCCCGACCTGCTGCATACCAAGGCGATCACAGTCGATGGACGCATCGCCGTGCTGGGTTCTGTGAACATCGACATGCGCAGCCTGTGGCTGAACTTCGAGATCTCGCTGTTCATCTATGATCGCGGTTGCGTCAGTCGCATCCGTGAATTGCAGGCGCGCTACCTGCGGGACTCCGTGCTCCTGCACCCGCGTGCATGGGGAGAGCGTCCGCTCGCCGCCCGTGTTGCGGAGGGTGTGCTGCGCTTGCTGGGACCACTGGTGTGACCCCGCGGCGCAGGCGTTAGACTGCGCCGACTCGATACATGAGAAGAGAAACGGACCGATGAGCGATCGCGCGGACGCGGACGAGCGCTACATGCGCCAGGCACTGGCCCTCGCCGCTCGTGCGGAGGCCGAGGGCGAGGTGCCGGTCGGTGCCGTGCTCGTGGTGGACGACCGTCTCATCGCCTCCGGCTGGAATCGTTGCATCGCCCTGCACGACCCCAGTGCGCACGCCGAGCTGTCGGTCCTGCGTGCCGCGGGCCAGGCGCTCGGCAACTACCGCCTTCCGGGTGCCACGCTCTACGTGACGCTTGAGCCCTGCGCGATGTGCGCAGGCGCGATGGTACACGCGCGCATCGCGCGGCTGGTGTACGGCGCCGCCGATCCGAAAACGGGCGCGGCCGGCAGCGTCTTCGATCTCTTGCGTGCCCCGCAGCTGAATCACCGTGTCGAAGTCACGGGCGGCGTGCTCGAGGAAGCATGCGGCGCCATCCTGCGCGAGTTTTTCCGCGCACGCCGGACGCAGGCGGCGCTCGGCTAGTTGCTTGCAGCAATTATCGCGGGGTCGTAGCTGTCCGCGGTGATCCAGGCCATTACCTCGTAATAGCGGCGGATGTTATCGACGAAACGCACCGGCTCCCAGCCGCGTGCGTAGCCGAAGCGGGTCTGTCGATACCAGGTTTCCTGCGCCAGCAAGGGCAGGCTGTCGCGCACGTCAGCCCAGCGATCGGGGTCACCGCCCTGTCCCTGGGTGATTCGACGCGCGTCCTCCAGGTGGCCGAACCCCACGTTGTACGCGGCCAGCGCCATCCAGGTGCGATCGGGTTCAGGAATACGGTCCGGAATCTTGCCGAACACCCGCTTGAGGTATCGCGCGCCGCCGCGGATGCTCTGTTCAGGGTCCTCGCGGTCGGTGACGCCCATGGCCTCGGCGGTGCTCTGCGTCAACATCATCAAGCCGCGCACGCCGGTCGGTGAAACCGCCAGCGGGTTCCAGTGCGACTCCTGGTAACTGAGCGCAGCGAGCAACCGCCAGTCCATTTCCTGGTCCGCTGCGGCATCCTCGAACCATTCCCGGTAGCGCGGCAGTCGCGTGTCGATGTGCCTCAGAAACGTGCGGGTGCCCACGTAGTCGAATCGCTCGGTGTGGCCGAAGTAGCGATCCTTGATCTCGTCAAGCCGGCCGCTGGCGAAGACCTCCGTGAAATAAACCTGCGCCGCGTCCAGCAGTGTGGTGTCGTCGCCGCCTCGGAAGGCCCATGCCACCGGTTGGGGTTCACTCACGTCGAAGGCCACGCGGATGTCCGGGTGGAAATAGCGATTGATTCTCACGGCGGCCGAATCCGCCACCGTGAAATCGATCTCTCCTGTCGACACGCGCGCGAGAAGGCTCTGCAGGTCGCTGGTCGGGTTCTCCACCCAGGTCAGGCCGGGTGCCTCTCGCCGCAACGTCTCCAGGGTATCGACGAAGCTGCTGTTCGCAACCACTTCGAGCCGTTGGCCGTAGGTCTGGTCGAGTTTACGCGGCTTGCGCGTATCGAGGCGATAAACGAGCTGATGCGTGACTTCGCTGTAGGGCGGACCGAACGCGAACACCTCCCGTCGCGATGGCGTGACGATCAGCCCGGCGGCCGCGAGATGAGCACGCCCCCGCGCGACTTCGTCCAGCAGTTCTCCCGGCTGGTCACGGACTGATACGCGCAGGCGCACACCGAGAAAATCGGCGAAGCCGCGCGCCAGTTCGTACTCGGGTCCGACCGGACCCTCCGGCCCGATGTAGTAACTCGTCGGCGCGTTACGCGTGACGACGGTCAGCGTGCCTTCGCGCTGCACCTGTTCCAGCAAGGTCAGATGCGGACTGCAGGTGCCGAGCAGCAACGCGACGATGAGGACGGCGAAAATCCTCAACGTGACCCCGGGACGTGCGACTCGGTTCTCATGCCGCGATCATAATCACTGCGCGGGGCCGGGTCATCTTGAGCCATGCTTCAGGCACCCAAGGTGTATCACACTTCGCGTATCCTACTGCTGGGAACCGCTCCAGGCTAAACGATGGGCTTCTACGACCGACATGTCCTGCCGCGGATCGTGCACCTCGCCTGCAGCACCCGGCCGGCGATGCGCCAGCGCGCGAAGGTCGTGCCGCTGGCCCGCGGTGATGTGCTGGAGATCGGTATCGGGTCGGGCCTCAACCTGCCGTTTTACGACCCGGCCAGGGTGCGGCGGGTCTGGGGCCTCGAGCCATCGCCCGAGATGGTCGATCGGGCGCAGCAAGTCGCCGCGGGCCTGCCGCTGGACGTCGAATTCATCCTGCTGCCGGGCCACGAGTTGCCGCTGGAGGACAACAGCGTCGATACGGTGCTGACGACCTACACGCTGTGCACGGTGCCTGATCCGAGCGAGGTTCTGGAGCAGGCAAGGCGCGTGCTTAGGCCCGGCGGAGCGCTGATCTTCTGCGAGCACGGCGCGGCGCCCGATCGCTGGGTCCGCCACCAGCAGGCGTTGATCAACCCGGCGTGGTCGCGCCTGGGAGGCGGCTGCAATCTCGATCGCGTCATTCCGGACATGCTCGAGGCGGGTGGCTTCAAGCCGGAGCGATTGGAAACGGGCTACATCCGGGGCTGGCGCCCGGCCTGCTTCAATTACTGGGGCAATGCGCTGCCACGGTAGTCCGGGAAGCCCTTGCGGGTCTCGAACTCGCGGTAACGGGTGCTGAAAAGGGTGGCGCCGGAGAGTCGGTCGAGTTCCCGGAGCAACGCCCCCAGGTCGTCATCGCGGTGCCTGCAACAGTTCACATAGTCGCGCAGCACGTCCACGAAACCCCTTGCCGTTGCTTTGCGCAACGCGGCGTCGACCTGCAGGAAATAGGCCGCGCCGCCCCAGTACATGGTCGGATAGTTGCCCTCGGCACGCAGGCGTGGGGCGGCGACAGCAAAGGGCCGACCCGGGTAGCGGTAGCGGCGTTCGGCGAGCGCCAGCTTTCCCTGGTAACGCCGCGCGACTTCTTCAGGGGAAAGCTCGCCCATGGCCTGCATGACCTGGTATTGCATGTAACTGGCAAATCCTTCCGCGAACCAGGCATGACGGGAGCCGAGGTAAGGAAAGGCGAGGTGGCTGAGTTCATGCGACGCCGTCCAGTCCGCGCGCAGCGCTGCGGCGGAATAAGCCGGATCCACGTGGAAATGCACGCCCTGGATGCGTCCGCGCTGCGTATTGGCCCACGGCACGGGTTCGCGCGCGTTGTCGCGCCGATGGAAGGTCACGTGCACATCGAAAGGGAAGGGGCCGACCAGTTGTTCGACACCGGCCTGGGTCTCTTCCACCCACCGGACCAGTTTCTCCCGCTCCGCAGGAGAGAATTCATCCGACCACTCGAAGCGCAACGCCGCGTCAGCCTGACTGCAAAGCAGCAGCAGCGATACAAGCCATGCCGACCCGAGATACCTCAGCGGATTCCAGCGCACGTCGATATCAATCTCCAGCCTGAGTCAGAAGCGGCAGCGTGCCGAAGCGATTCATGCCGGAGCCGCCGTCGGAGCCCGCGTCGTACATGTAGCCGTAGACGGGCTGCTCGCGCCCGCGCCCGAGCACGGCGCCGCGCACCCACTGGACCTGGGCGCCATCCACCTGCAGGGTCGGCTCCGTCCACGACTCGCCGGCGGTCCGCGAGGTGTGGAACAGTCGGCCGGTCCCCGCTTCGATGAACAGCACATGCACGGTGTCACCGTGGCCGACCGCGTCCGCGCCGACCTGGTCCGAGTCCACGGCGTTCTGCACCACGGCGCGACGGGTGACCTGGACGGTCTCGGAGAAAGCCGAGTCCGGGCCGATGCGCCGCTCCCACAATGTGCCGTCTGCAAGGCGATAAATCACGCTGAGCGTCTCAGTCTCCGGCAGGTATGTCAGGGGCACGAGGGCGCCGACCTCCTCGGTCCCCGTGCCCAGTCCGTCCGCAAGCAAGCGGCGCGGCGTCAGTTCGCCGCCCGGACGCAATTGCCGATACCACACCGTACCGTCTTCGCCCGTATAGGCCAGGTGGATGACGTCGTCCCGTCCGCGCACAAGCATGGGCCCGGACAGCTTCGGCCCGACCCCGGCGTCGATCACCGATTCCGGACCCCATTCGCCCTCGGCCGAGCGCACGCGATAGCGGATTTTCTCCGGGCCGCCGTAGACGCCCACGACGCTGCCGTCGGAACGCACGGCGAGATCGGCAACCTGGGTCGGCGGTTCTCCGGGAGAAGCCAGCCGTTCGTCGCGCACCGCCCAGCGATCAGGCTGTGCCGGGTGATCTGCGGTGAGAAACACGTGGTAGAAGACGTCGTCCGACGTCTGGTGCAGCATGTGGATACGATCCCCGTCGAGCACGGAGGCGAAGCCTTCGAGATCGCCGGTGGCGGGGCGATGTTCACCGTCCATCTCCCGCCAGCTCGCGCCGCCATCGGATGACTTGACGGCCATCAGCATGTTGTCGGTTTCCGCCGGTTCCATGAGGAAGTAGTAGTCACCGCCGGCGGTCTCCCACGGGCCGATGCGGGCGGGCGTCTCCACGAAGGTGCCGCCGAGGTGGCCGGCCGGCACCTCGAGTGTGACTGCAGCCGTGGCGACGGCGGGAACCGGATGTCCGTCAGCGTCCAGCACCCGGAACTCGAAGCGGTCTCCGGTCTCATTGCGCGCTGCACCATCGGCGAAGTGGCGTATGACGAGCGGAAATTCCCACTCGGTGTGGCTGGCTGGATCATCCTGCGCCGGCAACTCGCGCGCCGGGGCCTGGCGGGCAAAACTGACACCGGCGCCACCGGCAAACGGTCGATCCGAGCCTGCGAGCAGGTCTGCGGTGTCCGTTCCATGGCGGAAAGCCCCGGCCACTATGCTCGCCCGAGGCGAACGGGGAAGGCCCTCGATGGTCACCGAGCGCAGCTCGAGCGCGCTTCCCCCGGGCACGAAGACGCCGCTCCTGAGCGCATCGAGCGGTCCCGGCGGACGCTCTGTGAACACCAGCGCCTCGTCGTCGTATTCCACGGTGGTCTCCGCGTCCTCGAGGACCACCTTCAGTTCGGCCCACTGTCCGCTCTGCACGGCGTAGCGATGGGTCGCCAGGCGCGTTTCTTCGCCGTCCTGCATTTGCACCAGGTGCAGGCCGTGGCCCGCCTCCAGGTCCACGCGGTGATGGTTAAGCGCATCACGGTAGTGGAACACCAGGCCCGCGGTGGACGCCCCGGCGGGCAGCCGTAATCGGGCAGCGATCTCGACCGGTTCCCAGTGCACGTCATGCCGGCCCAGGGCCAGGATCGCATCGCCGCCTGGCTCGAATCGCAGGTGGCCTCCCGCGGACGTCTCCTGCCAGCGCAGCGCAGACTCGTCGCCCTGGTGCCAGTCCCAGGACGCGCCCGCCGGGTCCGGCGGCGTCTCGAATTCCAGCTCGTCCGCCTTGGCCGGTTGCGGGAAATTCTCCGCCAGCACGGCGTCCCAGGCGCCGCCGTTGCGCCGCCATTCGAGCCGGTAGGGTCCCGCAGTACCCGCCGTATCCGGGTGTTCGATCTCGATGCGCAGCCGGAAAGGCTGGTCCGCCGGGACCCGCACCGCTTCGTTCATCGCTCCGGCCCAGCCGCCGTCGGCATTCAGCGCGACGCCGAAATCGCTGCGGACCCGGTAGGCGGACTGGTGTGCCGTCGGCGTGGCCGGATGCGGCGGAGTGCCCGGGTCTGCCGGCGTCGCCGATCCCGAAATACTGTTTGCTTGCGCCAGTTCGACCGGCTCGGCCCTTGAAGCGGATTCCTCTCGAGGCTGGCCGCAGCCGGCGATTATCACCGCCATTCCGAGCGCGGTCGATGCGGCCAGCGTCGTCCGGCGCCGGTGCCGCTGACGGCGTGCAACGATGGGTTTCACCTTTCGACTCCTTCAGAGGCCGCGCGCCCAGGCGGGACGCAGCGGGGCGCGCTCCGGGTGTGCGATCGCGGAGCGCAGTTCGGCGAGCAGCCGATCCTTGTCCGCACCGAGGACGCCCTTGAGCACCAGCCAGTTCGAGGCGTGATCCGAGCGGAACATCGTGTTCTTCAGTTCCAGTGCCGCGAGGAAGCGCTCCATCTCGCGGAACAATCCAGGCTGATCGAGCGGTTCCCACTCCGGAAAGCCGGCACGAAACCGCGCCTCGCCGAGCGGGAAACTGACCACCAGCGTGGCGACATACTCGGGCTGGCACAGGTTCATCAACCGGGCCGATTCGTCGGCGTGCTGCGTCGAATACACTTCGCCGCCCAAGCCGTTGAGGATCATGACCGAACGTCCGATGCCTGCCTCGCCGAGCTTGTCCAGCGCCGCGCGCGTGGAGTCGAAGGTCTCCCCCTTGTTGACGCGTGCCAGCACGGTGTCGTCGCCGGATTCGGCACCGACATAGGCCAGCTTCAGCCCGGCCGCCCGCAGTTCGGCGAGTTCTCCAACCGACTTACGACGCAGGTTGCGCGGCAGGCAATAGCTGGAGACCCGCTCCACCCCGGGCAGGTGTTGCGCGATGGCTTCCAGGATGACCAGCAATCGGCGCGTGGGCAGCACCAGCGCGTCGCCATCCGCCAGGAAGACGCGCCGAATATGGTCGCCCGCGAGAGCCGCGGTGCGGCGGATCGACTCGATGACTTCGGGCTCGTCGCGTGCGCGGAACTTCTTTTGCGGTGCCGTGTACATCTCGCAAAAACTGCACTTGTTCCACGAGCAACCGTCGGTGACGGGCAGCACGAGCGACCGCGCTTCGCTGGGCGGGCGGAATACGGGTTCCACGTATCGGATGGGCGCGGACTCTGGTCGCTGCATGCGATGGAATTCTCCAATTCGAGGAGGGGTATTTTAACCTCGCAGAGGCTGCATCATCATTACAGCGCTGCGCGAGGCTTTAGTCGCCTCGACCCGAGATTCCCGGCACTGGCCGATGGCCTTCTCTATAGTAATCGCAGGCAAGTCACGAAAGGACGAGTTATGCACGGGGCGACACTGCTGTTGGTGATCCTGGCGGCCGGCCTCGCCAGCCAGTGGCTCGCCTGGCGCATCAAGTTCCCGACCATCGTCGTCCTGATCGCGGCCGGCATCCTGCTGGGCCCGGTGACGGGCGTCATCGAGATCGGCCTCCCGCCGGAGCAGCTCACGGAACTCATCGGGCTCGGTGTTGCCATCATCCTGTTCGAGGGATCGATGGAGCTGAAGTTGGGGGAGTTGCGCCGGGTCGGGCATGGCATCGGCCGTCTCACGATCCTGGGGCCGCCACTGGCCTGGTTGTTTGGTGCCCTGGCCGCGCATTACCTCGCCGGCCTGAGCTGGCCGGTCGCTACAGTGCTCGGCGCGATTCTCGTCGTGACCGGCCCCACGGTGATCGGCCCGCTCGTGCAGCAGGCCCGGCTGAACAAGGAGTCGGCTGCTCTGCTGAAATGGGAAGGAATTGCCAACGATCCGGTCGGCGTTCTCCTGGCCGTGTTGACCTTCCAGTATTTCACTGTCGCCGGGGAAGATTTCTCGACCACGCTGTTCAGCCTCGGCATGGCACTCGCGGCGGCCGGCTCCCTGGGCGGTCTCGGCGGCTGGCTGACCGGCTGGGTGTTCCGGCGCGGATGGGTGCCGGAGCATCTCAAGCCGCCGATCCTGATGGTGCTTGTGCTCGTGGTGTACTGGCTCAGCAATATCCTGCAGCACGAGTCGGGCCTATTGAGCGTCACAGTCATGGGGCTGGTGATCGGCAACATGCACCTGGTCGAGCGTGAAGTGCTGCAGCATTTCAAGGAAAACCTGTCGGTGATCCTCCTCTCGATGCTGTTCATCGTCATTCCCTCGCAGCTAGAGCTCGAGCATTTCGGCCTGCTGGACTGGCACCTGGCTGTGTTCGTCGCCGCAATGCTGTTTGTGGTGCGACCTGCGACGATCGGTCTGGCCACCATCGGCGCGCCGATGCGCAAGGAAGACAAGCTGCTGCTCGCGTGGATCGCGCCACGCGGCATCGTCGCTGCCGCGGCCGCGAGTATCTTCGGCCCCGGCCTCGTGGCCCGTGGCTATCCGGATGCGGAACGCCTGCTGCCGATCGTTTTTCTGCTCATCATCGTCACCGCGCTGGCGCATGGACTGAGCATCGGCACGGTGACCCGTCGCCTGGACCTCGCCGCGCGGCGGGCCAACGGCGTGCTGATCGTGGGCGCGAACCGCTGGACACATGCGCTGGGGGTGGCATTGAAAAAGCTTCGTGTGGATTTGCTCGTGGCGGACGCTTCGCGGCGGCGCCTTGCGCCCTTCCGCGAAGACGAGATCGAGATCTACCATGGTGAAATCCTGTCCGAGGATGCAGAGCAGGGGCTGGACGTACAGCACTTGAGCTTCCTCCTCGCCGCGACCGACAACGATTTCTACAACGCGCTGGTCTGCAAGTCGCGTGGCGGCAGCTTCGGCCGCCATCGCAGCCTGCAACTCGCGACCAACCGTGAGGCGCGCGAAAAAGAAGAGCGCATGACATTGCAGCATCGTGGCTATACGGCCTTCGGCGCCGATGCCGATTACGACAGCCTCGTGAAACGACTGGACCAGGGCTGGACGATGCAGACGGCTCGCCTGGACGATGATTTCGGCCTCCAGCAACTCGATGAGCGCCTTGGCGAACGCGCCGAGGAATGGCTGCTGCTTGCGGGTTTGTCTGCGCAGGGCAAGTTTGCTCTCTGGGTAGAAAACCAGCCCTTTGCAACTGGCCCGGGGTGGACACTGCTTTATTTCGCGCCGGCCGCGACGGGTGAGCCGCAGCAAGAATGAACTGGATCACTGCTAAGCTGGAAGAGTTGTACGGGAAGAGGAACCGAGCATGCACTGGACGAGAATCCTGGGAATCGCGCTGATCGTCGCCGGCGCGATCATGTTGTACATGGGCTTTACTGCCACCGAGAGCCTGACCGAGCAGGCCAGCGAAGCGATCGCCGGCCGTTACACGGAGGGCACGCGCAGGTACCTGATCGGTGGCGCGGTGTCGGGTGTCGTCGGTTTGCTGCTGCTGATCTTCGGCGCCAAACGCTGAGTACTCCGCTGTGAGCAAGCCGCGATTCCGCGTGTTCCGTGATGTCGTGGTATTCCAGGGCAAGCTGCTGATCGACGGGTTGCGGGACCTGTTTCTCAGCCCGATTTCGATCATGGCTGCGTTGGTCGATCTGCTCGTGCCGGGCGATGATGGCGGCAAGCGGTTCTATGGGGTCGTGTCTTTCGGCCGCAGAACCGAGAAGTGGATCAACCTGTTCGGCGCTGCCGATCGGCTTGGGCCGGAGGCTCCGCCGCAGGGCATCGACTCGTTGCTGGAGGAGGTCGAGAGACTGATGCGCGACCCGGATCGACGAGAGGAAGCGAGGGATCGAGTACATTCGTTTGTCGAACAGGTCGGGAAAGGCCGCCATCGTCGTGACGATCGATCACCGCCGTCGGAATGACCGTTTGCAGGAGCGTTCAAGGCGAGTGCCATGCGAATAAGTCCGGCGTTATTCGCGGCGTCCATGGCGTTTGCGGCGCTCATCGGTTCAGGTGCGGCACTGGCAGAGCAACAGGAGGCCATGTCCGCACGGTTGTCGGCGACGCTGAACGAATTTCGGGCTCGCTATGGTTTGCCGGGAGTGACCGCCGCGATCGCGCTGCCCGATGGTGAAGTGTTAGCCGCATCAAGCGGTCTAGCCGATGTAGAGTCGGGTCGGCCGATGACCGACGTGACACCCATGCTGGCCGCGAGCATTGGCAAGACCTTCGTCGCGGCGACGGTGCTGGCGCTGGAAAGCCAGGGGCAGCTGTCGGCGGACGACCCACTGGCCGACTACCTCGGCGATCGCCCGTGGTTCGATGAACTTCCCAACGCGGCTGCCATCAACATCGATCACCTGCTGCGGCACCAGTCGGGATTGCCGGATCACCCTTACTTGCCCGAATTCCAGGCCGCGGCCGCGGCGCAGTTCGCGGCGGGCGAGGGGGCGTTTACTCCGGAAGAGTTGCTGGGATTCGTCACGGGGCGTGAGGCATTATTCGACCCCGGGACCGCATGGGCCTATAGCGATACCGGCTATATCCTGCTCGGTCTGCTTATCGAGGAAGTCACCGGGCGGGCTTATTACGAAGTCGTCCAGGAGTTGTTCATCAGCCCGCTCGGCCTGACGGGCACGGTGCCCTCGGATCGGCCGGAAATCCCCGGTCTGGCTGTCGGCTACACCATCCCGGGCAATCCCTTCGGCTTGCCCGAGCGCACCGCGGATTCCGCTGGTCGGCTGGTCTGGGATCCGGGTGTGGAATGGACTGGAGGCGGACTCGCTTCCACCGCCGGGGATCTCGTGCGCTGGGGGCACGCACTGTTCGGCGGTTTGGTAATGGACCCCCCCTATCTCGATCGCCTTCTCGACGGCGTAGCGGTGGCTCCGGAGGCGCCAGACACCTTCTACGGCGCAGGCGTTGCAATTTACACGGCAACGCCACGCGGCCGCGTCTACGGGCATGGCGGCTGGATTCCCGCGTACGTTTCCAGCCTGCGCCATTATGCCGATCACGGCGTCACCGTGGCGTTTCAGATCAACAGCGATGCAGGAGTCGTCGACGGCAGCTCGGACCTTGTGCCGGCGCTGGAGGCGGCCCTCGCGGATCTTGCTCTCGGAGCGAGCCCTTGAACGGTCGCCAGGCCGGTTGTCAGAAAGTCTGCCCGAGGTACAAGAAAGCGGACCTGCGGTCGTCCTCGCCCATGCCATAGCCGAGGTACAACGGTCCCAGCAAGGTATCGAATACTACGAACAGGCTGCCGGCCGTCAGCGTATTGCGAAAAGTGATTTCGTCACGGCTCTGCCAGACGTTGCCGGCTTCGATCGAGAAGCCGAGATAGATCGGATTACTCAATGCTGCGAGGGGTTCCTGTCCGAGTCGGCCGTAGTAGAGCAATCGCCCGATGCCGCGATGCCTGCCACGGAGCTCACCGCTCGAATAGCCGGAAAGATTGAACGGACCACCGAGGATGAACGGCTCGACACCGGGCGTCTTGTCGCGGACCGTGCTATCGAGGTTCCACCAGCTGAGGAACGTGTGCCGGCCCCAGGTGACGGGCTTCAGCAGGAAGACGCTGGCCAGGTCGAAGTCTCCGTCCGAGCCGAGGCTGGGACGTGAACCGTTCCAGGCCAGTGCCATCAGTGTGCCGTTCAGGGGAATGTCCACCTGGTCAATGGTGTCGTAGGCGATCTGCGCGAGTATCGCGCCGAGGTTGCCCTCTCCGGTCGCTATGCTCGGATCACCGATTCGCAGTGATTCGTCGCTCCACAGGCGCAGCACGCCAAGGCGCAACTCTCCCCAGTTACCGAGTTGTCGTCCACCTTCCAGCGAAATACTGGTCTGGCGGGATCGCAGTTGCGCCAGCTGGACCCCGTCATCGAAGAACCCTTCGTTGGTGCGGCTTACTTCGAGTTTCGGGTTCAGGAACCAGCGCGCGCCGTAATCGAGCGGTTGGAATATCTCGGTAAAGACGCGCGGCGACTCTCCGACCTGGAGTTCCGCCCGGAATTCGCCACCCAGAGCATTGATTTCGGTCGCCGTGAGCCGCGTGGCGACGTTGTAGTTGCTGCCGCCGTCGAAATCGTCTTCCAGGTTGATGCCGAAACGCAGGTAGTTGGGCCCCCAGCTCTTGGCGGTGCTCTCGATCTTTAGCGCGGTGAGGCCGCTTTCTTCAGCCAGGTCATAGGTGACGGTCTCGAACGCATCGAGCGAGTAAATGTCGCGGATGTTTCGCTCGAGCTCGTCGATGTCCAGCGGTTCCCCTGCAAGCCGGGTCAGCCTGGCTTCGATCGCTTTTGGCGACAGTCCCGACTGGTTGACGACCCGGACGGTATCTACCATCGGCGGCGCGCCGCGTCGCCCCGCGATTTCTGCCCGGTACGCGTGATAAGTCTTTTCCGGGACAGAAAATCGAGCGAGTGACTCGGCGTGTGCCGCGGCCGCAATCCGACCCGCTTCCATGGCTTCGGCGAGTCGATGAAATTCCTGGCTGCCGAGCGCGCCGAGGTCCGGCTTGATATGGACGTCATCGTCACCCAGGAATCGGAGCTGCTCCTCGGCCTGGTTGTTGATGAGTATCGTGAGCATCTGCCTGGTAATGGCCAGAGCGGAACCCAGCTTTTCCTGCGGCTGCAGGGGAAAGCCAAGGTCTACGGCGATAATGATGTCGGCACCCATGTCGCGCATGATCTCGATCGGCAGGTTGCTGGATATGCCGCCGTCGGCCAGCAGTCGTCCATCGACCCGTTCCGGCTTGAATATCCCCGGCACTGCCATGCTGGCATGCATCGCGACGACCAGGTCGCCGGAGTCGAACACCACCATTTCTCCGCTACCGATATCAGTGGCTACGGAACGAAACGGGATGGGAAGCGCGTCGAAATCTTCCACGGTCGCGACAGGGAGGGTCAGCCGGCGAAGCGCCAGGTCAAGATTCTGGCCCTGCACCAGTCCGCCCGGGAGCAGCACCCCGCTGCGGTCGATGCCGAGGTCGAAGTCCACCAGGAAGCTGAGATCGTCGGACTTGCGGCGGAAAGACCGTTGCGAGCGGGGCGGACGATCTCTCAAAAGCACGTTCCAGTCGGCGGTTCTCACGACCTCTTCGAGTTCGTCGGCGCTCAGTCCCGCAGCATAGAGCCCGCCCACCACGGCGCCCATGCTCGTCCCTGCGATGTAATCCACGGGCACGTTCAGGTCTTCCAGCACCCGAATGACACCGACATGCGCACCGCCGCGCGCGCCGCCTCCGCTGAGCACCAGGCCGACGGTCGGGCGTGCGCCGACTTCATGAGCAGCGAATAGGGCCAGGATGGCGAAAAATAGCAGGGGAGGTCCATGCCACTTCCCGCAACCGCCGTTGCCCGCCAACTTGCCGATCATGGTGGCACCACTGTCGTTTCCGCCGGCCGCCTGCTGAACATCGTGTCACGGTGCATCCAGACCAGCGCCACGGCGAGCGCAACATTGAGGTAATTCTCCCAAGGCTGCGCCTCCGGCCAGAACGCCACGTTGAGCTGCCAGTGGATCACGATGGGCAGCAGAAGATTGCCGCGGGTGCGGTTGTACACCACCGCCATTACGACGCCTACTGCGGTGACGCCGATGACGAATGGTGCCAGGGCCCATGCAGTGTGCGGCGTGCCGCCGAGAAAGAATGCCGGGATATGCCAGATGGCCCAGGCGAAACCCACGAGGAGCCCGGCCCATACCGGCGCAAGGACGCGCTGGAGCAAGGGCAGCATCACCCCACGCCACCCGAATTCCTCGACCGGTCCCAGCACCAGCATGAACGCGGTGACCAGCAGCACCTCGCCAAGCGGTTGCAGCACGAGCAACTCGTTGCAGGGCGTCCCGTTGAGTATCGCGCTGAGTATCTTCACCAGCGGCAGCGCGAGGAACGCGAGCGCCCACCATGCCGGCGCGACGCCACGCGGTGACAGGCGACCGAGAAAACGCCTGAGACCGCCGGTTCCTGCACGACGCAGGACCAGGGTGAAGGCGGCTACGGCAGGAGACCAGACAGCCAGGATGTAGACCGGGTGAGTGACGCCAAGCTCTCCGAACAGCGACTCCATCAGGTCGCTTTTGAAGATCATGAGCGCCATGAGGCCCCAGGTGATTCCGAAGGTGAGCAAGACGAACGGGATGACCGCGCGTGTAGCGATATCCTTCGCTGCCTGTGGTGCACCGGGCGTGCGGTTCGGGATTCGGGCCGTCACGTGCCTGCATCTCTCGTGCGCATCGGATCAGCCTCCTGGATCGGGGAGGAATGGCCAGTCGTCCTTTAAGCACCTTGACTATGCACGCCTTGCAGGCAGTAGGCATCGGTGTTTACCTTTATCGCAGGCACGAAGCCACGTTCCAGGAAATCCTCGCTCCCGGTCGCTGCGACGGATTTCATGGCGTTCGCGTTTATCGGGACCAAGGAGTGTTTTTAATGATACGTTTGCTGCCCTTTGCGCTGGCGTCGCTCGCGGCCACTCCCGCGCCTGCGACGAGCGACCCCCGGCTCGCCGAGTTCGATGCGTTCCTGCAGACCTTCAGGCAGGAACAGATGATGCCGAGTCTCGCCGTCGCCGTCGTCGAGGATGGCCAGGTGATCTTCGCGGAAGGCTACGGCTTCCAGGATCATGACGCGGAGGAGCCCACGACGCCTGACACCACTTACCTGGTCGCTTCCATCACCAAGACCTTCACCGGCGCCACGCTGCTGGGCATGGCCGCGGACGGACTCATCGACCTCGACGCCGATTTCACTGAGCTGAGCGACTGGGATCGTCGCTGCGAATGGCTGGCAAACTCCGGGATCATCTTCGGCGGCGCGACGCTCGACGACGGCACGGTGATCGAGCCGGTCGGCTGCGAAGGCCCGATCACCCTGAGACAAGTCCTGACGCACAGGGTCAACGGGGAGCCCGGCTCCGATTTCCTTTACAACCCGGTCATCTTCGGTCGGCTGTCTAACTTCGTCGAGGAACAGACCGGTCGGCCGTTCCGGGAGTTCATGTACGAATACGTGATAGACCCCGGCGGGCTGGGCGGCACGGCGGCCGGTTGGCGCGATGAAAGCAAGGGGCATGTGCTCACGCACCTCGCACCGCCGTTCCGTCACAAGGAAGGCGGCGGCGTCGAGCCCTCGCCGCTACCCAACCCTGAGTTGAACGCTAGTTCGGGCATCATCTCGAGCGCCCCGGACCTCGCGCGCTACGCGATCGCGTTGCAGGAGGGGCGCATCCTGGGCCCGGGTTTGCGCGACGCGATGTGGACCCCGCCGCAGAAACCGTCAGGCGAGACGGAACCCTACGCCTACGGCTGGTACGTGCAGGACTGGCAGGGCCACAAGCTCGTCTTTCACACCGGGTGGTGGCCAGACGCCTACACCGGCCTGCTGCTGATCGCCCCGGACGACGGCAAGGCGCTCGTCGTCCTGGGTACCACGGACGGTCTCCACTGGGACAAGCCGTTGGACGAGGCGGGGGTGGAAGGGTCGCCGGTCGCGGCGAAGTTCCTGGAGCTCTTCGTTCGCGCCGGGGCGCTCAAGAGCCGCTAGACCCGTCCGTCGGCCCTGCGCTGGTGGCCTGGAGTTCTTGCCAGCCCCTGCGCAGGACACGCGCGGCCGAGCGAGAGAAGACCGCCAGCAGCAGGATCGCAACTATGACGTCCGGCCAACCGGAATCGAAGATCCAGACGCCGAGGGTTGCGCCGATCACGGCGAAGCCCTCAGCGACGTCGTTGCGCGAGCACTCCCATACCGATGCCATGTTGACGTCGTCGTGGCGATGGCCGGAAAGCAGCAGCAGGCAGACGGAATTGGCAGCCAGGTTGAGCACGGCGAACGTGCCCATGGTCCCGACCACGGGTGCATCGGGATGCTGGAGGCGCCAGATGATATGGGCGGCGACGGCGATCGCCGCGGCGGAAATGAGCAGGCCCTTGAACAAGGCGACCCGCGCCCTCGCTGCCGGACTGGCCCCCACCACGGCGAGGCTGAGGGCGTAGGTGAGCGTATCACCGAGATTGTCCAGTGTGCCGGACAACAGCGAGGAGGAGCCGCTGAGCACCGAGCCCGTGACCATCATCACGAAGGTCGCGGCGTTGATCAGGAGCACCCAGACCAACACCCGGCGCTGACCGGCTTCCAGCGCTTCGGTCCGCAGAGGTTTCGAGCAGCAGTCGTCGGCCATCGTCCGGTTACCTTCTGATCTGGCGCATCCCGGCAGCGCGATCAGCTACGGTTAGCTTGAGACTCGCCCGGGAACATTTCTAAACATACATGACCCGAACAGCGAAACAAGAATCCCCCCTCGACCGCTCCGTGGGGCTCTGGCAACTCGTTTTCTACGGCGCCGGGACGATCCTGGGCGCCGGGATCTTCGTGGTCGTGGGGGAGGTCGTGGGCGAGGCGGGTCGCCTGGCGCCGATCGCCTATGCGCTGGCCGGCATCGTAGCCATCACCTCAGCCCTGTCTTTCGCGGAGATGGGCGCACGCATTCCGACGGCCGGGGGGCCGATCGATTATCTCGAGCAGGCCTTCCATATCCGCTGGCTCGGTTCCGGGGCCGGATGGATGCTGATCGTCGCGAACACGGTGTCGGCAGCCACCATCGTCACGGGGTTCGTCGCCTATCTCAACAGCTTCGCTGCCGTGCCGGACTGGACGGCCACCGTGGTGCTCGTGATTGTCCTGGGCGGTGTCGCCGTCGTCGGCATGAAGGAAAGCACCTGGCTGATGACGGCGACCACGCTCATCGGTATCGCGGCCCTGCTTGCCGTGCTGTGGGCGTTGCGCAGCGCCCTGGTCGAGGCCCCTGCGGAGGTGCTCGCCGGGCTCGGGTGGGGAGCCGAGCCGGGTGGGGGTACCGAAACCGGAACCGGGAATGCAACGACCTCGTCCATGGCCGGCTTCAGCATGCTCTTCGCGGGGGCGATCCTGGCGGTGTACTCCTTTATCGGCTTCGGCGACATGGCGCAGACGGCGGAAGAAGTGCGTGATGTGAAGCGCACCCTCCCGCGCGCCATGATGATCTCGCTGGCCATCGTGTTCGTTTTCTACATCCTGATCGCGATGGCCCTGGTCGGCACGGGCCGGCTCGAAGTTATCGCCGACGCGTCGGCGCCGCTGGTGAAAGCTGTGGAACTGGCCGGCTGGCCTGGGCTTCCTGTCGCCATCGCGAGCCTGTTCGTGATCGTCAACGGGGCGCTGACGCAGATCATCGCGGCTTCGCGACTGCTGCTGGATATCGCGCGCGACGGCCGCGGTGCACCCGGCGTTCTCGCCCATGTGAACGACACGACGGACACGCCGATCCCGGCCACACTGATTATCGCCGCGACGGTCCTGGTGCTGGCCCTGCTGGTGCCGCTCAAGTCGCTCGCCGAAATGACGAGCTTTGCCATCCTGGTCGTGTTCGTCGGTGTGAACCTGTCGCTGGTCCGCATGAAGCGGCGCAGTCAGCCGGAGGAAGTCCCCGACATTCCGTTGATCGTTCCGGTGATCGGCGCGCTGGCCGCCGGTGGTGCGTTGGCCGGACAGATCGTGCAGGTCGCCATCAGTGGGTCGTGATCAGGCGCGCTCCGGGAAGATGACGATCGCGCGTACCGAGGTGTCGCGTGACCGGTGCGGCATGCGTCCTAGTTTGTTCGCCCGGCTGGCCGGCTCGATACCCCGCTGCGTAGCCAGGCGGGGATGAGCGCAAGCCCCGACACCACAAGCCCCGAGGCAAGGAGGTCGCTGCTCCCCGGCCGCCCGGGTAACAGCAGCATGGCGACGCCGATCAACAGCAGGTAGAGCGAGGCGGCACAAGTCGAAACTCTGAGCAGTGCCCGCCAGAGGCGATGTCTCGCGACGCGGGGGTCAGCACCGGCCATCGCTGCCGCCCGGCTCCAGAAGCCCACGGGCTGTACGCGGCGAAAAAACTCGGCCAGTCGCTGCTCCTCCGTCGGTGGCGTGAACCACGTGATTCCCACGGCAGCCACGGTCGTCACCAGCGCCATCACGCCGAGGCGCAGCCACTCGGCTTCCAGGGTCGCCAGCACGATCGGTGCCGTCAGCAGGCTCGCCAGGATGGCGGCGACCTCGGAATAAAGATTGATCCGCTCCCATAGCCAGCGAAGCACCAGCACCGAGCCCATGCCGGCACCGAAAAGCAATGACAGCGTCCACGCCTCCTGGATCGATCCGAGACGGGTCATGATGATCAGCGCGATCGCCAGGATCAGCAGGTTCGAGAGGCGTGCCACGATGACGAGCTCGCGGCCGGAGGGCTGTCGGCGCAGGCCGGCCTGGCAGACGGCGCGACGATAGATATCGTTTGTCCAGTAGGAAGCACCCCAGTTGAGGTGCGTGTCGATCGTCGATGCAAGGGCCGCGAGCAAGGCTGTGAACATGAGGCCCCGGGCCCCGCTCGGGAGGAGTTCCACCGCGCCCGTCACAAACAGGATTTCCCGCTGTGCAGTGAACCCCTCGGCCAGCGCCTGTTCGTTGCTGAACGGATAAATCACCAGCAGGGCAACGGCGATAAGCAGCCATATCAGGCTGCGGGCAAACCATTGCAGCCAGGTGAATACGACCCCAGCAATCCGGGCTTGACGATCGCTGCTGCAGGCCATGGAGCGCTGCGCAAGATAGCCGGTCCCGTCGCTGCTCATCTGGAAAATCCATTGCAGGGAAATGATGGCGATAAAAGGAAGTAGCAGTTCTCCCGGCGGAGGCGAGAACGAAAGCATCTGCGGGCCCCGCTCGGGATAAAGTTGCAAGACCCGCACGCTCAACGTCCGCAGGCCACCGGCCTGCGCCACGGCATAGCCGGCATAGACTGCGGTGCCGGCCATCATGACGGCAAACTGCGCGACATCGGTGGAGATGACCGACCGCAGGCCGCCGGTGGTCGAGTAGAGCGTGGTGAACCCGAGAATGAGCGCCACGCTGATGATGCTGTTCGCCGTGGCTACCTCAGGCGGCAGACCGGTGGCACTGCCACCGAGACTGAGCCCGGTGGCGTCCACGAATATGGTCAGCGCACCGAAGATCTCTGGCGGCAACCACTCGTGCCATGGCAAAAGTACTTCGGCGATGCGTACTGCGGCAACGAGCACCATGGCCATCACGACGCAATTGATGACCGTGCCGTAATAGACGGCTTTCAGGATGCGCAGGGCCAGGACGCCTCGTCCGCTGTAGCGGATCTCCGTCAACTCGGCGTCGGTCAGCGCACCGGAGCGCCGCCACAGGGCAGCGAACACGAAGGCAAGCAACAGGAATGCCAGGGCGTAGATCCAAAGACGCCACAACGCGAAAATTCCGCTGGTCGCGATCAGGCCGGTAACGAGCAGGGGCGTGTCCGCCGCGAACTGGGTCGCCGCCATGCTGACACCGGCTTTCCAGCCCTTGATCGTGCGCCCTGCGAGGAAGTACTGGTCGAGATCTGCCGAGGCCTGTCGCCGGACCCGCAGGCCGGCGGACACGGAATACAGGACGAACGCGAGCACGATTGCGAGATCCACCATCGACAAGCAGTCTATAGGACTGTCCGAAGCCGTTCCCGGCGCAGGGATTCTCCGTACGACGATCGGCACGATCAAAGAGCAACGACACGGAGGACCACATGGGGGTCTCCCGGGACGCCGCGTCATTTACGCTTTACTGTACGTGGTGGACAAGCTGCCCAGAGGAAACGGACGTGACCGAACGATCAATTGCTGAGACCCGTGATGGCGACACCGGACGCTATGTCCTGGCTGAGCCCGATGGCGAGAGCTACCTGACCTACCGGCTTGATGGCGATCGTATGCTGATCGACTACACATACACGCCACCGGCGCTGCGCGGACGCGGCACCGCCGCCGCCCTCGTGGACCGCGCCGTAGCAGACGCGCGCGCACGGTCCTGGCGGGTGGTTCCGGTGTGCCCCTACGTCAAGAACCGGATCGAGCGGACGCCGCATCTGCAGGACGTGCTGGCGGGCTCTTCCGGCCGCTGACACGGGCCGAAGGCCTGTGGCTCGAACCCCGCTTTGTGAACCGTGGGTTCGAATCCCAATCAGGGATATCTTTAGGCTTGGCGGAGGGGGTGGGATTCGAACCCACGGTACGGTAAACCGTACACTTGATTTCGAGTCAAGCCCATTCGACCACTCTGGCACCCCTCCGGAGGCACGGCATTCTCCGCGCCGCGGCGGGGGGTGTCAATCTCGCGACCCGGAACGAACACGATGGCGGAGCAACCTCAACGATGAGCGAACGATTTACAGTATCCCTCGAGGCCGAGCTGGCGCAGCAGTTCGACGGCTACATGCAACGCAAGGGCGCCAGGAACCGCTCCGAGGCGGTGCGCGACCTGATTCGCGAGGCGCTCGCGCGCGAGCAGCTCGACAAGGACCCCGATGTGCACTGCCTCGGGATCCTCACCTATCTCTACAATCATCATGAGCGTGAACTCAGCAAGCGGCTCACCGAAACGCACCACGCCCATCACGACCTCACCGTGACGACGCTGCACATGCATCTCGATCACGACCATTGTCTCGAGGCGGTGTTGCTGAAGGGTCCGGCCTCGCAGATCGAGGCCTTCGGCGACTCGGTCATGGCGCGGCCCGGCATCCGCCACGGGCGGCTGCACCGGATTCCTTCTCCGGCGGGCGAGGAAGGTTCGCACGGCCATTCGCACGGCCATTATCGTGAGCATCACCACGATCACGACTGATTCGCTGTCGCGCGACCCGCGCGACCTGTGACAATCCCCTATTGAGAGGGGGCCTGGCCAGGGTAAGAATAATTCCGGAAAAATATTACCGGGAGCTCTGCCTTGGAGCGCGTTCCTTTTCGACTCTCATCCAGGCTGGCAACGGCGCTCGCCACGGCCCTGGGCGTCCTTACGGGAATCCCGACGCTGCAAGCCGAGACCGAGCAGCCCGCCTGGCTGGATGCCGTGGTGGTGACCGGAACGCGTTCGACGCACTCGCTGGCCGGGGTTCCCGTCGACACGGTCCTGATCACCCGCGAGGACATCGAGCGTTCGCCCGCCCAGAACCTTCCCCAGTTGTTGCGCATGATTCCCGGGGTGTCGATCACCAATCTCGACGACACGCTGGCCGCCGACAACCTGCGGTTGACGGTGCGCGGCCTGCAGGTCAACGAAGGTTACGGACTGGTGCTGATCGACGGCCGGCGCATTCACGGCGGGCTCGGCGCGCACGGCGACTACGGCGTGAGCCTGAACCAGGTCCCGATCGCGATGGTGGAGCGCATCGAGATCGTCAAGGGCGCGAGCTCGGCGTTGTACGGTGCGGATGCCATGGCGGGCGTGATCAACGTGATCACGCGCCCCGTGCCTCCGACGGCCGGCGGGACGGCCTCGCTCACGCGCGGCCGCTACGACGTGCTGGCGCGCAACGGCGTGCCGGCGAATGATCCTGGCCGCGACGATCTCCGGGCGCATGCCAGTTTCGGTACGCCGGTCGGCGAGTCGTCGGGTTTCCTGTTGCTGCTCAGTCGGGAGCAGGACGAATCCGCGGACCGTGATCCCGCAACGACCTGGCGTGATGCATTGCTGGCACGCTGGAGCACGGCATTCGGGGCGCACTGGTCGGTCGAACTGCAGGCCGACGCGGCGCGTGCCCGGCGCGAACCGGCCGCGGCGCCGGAACGCTTCGATCGCCAGTATGACGATCGTCGCGGCACGATCTCGCTGCGCCATGACACCGCGACCCACACGGCGAGAGCCTCGGCCTATCGCTTCACACAGGAGTTCGTGCAGGGCTACCCCGGTTTCACGCATGGCTTTCGCAGCGGCGAGATCGGTTATGAGCAGGCCGAAGCCCAGTTCACCTGGCTCGGCGAGGACCATTGGCTGACCGTCGGCGGCGAGTTCCAGCGCCAGGATCTCGACTATGAGTTCAGCAATTACCGTGACGGCCTGCTCGAGGCCACGCTGCCCGTGCGGCGCAACGTGGACACCTCCAGCGCTTATGTGCAGGACGAGATCTGGCTGTACGAACGCCGGCTGATGCTCGTCCCGGGTGTGCGCTACGAACATCACTCCACCTTCGGCAGCGAACTCAATCCGAAGCTTGCCGCCAGCCTGCGCAGCGCAGACGAGCGGACCACCTGGCGCGCCTCGATCGGGCGCGCTTTCAAGTCACCGACCATCCGCCAGCTCTATTACGAAGGTCTGTACCGGCACGGAGAGAGCTACATCGAGTCGAACTCCGAACTCGATCCGGAGAAAGCGATCAACGTCAACCTCAGCGTGGAACGGCGCTGGACGCCGTACGGCCTATGGGCTTCATTCGGCGTATTCCAGACGGATCTCGCGGACAAGGTGGTACGCACGGACACGGGTCGCGAGACCGTGGACGGCGTGCCGATCGAATCCTATGTCAATGTCGAGGAAGCGCGGATCCGCGGTGCCGAATTGTCCCTGCGTGCCGGCGGCGCGCGCGGCTTCTCGATGACGGCGGGACTCGCATGGACCGAGGCGGACAACCGGGACACCGGCGAGACGCTCGCTTACGTGCCCGAGTACACGGTGTCACTGGCGCCGACCTGGGTGGCGCCGGGTGGACAGGGCGGGGTGCGCCTCGCGGTGATCGCGGTGGGGGAGCAGTTCCGCGACGTCAGCAACACGCGGCGTGTCGATGCCCACCGGGTCGTGGATCTTCGCGCCTGGCTGGCCCTCACGACCCGGGCGACCCTCAACCTCGACATCGGCAATGCCTTCGAGTCCGACAAGGGCGACGATGCCTTTGCCTGGCGTCAGGGCCGGCGGATCGGCCTCACGCTGGATGTCGAATTTTGACCGGCGCCGTGCGGCGCCAGCGACAGGAGAGTTTCATGAACTGTGCAAGATTGCGGATCCGCAGCCGCGTCGGGCTGACCGCGGCCCTGGGGCTGGCCGTGCTATGGCCGGTGCTGGCCGCGGCGCACTACCCGTGGATGACGCCGGGTGAGTATCGGCCGGCGCCGGGTGAGACGGTCGTGTTCAATATCGGCTGGGGTCACGAGTTTCCCGGCACGGCCACGTTGGGGCCCGAGCGGGTCGAGGCCGCGTGGCTGGTGGATGGCGCCGGGACGGCAACCGCCATCGACCTGTCCGCCGGAGCGCTTTTCGTCACGCCACCCTTGCCCGGCGACGGGCCATGGCTGCTGGCCGCACGGCAGGTTCCCGGCTTCTACAGCCGCACGCCGCGCGGGGGGCAGCGCAGTTCCCGCGCCGACAACCCGGATGCGCTCAGCTGCGGATATTCGCGTAACGCCGTGGTCGCATTGCTCGGCGAGGGCCCGGCAATCGACGCCGAGTTGGGGTTTCCGCTGGAAATCATGCCGCTGGACGGGCAGGCGGCGCTGGGCAAGCCGCTTGCGGTGCGGGTGACGCTGCATGGCCGGCCGTGGCAGGGCATGGTCCGCGCGACGTATGCCGGGTTCACGGGCGGCGAGGGTGAGTATGCGGCCAGTGCGCAGACGGATGACGCGGGGATCGCACGCCTCGCGCTCGACCACGGCGGCCGCTGGATGGTTGCGGCGAGGGCCAGTGAACCTTACCCGGATCCGGCGATCTGCGATCAGAACAATTACAATGCGACCCTCACGCTGGAGGTGCGCTGAATGCCACAACGGC
>CAYTXS010000006.1:0-6241 GCA_964441585.1 uncultured Thioalkalivibrio sp.
TGCAGCGTAAACTGGACTTGCGGCGCGCGAAAGCCGACATTTATACGGACGCAGACAGCGGTTCCACAGGGTGGCCTTCGATGTACGACCAGCGTATCGCCGACGAGATTCTCGATTACTGGTTCGGGGACAGCGTGCGGGATCCCTCGAAGGCGCCGGGTCGGATGGCATTCTGGTTCGCCAACGACCCGGAGCGGGACGCCGAAATGCGCGAGCGATTCGGCGCACTCGTGGACGCCGCCTCGGAGGGCAAGCTGGACTTCTGGACGGAGACACCGCGTGGCCGTCTCGCCGTGCTGATCCTGCTCGACCAGATGCGCCGCAATATCTATCGCGGCACGGCTGAAGCGTTCCTCCGTGACGGCCGTGCGCGCTACCTCATGCGCGACGGGGTGGGTCGGCTCATGGACATGAAACTCACGCCCATCGAGCGGGCGTTCTTCTACATGCCGCTGCAGCACTCCGAATCGCTCGACGATCAGGAGATGGCGGTGGACCGCTTCCTGCAGCTGGAGCGCGAGGTCGCGTCCGACCACCGCGAGATCTTCGCCGGGTTTCGCAAATACGCGCAGAAACACCGTGACATCGTGGCACGCTTCGGCCGCTTCCCGCACCGGAACAGCGTGCTCGGGCGCCGTCCCACGGCGGAAGAAACAACCTGGCTGGAAGCCGGGGGAGAAAGCTTCGGTCAGGCGGCACCGCGGTCCTGAGAGTCCGCCTCATGCCGCGCCTCTGCGGGCACGCGGGCCGCGGCGCGGACGCGGCGATTCGACAGGCGCATGAAGCGCACGTTCAACAGCAGCGCAGTCACCGTCAGCCCGGCGATCAACGCCACCCACACCGCGACCGGGCCGAGGTCGGCGTGGATCCCGGCGTACCAGGCCATGGGAAAGGCGAATAACCAGTAGCTGCCGACGTTCATGAGCATCGGCACCCGCGTGTCCTTGAAGCCGCGTAACGCACCGGCCGCGCCGACCTGCAGTCCGTCGGAAATCTGGAACACCATCGCCATGGCCAGCAGCGCGGTCGCCAGCGGTAGCAACTCGGGGTCGTTGGTGTAGAAGGCGGCGATCTGGTCGCGGAACAGGAACAGCACGAAGGCCGAGAGCGACATGAACAGGCCGCACAGCCCGATGCCCGTCCAGCCGGCCCGCCGGGCCTGGCGAGCCTCGCCGCGCCCCAATGCCTGTCCCACGCGAATGGTGGTGGCGGAATGGAACGCCAGCGGCACCATGAACATGGTGGCGGCATAGTTGATCGCGATCTGGTGGCCCGCGACCTGCGTCGCGCCGAGAGTGGCCATGATCAGGGCGACGCCGGCGAACAGCCCCGCCTCCGCCTCGACGCTCGCGGCGATCGGGAGTCCCAGCCCGATCACCTCTCGCTGGACGGGCCAGCGCGGACCTTCGCAGCGCGTCCACAGGGCGAAGCGATCGTAACGCCGGGACTTCAGCAGGGTCCCAAGCATGACGCCGAACATCGACCACATCGCGATCGCGCTGGCGATCCCGCAGCCGACCGCGCCCAGTCGCGGCAAACCCAGGTTGCCGTACATCAGCACCCAGTTGCCGAACACGTTGACGACGAGGCCGACGGCCGCCGCGTACATGATCGGCCGCGTCCAGCCGACCCCTTCGCTCATGAAGCGCATGGCGAGAAAAGCGTAGACGCCCGGCAGGCCGAAGGAGATCGCAAACAGGTAGCCGGAGGTCAGCGGTACGACCTCCGCCGCGACGCCGATGGCCGACAGCAAAGGACCCGCGCCGAGCAACAGGACGAAAGCACAGACGGCGAGCGCCTGGCTCAGCCAAAAGGCCTGGCGCAGCACGGCGCCGGCCTCCTCCCAGCGTCCGGCCCCATAAGCATGTGCCACCACAGGGCTGACGGCCATCAGCATGCCCAGCCCGAACAGGAACACCACCATCCACAGCGAGCCGCCGGTGGCCACCGCCGCGAGGTGCCCGGTGCCGAGACGTCCGGCCATGACGGTGTCGGCGAAGCTCATGCCCGCGAGTGCCAGGTTGTTGGCCACCAGCGGGCCGGCCAGCCGGAGGATGCTGGCGGCCTCCGCGAGACTGCGGGCGCGTTTGGTGAGCTGCGATTGCACGGGCGATATCCCGGGGACGGGGCGAGCATTCTACGCCACCCGGTCGTGCACGGGACCGGCCGCACCCCGAACCCGCCCATGCGACCGGCGGGCCGGCTGAATCCTGACGCGGCGCGACGCCCGCTAGAAGCGGTAGGCGACTCCCAAGCTTAGCACCGGGTAATACTTGGCATCGTCCAGGTCCTCTTGAACACGTTGCTGTTCGAGCGCCAGGTCGTCCTGGAACTGGGCCTCCAGGGTGGGATCGTTGACGGTGCCGTTCAGCACGACGTCCGGAGAACCGGTGAACATGACGCCGAGGTCCATGGAGAAGCTCCAGCGGCCCGCGCCGACCGCGTTGCCGAATCCCACACCCAGGTAGGGGGCGAAACTGCTCCAGCCAACGGTCGCATCGACGGCCGCATCGTAGGTGTTATCGCCAATATCGAGCGAATCCTCCGCCGCGCCCTTGAACTCGTTGCCCGTGTCGATGCCGCCGACAGTGATGCGGAAACGACCGGCGAAAGGATGCCAGTCGGCGAACAGGGCGGCGTTGCGCAAGCGCAGGTCGCCGTCGTACTCCACGCCTTCCTCCTCGAGCTCGGTGCTGTAATCGAAGGTGTAGTAGCCGGCCCGCAGGTTGATCCGTTCGAGCACCGCCCAGCTCGCTTCCACGCCGAGCCCGGTGGTGCCGGCCTTGGCGCCCAGGGCGAAGGAATCAGCTGCCGCCGTGCCGCTGGCGAAAAGGAGAACGGCGGCGAGGCAAGCAAGGCGGGGGCGCAGGGGCATGCGTTTCATGATGCGTTCTCCAGAAGGGAGGCATGGATCGATATCCCGGGGCATCGGCCGCGGGCGGGATTCCTTGAATCGCGCCCAGCCCCTCGACGCAGGCCATTACCCGTGCCAGCTCGCCCCTTCCCCCGAACCGTCAGTCGCCGCCGTCCGCCGCCGGCTCCTCGCTTTCACAGCTGACGACGACTTCCAGTCGCACGACTTCGCGCCGCGGAGACCAGGACATGATCGCCATATCGCCGGGCTCGATGATCGCCCGTCGTGGGCGGCCCTGCTCAGGGCCATTACGGAATTCGGCGCTGCAGCGAACCGAGACGTTTTCGTGGTTGGTGACGCGCACCGCAGCGACCGGGCCGTCCGCATAGAGTGTGCCGGTCACGTCCAGGTCGCCCACATCCATCGTGAGTTCGCTCGGGTAGGCTGCCGCAGCCATCGGCAATGCCGCGAGCAGCAGCACGGTCAACAATCTCTGCATGGGTACTCTCCTCGAATGCACACCTGGCCTGAATTGTAGTCGGGCCTGCGACAAGGCGGGGCCGACGTAGGATAATGCCTCGGTGCAACAGGAGAACACGCGATGACCAGATACCTCGGCAGCGAGGGGTTCCAGCACGGGAGCGGCGAGAAACTCGGCGTGCTAGTGACGAACCTCGGCACGCCCGATGCACCGGAAACCGGGGCCCTGCGCCGGTATCTCAAGGAATTCCTCTGGGATCCCCGCGTCGTCGAAGTGCCGCGGCCGCTTTGGTGGCTGATCCTCAACGGGGTCATCCTCCGGATTCGCCCGCGTCGCTCGGCGGAAGCGTACCGCTCCGTGTGGACGGAGGCGGGCTCCCCGCTGCTGAGCATCTCGCAGGACCAGGTGGCCGGCATTCGCACGCGGCTGCAGGAGCGGCTGCCGGGACCCGTCGAGGTGGTGCTCGGGATGCGCTACGGCAACCCGTCGATTCCCTCCGCGCTGAAGCAGCTGAATGACGCCAACGTGCGGCGCCTGCTGGTGCTGCCGCTGTATCCCCAGTATTCCGCCAGCACCAGCGCCTCCACCTTCGATGCCGTCGCCGCCACGCTAATGGGCTGGCGCTGGATCCCGGACCTGAGGTTCATCAGTCGTTATCACGACGAGCCCGATTACATCGAGGCGCTCGCCGCGAGCATCCGCGAACACTGGGCGGAGAAAGGACGCGGCGAGCACCTGATAATGAGCTTCCATGGCGTACCGCGGCGCTATCTCGATTCCGGCGACCCTTACCACTGCCAGTGCCTCAAAACCGGGCGCCTGCTGGCGGAACGTCTCGGCCTCGAGGACGGCAGCTGGTCGGTGACTTTCCAGTCACGTTTCGGGCGCGAGGAATGGCTGAAGCCCTACACAGATGCCTCGATCCGCGCCCTCGGCCAGCGCGGGGTGAAGCGTCTCGACGTCATCTGCCCGGGATTCTCCGCCGACTGCCTCGAGACGATCGAGGAAATCGGGGTGGAGAATGCCGAGTATTTCCACGAAGCCGGGGGCGAAACGCTGAACTACATTCCCTGCCTGAACAGCCGGCAGGACCACCTCGACTTCCTCGCCGACCTGGCACAGCGGCACTCGCAAGGCTGGCCCGAGGCCGGTCCCGCGCTCGATCCGGCCGCGCTGGAGGCGGAATCCGCGGCCAGCCGGGAACGGGCCACGGCACGCACGGCGGCCCGGGAAGCCGGCGAACTCGGCTGATGCTCGGCAGCTTCTTCGAGTTGAGCGTGTGGAGCCGCGACGTCGCCGCTTCCGCCGCGTTCTGGGAAGGCCTGGGGTTCACACACGGCGTGGTCGGCGACACCTGGCCGCATCGTTGTGCGGTGCTGCACGACGATCGACTCGCACTCGGCCTGCATGCCTATGAATTCGATTCGCCTTCACTGACCTGGGTACGCCCCGGGCTCGCGGAGGCGCTGCCGGAACTCCGCGCGCTGGGCATCGATTTCGAATTCGCCAAGACGGGACCGGACGAGTTTCACGAGGCCGGATTCCGCGATCCTGCCGGCCAGGTGGTCACCCTTCTCGAGGCCCGCACCTGGTCGCCCGGCCCGACCCGTCCGCGGCTGGCCACGCTGCTGGGCCACTTTCGCGAGTACCGCTACGCGGCGGCGGATCCCGCCGCGGTCACCAGCTTCTGGGAAACGCTGGGCCTGGTCCAGGACCCCGACGAGTCGCGCGTCATCGCCACGGGCATCACCCTCGCGCCGCGATCCGGCCTGGGCGGGTCAATGCTGGCTTTCGAGCACGACGACCCCAGGGCGGCGGCTGCAAGGCTGGCTGAACGCGGCTATGAGGTGGATGGGAAAGCGGACGTCGTGCGCGTGCGCGCGCCAGACGGCCTGGAGATCGTCATCGAGCCGCTCGACGCCTGAGTGCACTCAGTCGCGGGTGCGATCGGCACGCCTCGATGATCATTCCTGCGCAGACTCGGCGAGCAACCGCTCGATGAGCTGCGCCGCCTGGCGAAAGTAAGCGCCGCCAAACAGCGTGGCATGATTCATGACGTGATACAGCTGGTATAGGCGCACGCGGCCGTCACGGCCGGGTGCGGAGGGCAGCACTTCATCGTAGGCGGCAAAGAAATCCGGCGCGAAGCCGCCGAACAGGCGGGCCATCGCGAGATCGCACTCCGCATCGCCGTAGTGCACCGCCGGGTCGAACACCACCGGCGCGCCCTGCGGGTCCGCCGCGCGATTGCCGCTCCAAAGGTCCCCGTGCAACAACGCCGGCACCGGTCGCCGCCCAGCCAGCAAGGCGGGGACGCGCGCCTGCAGGCGCCGCGCCTGCGCCACCAGTGACGGCGGCCAGCCGCCCCGGGCACCCATCTCGGCCTGGGCGCCGATGCGTTGCAGGGCGAAAAACTCCGCCCAGTCGTCGCCGCAGGCATTGGGCTGCGGCGTCGCACCGATCGCATTGTCGCGTCGCCAGCCGAAGTGATCGCCACCCGCCAGGTGCTGCCGCGCGAGGGCCGCGCCGAGCGCCGCATCCGAGCGCGCCGTCGACGAGCGCAGCTCAAGCCACTCCAGCGCCAGCCACGACGTGCCACTAGCGGTGCCGCCGGCGAGCACCGCGGGCACGCGCAGACAACCCGCCTCAGCCAGCCCGGCCAGCCCGTCGGCCTCCGCTTCCAGCTGCCATCCGGAGGCGGCGGGACAGGTCTTGAGGAACAGCGGGCCATCGGCGCCGTCGAGCCGCGTGGCGGCATGGATGCAGCCCCCGCCGACCGGCCGGGCGGTGGACATATCGAGCGCGAAACCCGCGTCGCCGAGCGCTGTGACGACGGCGCGAAGGTCAGTCAAAGGTCACTGGCGTGCCGGCGCGACGCGACAACCATCCTGCCCCGGCAGGCGCGA
>CAYTXS010000006.1:6341-37153 GCA_964441585.1 uncultured Thioalkalivibrio sp.
AAGGTCACTGGCGTGCCGGCGCGACGCGACAACCATCCTGCCCCGGCAGGCGCGACGCCGTCGGGCGCGATGCCGCTGAGGCGCGCGTGCAACGGACTCTTGCGCGGGAAATGCGCCAGCAGATATTCCATCTGGTCGGCCAGCACACGGCGACCCTTCAGGTAGATGTACTCGGCATAGGTCGGCTGGAACGGCACTGCGAGCAACTGCATGCCGGCCTGCTCAGGCGTCCTGCCGGCCTTGTGGTTGTTGCAGCGGCGGCAGGCGGTGACGACATTGGTCCAGCAGTCCCGTCCGCCGCGCGACAGGGGCGTCACGTGATCGCGCGACAGGTCCACGACGAGAAAATGCTCGCCGCAATAAAGGCAGAGGTTGGCGTCGCGACGAAACAGCGTGGGATTGTTGAGCGGCGGTGAATAGGCCCCCGAGGCCGGGTAGGCAGCACCGTGACCATAAGTCGCAATGATGCTCGACACCTCGACCATGGTGCGATTGCCGGTGCGGGCATTGATGCCGCCGCGCAGGCGGAATAATGGCCGCCCGCACTCGTAGGCCACCTGTTCCATGTGGTACAGGCGCGCCGCGCACCGGTAGTCGACCCACTCAAGCGGCATGCCGGCCACATCGGTGCGCAGGATCTGTTGACTCAGGGATGTTCCCATTGCAGAACCGTTCCCACCCGCTGTCTCACCGTTGCCCGTGTTATTCCAGAAGGCCGGGGGAAAATCAATCGGGAGGCAACAAAGCCGAATCTTGCTGTACACTCTCTCGCCGAAAGAACAAGGGCGGAATGACGCCCCGGGGAGGCTGCCGATGGCTATTGTCGTTGGGGCCCTGCGCGAAACAGCTGCAGGGGAGACACGTTCGCCGCTGGTACCGGAAGTCGCGAAGAAGCTCGCGGCGCTCGGTGCCACCGTCTGTGCCGAGCACGGCGTTGCCGAGGCGGCCCGCATTCCCGACAGCCGCTTCGAGGGCGTCGAGTTCCTCGGCCGCGAGGAGGTGGTCAGCCGCGCCGACGTGTTGATCGCGGTCAACCCGCCACCGCTGGAGGTGGCCTCGGGCCTGCGCGAGAACGCCCTGCTCATCGGCCTTTTGCAGCCGCACCGCTCCGACGAACTCAT
Source organism: uncultured Thioalkalivibrio sp. (assembly GCA_964441585.1). Classification (GTDB taxonomy): domain Bacteria; phylum Pseudomonadota; class Gammaproteobacteria; order Steroidobacterales; family XN24; genus XN24. The sequence goes on from CAYTXS010000006.1 coordinate 7,463, forward strand.
CGCCCTGCTGCGTGACCGCAAGATCACCAGCTTCTCCATGGAGCTCGTGCCGCGCATTTCGCGGGCGCAGTCCATGGACGCGCTCTCTTCGCAGGCAGCGGTCGCCGGCTACCGGGCCGTACTGATCGGCGCCACCGAGCTGGACAAGTTCTTCCCGATGCTCACGACCGCCGCCGGCACGATTCGCCCGGCGAAGGTGCTGGTCATCGGCGCCGGCGTCGCGGGACTGCAGGCCATAGCCACCGCCAAGCGCCTCGGCGCCATCGTCGAGGGCTACGACGTCCGTTCGGCGACGCGCGAACAGGTCCAATCCCTGGGCGCCAAGTTCGTCGATACCGGGATCAGCGCGGAAGGCGCCGGCGGCTATGCGCGCGAACTCACCGATGAAGAGAAGGCGAAGCAGGCCGGCATCCTGGCCGACCACGTCGCCGCCGCGGACGTCGTCATCACCACCGCGTCCATTCCGGGCCGCACGGCCCCGCGCATCATCGACGCCGAAACGGTCGGACGGATGCAACCCGGCTCGGTGATCGTGGATCTCGCGGCCGAATCGGGTGGCAACTGCGCGCTGACCAAGGCGGGTGAGACCGTCGATGTCGGCGGCGTGCAGGTGGTCGGGCCGGTCAACCTGCCCGCGTCGCTGGGACGCCACGCCAGCGAAATGTATGCGAAGAACATTTTCAACTTTCTCTCTCCCGCCATCAGCGAGGGCGAACTCGCACTGGACTGGGAGGACGAGGTATTCGCCGGGAGCGTCCTGACGCACGACGGGCGGATCGGCCACGACGCCACTCGCGAGCGGATCGACGCAGCCAGCGGAGGACAGGGGTCATGATTGACGGTTTCATCGCGCTCTACATATTCATGCTCGCTGCCTTCACCGGCTACGAGATCATCGCCCGCGTGCCGGTCATCCTGCATACGCCGTTGATGTCCGGCTCCAACTTTGTGCATGGCATCGTGCTGGTCGGCGCGATGGTGGCTCTCGGCAAGGCCGAAAGCACGATCGGCATCGTCATCGGCTTCATCGGCGTCGTGCTCGGCGCGGGCAACGCCGTCGGCGGCTATGTCGTCACCGAGCGCATGCTCGAGATGTTCAAGTCCAGCAGGGAGCGGAAATAATGGATTTCGCGACCTTCCTGATCAAGTCGAGTTATTTCGTCGCGGCCTTCCTGTTCATCGTCGGGCTGAAACGCATGAGTTCGCCCCGCACTGCGCGCGGCGGCATCGTGTGGGCCGGCTGGGGCATGGTGCTTGCGACAGTCGTCACTTTCTTCTGGCCGGGGCTGGCGCCGTTCAACCTCGTGCTGATCGTCATCGGCATCCTGGTCGGCGGCGGCCTCGCCTGGTGGACCGGCAAGAAGGTCGCCATGACCGACATGCCGCAGATGATCGCCCTTTACAACGGCATGGGCGGCGGTGCGGCCGGCGCCATCGCCGCGGTCGAGCTCTACAAGGGCGTTGATCACGGCCTGACAGTCGGATTCCTCGCAGTGCTCGGCGGATTGATCGGCTCGGTGTCCTTCTCCGGAAGCCTCATCGCCTTCGCCAAGCTGCAGGGCTGGATGAAGAAGCCGATCCGCTTCCGCGCCGTGAACCAGGTCAACGCCGTGCTGCTGCTGGGCGCCTTCGTCATCGGCATGTTCCTGCTCGGCAATTACTCCGCACATGCCGCGCTGGTGACGCTGTTCTTCGTGCTGGCACTGCTGGCCGGCATCATGCTCACCAGCCCGATCGGCGGCGCCGACATGCCGGTGGTGATCTCGCTGTACAACGCCCTGACCGGCCTGGCCGTCGCCTTCGAGGGCTTCGTGCTGAATAACGAGGCGATGATCATCGCGGGCACGGTGGTGGGCGCGGCCGGCACCCTGCTGACGCAGCTCATGGCCAAGGCGATGAACCGCTCGCTGGCCAGCGTGCTGTTCAGCGCCTTCGGCGACGAGTCGATGGACACCGGCGAGGTCGAGGGCAGCCTGAAGCCGATCGAGAGTTCCGACGCCGGCATCATGATGGCCTTCTCGGATCGCGTCATCATCATCCCCGGCTACGGCCTGGCGGTAGCCCAGGCGCAACACAAGGTCTGGGAACTGGCACAGCTGCTGCAGTCGAAAGGCGTGAAGGTCCGCTTTGCCATTCACCCCGTCGCGGGGCGGATGCCGGGTCACATGAACGTGCTGCTCGCGGAGGCCGGCGTGCCCTATGACCTCATTGCGGACCTCGACGAGATCAACCCGGATTTCGACACCACGGACGTGGCGCTCGTCATCGGCGCCAACGACGTAGTCAACCCGGTGGCGCGCACGGATCCGTCCAGCCCGATCTACGGCATGCCGATCCTGAACGCCGACAAGGCGAAAAACGTCATCGTGATCAAGCGCGGCAAAGGCAAGGGCTTCTCCGGAATCGAGAACCGCCTGTTCTACCTCGACAACACCCGCATGCTCTACGGCGACGGCCAGGCAGCGGTCTCAGAGCTGATCCACGCGATCAAGGCGAGCTGAGGTCACCCCGAGCCACGGCTACAGAGGCGCGAGCGACATTTCTCGTCGCTCGCGCCCTTTCCGGAGTCCCATTCGCGCCGCTGCGACGAGCCTTTACAAGGGCTTGGGAAGGTGGCGCAGGCTACGTCTTCCGCGCACTTATTCACAACACCCGAAAAATACCGTGTCAAAACCGTGTCGCCGAACAAAGCACAGCAACAAGGCCTCGGAACTAATTGATTAGAATGAAGTTTTGTCTATGATTATTTTTTGACCAAACTAAGTGGCCCCTTGAAGTGACGCGGACCGCACCACTATTCCGACCACTCTTCCACAGAGTTATCCACAGCTTCTGTGGACAACTCGAATCTCACCGCCAGGGTTCTCGACGTTGACCATCCTGAAGGTGGCGATCGATGCCCCGCTGGATACGTTGTTCGACTACCTGGCGCCCGAAACTGGCGCTCTGCCGGCACCCGGCGCCCGGGTGCGGGTGCCGTTCGGCAGGCGTCACCCGGTCGGGCTCGTGATGGCCCATGGGGAGACTTCCGACGTACCCGTCGAGCGCCTCAAACCCGCGGTCGAGGCACTCGATGCGGCACCGTTGTTCGACGCGGACCTGCTGAAGCTCATCGGATGGACCGCCCGTTATTACCAGGCGGCCCCCGGCAGCGTCGCAGCCACCGCCATGCCCGCCCCATTGCGGCAGGGCAAGCCGTTGCCGGAGCCCCCAGCCAGGCTCGTCGCTCGCGGGCCGGCGCCGGACGCCATGCGCCGGCGCGCGCCGAAACAGGCGGCGTTGCTCGACCTGCTCGCGGCCAGGCCACGGCGAACCGACGATCCGGACCTGCCCCCCGGATGGCGCGCCAGCGCGGCGCGGCTCGCCGCCCGGGGCCTCGTGGAGTTCGAGACCGAGCCGCTTGCGGCCGCCTGGGCCGACGCCATTGCCGGTCCGCCGCTCAATGACGCCCAGTCGACGGCGGCGGCGGCCATCGTCGCCGACCTGGGTCGCTTCTCCGCGCGTCTGTTGTTCGGCGTCACCGGCAGCGGCAAGACCGAGATTTATCTCGCGGCGGCCGCCGAATGCCTGCGGCGTGGACTCCAGGTGCTCGTGCTGGTGCCGGAGATCGGACTGACGCCGCAGCTGGTACACCGCTTTGCGAGCCGGCTCGGGGCGCCGGTCGCTGTGCTGCACTCCGGTCTCTCCGCCACAGCGCGCCTGGTCGCGTGGAACGATGCGCGCAGCGGTCGGGCCGCGGTCGTGATCGGCACTCGTTCGGCGGTGTTCGTGCCCCTCGCGCGCCCCGGGCTCATCGTCGTGGACGAGGAACACGATACCTCGCTCCGGCAGCACGAGGGGCTGCGCTACTCGGCACGCGACCTGGCGGTGATGCGCGCGAACCTGACGGAGCTGCCCGTGGTGCTCGGTTCCGCCACACCCTCGCTCGAGACCCTGCGGCACGCACGCGACGGCCGCTACAGCCTGTCGCAGCTGCCCGACCGTCCGGGCGGCGCAGTGCAGCCGCAGGTGATGCTGGTGGACCTGCGTCGCCATCCCGCCGTCGAAGGCATCTCGGCGCCGCTGCTGCAGGCCATCCGTTCGCACCTGGAAACCGGCAGCCAGGTGATGCTGTTTCTCAACCGGCGCGGTTTCGCCCCTGCACTGTTCTGCACGTCCTGCGGCTGGGTGGCAGAGTGCCGGCACTGCGACGCGCGCTATACCTGGCATCGTCGCGTCGGGCGACTGCGCTGCCATCATTGCGGTGACGAGACGGGGCTGCCCGTCGCCTGTCCGGCGTGCGCTGCGGACCTCCGCCCGGTCGGCGAGGGCACCGAGCGGCTGGAGGATGCTCTTGCAAGACACTTTCCCCACGTGAAGATCGCCCGCATCGACCGCGACAGCACGCGGCAGCGAGGGTCAGTGGAAAAGATCCTCGACGACGTCCGCGACGGTCACATCAGGATCCTCGTAGGCACCCAGATGATGGCCAAGGGACACGACTTCCCGAAGGTCACGCTGGTCGGCGTGATCAATGCAGACCAGGGACTGTTCAGCACCGATTTCCGTGCCAGCGAGCGGCTCGCCCAGACGCTGGTCCAGGTGTCTGGCCGGGCCGGCCGGGCGGAACGTCCGGGCGAAGTCATGGTGCAGACATCCTACCCGGAGCATCCCCTCTTGCAATGCCTGCTGGCGGGCGGCTACGAGGCCTTCGCCGAAGCCGCGCTCGAGGAGCGCCGGACAGCCGGGTGGCCGCCATACAGTCACCTGGCGATCCTGCGCGCCGAAGCCGCACGGCCCGATCTCGCGATGACTTTCCTCGCGGCATGCCGGCGCAAGGCCGTAGCACCCCGGGGCGTCGTCGTACTCGGGCCGGCACCTGCGCCGATGGAAAAGCGTGGCGGGCGCTGGCGCGCCCAGCTGCTCTTGCAGTCGGCGGACAGACCCGCGTTGCACCGGGCACTGGCCGCATTGCGGCGGCTCGCAACGGACCTCCCGGAGGCGCGCGGCGTGCGCTGCTTCTTCGAAGTCGATCCCCAGGATCTGTTCTGAGCGATCACCGTGACCCGCGACGGCCGCGGGACGTTACAATGAGCGGCTGATCGCCTACCCACCCGGGGACCCCCGTTTTGAAGAAACAGATCGAAGGCTTGCTTGCCGAGGCACTGGCCGCGCTGCACGCCCAGTTACCGCAAATCGTCATGCCCGAGACTCGCGTGGAACGCGCCCGGGATCCGCGGCATGGCGATTTCGCCACCAACGCGGCGCTGCTGCTGGCGAAGCCCGCCGGCATGAATCCCCGCGAACTCGCCGAACGCATCGTCGCCCTGCTGCCACAGTCGGAACTGGTCGAGAGCGTCTCGATCGCCGGACCGGGGTTCATTAACTTCCGCCTCGGGAAGCGCGCCTTCGAAGAGGAAACCGCTGCGATACTCGCGCAGGGCGAGGCATACGGGCGTTCGGACCTGGGCGCAGGCCGGCGCGTGCTGCTCGAATTCGTGTCGGCGAACCCGACGGGACCGTTGCACGTGGGGCACGGTCGCCATGCCGCCTACGGCGCCTCCGTCGGCAACCTGCTGGAAGCCACCGGCTACCGGGTACACCGCGAGTACTACGTCAACGATGCCGGCAGGCAGATGGACATTCTCGCGGCCAGCGTGTGGCTGCGTTACCTCGAAGCGTTTGGCGAACAGTTCGCCTTCCCGGCGAACGGGTACCGTGGCGGCTACATCCAGCCGATTGCCGACAAGCTCGTCGCGCACGAGCACGATCGCCTGCGCCGGCCGGTCGAAGAAGTCTTCGCCAACCTGCCGCCCGACGCTCCCGAAGGCGACAAGGACGAGTATATCGACGCGGTAATCGCAAGGATGCGCGAGCTGCTCGGGGACGCGGACTACAGCGCGGTCCACGGGCTCGGCCTGGACGAGATCCTCGCCGACATCCGCGACGACCTGTCGGACTTCGGCGTCACCTTCGACGAGTGGTTCCCCGAACGCAGCCTGACGGATCTCGGACTCGTGGCCGAATGCATCGACCGCCTGAAGTCCGACGGGCACGCCTACGAGAAGGATGGCGCCCTGTGGTTCCGCGCCAGCGAACTCGGCGACGAAAAGGACCGGGTGCTGGTCCGCGACAATGGCCAGACGACATACATCGCCTCCGACATCGCGTACCACCTCGGCAAGCGCCAGCGGGGCCATGACGTGCTGCTGGATATCCTTGGCGCGGATCATCACGGCTACGTCGCCCGCGTGCGCGCCGGACTGGAGGCGATGGGCGAACCGCCCGACAGCCTGGAAGTGCGCCTCGTGCAGTTCGCCATCCTCTATCGCGGCGGCGAGAAAGTGCAGATGTCCACTCGCTCGGGCGAGTTCGTCACGTTGCGCGAACTGCGCGACGAGGTCGGCAACGATGCGGCGCGGCTGTTCTACGTGCTGCGCTCGAACGAACAGCACCTCGATTTCGATCTCGAGCTCGCCAAGTCACGCAGCAACGAGAACCCGGTCTATTACATCCAGTATGCGCACGCACGGGTGCGCAGCGTCTTCCGCCAACTGGTGGAGAAAGACCTGCCGTGGAGCACGGCGGACGGCGTCGCCGCGCTCCATCGGCTCACCAGCGATCATGAGCGCGTGCTGATGGCGAGCCTGGGACGTTTCCCCGAGGTTATCGAATTGTCCGCCGCCAACCGCGCACCGCAGAACGTCGTGCACTACCTGCGAGAACTCGCCCAGGATTTCCACACCTGGTATAACGCCGAGACCTTCCTCGTAGATGACGCCACGTTGCGCGCCGCGCGGCTTGCGCTGGCCGAGGCGACTCGCCAGGTGATCGCCAACGGCCTCGCACTCGTGGGCGTGAACGCCCCGGAGTCGATGTAGGCGTGGCCCGCGACTACAAACGACGCCAGCGAACCCGCAAGCCGGCGACGCCGGGCTGGATGTGGTTCCTCGGCGGGCTCGCGGTCGGGCTGTCCGTGGCGCTTTTCGTCTACCTGCGCCATGCAGGTCCTACCCCCGACGACGCGCCGGTGGCGACGCGCGCGAAACAACCCGCGGCCGATCCGTCCGCCGACGCGGCGGACGCCTCCGGCGCCGATTCGCCGACGGAGGGCGGCTTCGACTTCTACACCATGCTTCCCGGTCTCGAGGTCATCGTGCCGCAGGAAGGCAGCCGCACGCGCGATGTACCAGACACGGGGGCAGCCCAGCCCGCCGCACTCGCGCCGGGACGTTACTGGATACAGGCGGGCTCGTTTCGCAGCTACCCGGACGCCGATCGGCGCAAGGCGGAGCTGGCCCTCCTCGGTCTGGGTTCCAGTATCCAGGACGTATCCATCGACGGCCAGACCTGGCACCGGGTTCGGATCGGGCCATTGCCGGATGCTGCACGGGCGGAGGCGATGCGCCAGCGGCTCGCGGACAATGGCATCGGCGCACTGGCATTGCGGGAACGCGAGGAGCCCTAGGGCTCGCCGGCCACGAACCGCGACGGGGCTAGATATCCGAGGGGAAAACCAGGCGCGTGGTAAATGTGCTGAGGAACTCCAGCAACACTTCCAGCGGCTCCTCGCTGCGCACGCGGATCATCGCATAGCCTTCCTGGGCGTCGAAAGCAACGATCTTGCCGGCAATCCGCTGCCGTGCCCGCTCGCCGCCGCTCGCTGCCGGAATCTCGACCTCCAGATCGACGTGCGTGCCGGGTGAAAACTCCCGCTGCTCCGGAGGAAAGTCTTCGTACGGAACCCGCAGCTGGCAGCCGCAGAGGCTCACGTCGCGCACCATCGCGCGCTGCACGGCATGCTCGCCAATGCTTCCCTGGCAGGGCAGGTGGCAGCTGATGCGCGGGTGCTCGCGCAAGCCGTGCGTCTGGATCTTCTTCGGCCACGCCACCACGGTCAACTGGGCGGGCGAATGCAGCCGCCGCAGGACCGGCGCGCGAAACCCAACCACGAGCCCGTCGTTGACGAAGCGGATCGTGAGGATGTCTTCCGCCGAAAACGGCGTCTTCATGCCGACCGGGATATCGGTCTCGGGCGTCTCGATGACGATCAGCTGGCCCTCGAGATGGCCGACCAGCGTCGACCAGAGCCGTCCCGACATCAACGCGCTTTCGAGGCCGATGCGCGTACCCACCGGGGGCATGGGAATCACGGCAGGTTCCGGCTCCGGGCCGTCCGAAACAGCAGCGGCAGATCGCATTTCAGTCTCGGCCATCATCCTCGGTTAAGCCCGTCCTTTTCGCGAGGACCGCCCCGCGATGATGTTATACCCGCAGCAGCAGCGGTGCGGCGATGACCCGGATCACAGATTGTGCGTCGCAACTGAATTTGTCGATCAGGGCGATTGCATGCCCCCGCGAAACCAGGTCACGACGATCCCGGCGATACCTGCCGCCGCGAGCAACAGGCCGACGGCCGGGAACAGCGTCGCCAGCGGCAATCCGAAAGCCACGCCCGCCAGAGACCAGGACAGACCGTCGGCACGGGGGGCACCAGGCGCCGGGAGCCAGATACGGCCCAGCAGGTGGTCCAGGCTCAACTTGCCGGGACCGTTGAGGACCAGCGGGACGAGAATGACGGCAAACAGCAACGGCAGCTTGAAGTTGCCCTCGCCGTTGTCGGTGATCGCATAACCCTGCCAAAGCTCGCTCAGGCTGGACCAGCTGTCCGGCCAGTGCACCGCGGCGGTGGCAACGAAGGTCAGGATCAACAGGGAGAACGAGAAAAACCGCGTGAACAGCCCGAGCGCGAGCGCGAATGCCCCGACGATCTCGAACCACGTCGCCATCAACCAGCTGATGTCGGTGCTCACCACGCTGAACGGAAAGGGGAAATCGTCCCTGACGTGGGAAAACCAGTTCTCCCCGTGAAGTTTCTCGAAGCCGGCCTCGCCGAACTCCCAGGCCATGATGAAGCGCAGGAACAGGGGCGCCAGCCACTCTCCGAGACCTTCGAGCCGATCCGTCAATGCACGCCAAAGCGATGCTGCAGTATCCGAGGCGCCGCCGCCGGCCGTTTTGTTCGCGCTCGTCCGTGCCATGTCTCGTGTCTCCTGTTCAGAGGTGGGTCGCGATATCCCGTATTCGGGTATCGGCCTGCTGTGCACATAAAGACCTGGCACCGAAGCGAAACATTACAACGGTCAGTCGTCTCCTCCGCCGCTGCGAAAATCGATGCCGAGCGCCCGCAACTTGCGGTAGAGATGGGTGCGCTCCATGCCGACGCGTTTCGCGAGCTGACCCACCTTTCCGTCGCACAGGCGCAACTGCTGTTGCAGGTAGCGTCGTTCGAACTGCTCGCGAGCTTCGCGCAACGGCAGGGCCATGAGATCCAGGCTCAACACAGCGTCGTCTGCGGACTCCTTGGCTGCGAGCAGCTGCTCCACTTCCTCGAGACCGATTTCCTCTTCGCCGCCGATAATCAACAGGCGATGGATGAGGTTGCGCAGTTCCCGCACGTTGCCGGGCCAGGGATAGTTACGCAGGCGGTTCTGCGCCGCGACGCTGAGGCGCCGGAACTGCAGTCCATCGCTATCGACGAGGGCGTCGAGGTAGTGGCGCAAAAGTTCCGGCACGTCCTCCGCATAGTCGCGCAATGGCGGCACCTTGAGCACCACCACGGCAAGGTCCATGAGCAGCTCGGGACGAAAACCACTGCGTTGCACAGCGTGCTCGAACGCCGGCGGCCCGGAGCTGATGATGCGCGTGTCCAGTGCCTGCGGCTCCGCCCCGCCGACCGGAGTGAAGCGGCCCGCTTCCAGGCTCCCGTGCAGCAGACGCTGTGCAACCGGACCGAGATCGGACACCTGGTGGATGAACAGTGTGCCGCCCCGGGCCCGTTCCAGATAGCCCGGCTCGACGCCGTCGCCCACGACGCGGCCGAAAAGCGCCGCGTCGGCGGCCTCCTCGGGAAACGCGCTCGCGACCAGGCGCACGAATGGCTCGTCGGCGCGCGGCCCGAGAGAATGGATGTACTCGGCAAAGGCCTCGCGGCCACTGCCCGGCTCGCCTGTGAGGAGCACCGGCGTCGCATGTGCCGCGACGCGCTCGCACTGCTCACGGAGAGACTGCATGACACGACTGCGTCCGACGGACACCATGTTCGCCGGCATCCGTTTCCGCACGGCACGCGCCGGGACCCGGCCCGATTCCAGGGCCAGTTCGACCGTGCGCAACAGCTTGGCTAGGGACACCGGCTTCTCGATGAAATCGAAGGCGCCGAGGCGCGTCGCCTCGACCGCCGTTTCGACCGTGCCATGGCCGGACATCATCACCACCGGGCAGGCACGGGACTTGTCGCTGCCGGACCATTCGCGCAACAGGCTGATGCCGTCCACGTCAGGCATCCAGATGTCGAGCAGCACCAGGTCCGGATGCAAGGTGCCGCGCCGCTGGCGGGCCTCCGCGGCATTCGCGGCCGACATCACCTCGTAGCCCTCTTCGGAAAGAATTTCCTCGAGAAGGCTACGGATGTCGGCTTCGTCGTCCACGACGAGGATTCGGCCGGTGCTCATGCGTGCGCTCTCCTGAATTCGTTTGCCCGGACTTCGCGACGCAACATCGCGCTGCGCGCATCCTCGTCGGCCGGCAGCGCGATCGTGACACGCACACCACCCTCGGCGCGATTCGTGGCCTCGACCCAGCCAGCATGTTCCTCGACCAGCTTCTTCACGATCGCGAGGCCGAGCCCGGTACCCTTCGGCTTGCTCGTCACGTACGGATCGAAAATCCTGTCGACGGAGTCCTGCGGAATGCCCGGACCGTTGTCCTCGACAATGACGAACACGGCATGCAGGTCGAACTCTTCGGTACCGCGTGTCGTGACCCGCAAAACACCATGCTCCTGTCCCTCGAGCGCCTCGACGGCATTGCGGATGAGATTGTGAAGAATCTGCCGCAGGCGCCCGAGATCTGCCTGCACGACGGCCGCTGCCGGATCCAGGCTCAGCTCGATGGAAACAGGAATCTCCCGCACGCGGTACAGTTCGGTCACCTCGGACACCAGCCGGTTCAGGTCTACGGTGCCGATGTCCATGTCGGGCGCGCGCGCGTAATCGGAAAAGGCATTCACCATCTCCTTCATCGCCTCGACCTGCTGCACGATGGTCCGTGTCGCGCGCTCGAGGACCTGCGCGTCGTCTTCGCCCATCTGACCGAGGAACCGACGCCGGATTCGCTCCGCCGAAAGCTGGATCGGTGTCAGCGGGTTCTTGATTTCGTGCGCCAGGCGGCGCGCGACTTCGCCCCACGCCGCATCGCGCTGGGCCTGCAGCAAGCCGGTGATGTCGTCGAACACGACCACGAAACCGTCCGGAGTGCCGTCCTCGCCAGGCAGCGCCGAGCAGGCGCACATCAGGACGCGCCTGCCCGTCTCGCCACGCAGAACGATCTGCTCGCGCCACTCGTAATCGCCGGCCTCGAAATGCCGGCGACCGACCTCGATGAACTGCAGCAGAAGATGCTTGTCCTCGGCAACCTCGAGCAACGGTCGCCCGATCGCGGCTTCGAGATCGACGCCGAGAATCGCGCCCGCCGCCTCGTTCGCTGTCTTGATACGCCAGTCGCGCTCGAGTGAAACCACTCCGGTGGACAAACGTCCCAGGATCACGGCGAGATAGGCGCGCTGGCTCTCGACCGCCTGCTGGCTCTGGTGGGCGAGCTCGCGCGCTCCGGCGAGGCGCGTGATCATGTCGTTGAAGCTATGGACCAGGAAACCCATCTCGTCACGCGCCGGCATCGGGAGGCGGGTGTCGAAATCGCCCTTCGCCACCGCGCGGGTACCTGCGACCAGCGTCTGGATCGGTGCCGTCAGCTTGCGCGAGAAAAAGAAGGCTCCCCACACGGCCATCAACAGCGACAGCAGCAGGACCAGCGTCAGCGTCAGCGTCAGGCTGCGGGTGAACGGCTCGCGCAAGAAGGACAACTCGCGGTACTGGGCATAGGCTTCCTGCACCGAATTGGCGAGGCGTCCGACGCGCTCCGGCACCGGAAACAATGCGTGCAACACGCGCAGTTCGTCGAGGGGGTGTCCGCCGGGGATTTCCGCCGCGGTGCGAATCACGTAGCCGTCGTTCACCGGGTCCAGGCTCACGAAAGGACGCCCCTGGCGGATCTGCAACATTACCTCTTCAGTCGGCGGTTCCGGCAGATCCGCGATGCTGCGTCCCGAGGAGAGCGCGATGATGCGACTGCTGGCGCCGACGACCGTCAACTCCACTGCGCCCGCGCCACGACGCATGACTTCGAGGCTGGTTGCGAGCTCCCGGTCCACGCGGCCGCTGAGCGAATCAGCGACCTGGCGTGTCGCGTCGAGATGTTCCCGCATGCGGCTTTCGAGGGTCGCCCGGGAGAGCTCGAGTGCGCCGCCCAGGCCGGCTTCCACGTTGACGTCGAACCACGCGTCGATGCCACGACTGATGAATTGCACCGAAAAATAGTAAACCAGCCCCAGCGGCAGCACGGCCAGCACGACGAAGATCGCGACCATCCGGGAGGCCAGGCGGGAACCGGGCACCTGGCTGCGGTATTCGCGCACCAGGCGCACCAGGTTCGCGATGATCAGCGCGAGCAAGATCGATCCGCCGGCCACGTTCAGCACGAGGATCCAGTTGTAGATCTCGCCGAAGCGGTCAGGATTCTCGACCGTCGAGGCCAGAAACAGCAGCGCGACCAGCAGCAGGGACAGACCCAGCAGGGCCGAGGTCGCGAGTGTCCAGCGCCTCAGCGTGCGAGTCGCCATCGCACCGTGTCGCTCGAAATACGCCAGTCGTTCCACAGCAGGCTGATCAGCGCCAGCGGGCCCCCGAGCTGCTTGATATCGACGACCGCGCGGATGGAAACACGATAGTCCTGACCGCGGTCCAGCAGCGCATCGTCGATGATGGGCAGCGAACGTACCGTGCCGACCTCCGCGAGCGCGCCCGACAACGTGCCGTAGGTCGATTGCTCGCCGCTGTTCAGGTTGCGCAGGATGTAGCGCTCGGTCAGGGCGTGAAATTGCAGTTCGTAACGCTGCCTGAGCTCGGCGAACACCGGATCCCAGAGAAGCCGGCGGCGCTCGGCCAGCCGGATCGTCAATTCGATATCCAGTACAAGCCCGCTGTCGAGCGCCTCGCGCACGGTCTCGTTCAGCGTGTAGTCGATGTTCGCATCGAGGTACCACACGCCGGCCTGCAGCAGGGTCGACGCATTGCGCACCTCGACGCCGTCGTCGGCCTGCGCGACGCTCGTGTGCAGCAACAACATGACGAACAAACCGGCTGCCACGAGGCGCCAGCCGGCAATGTCGCTATGTCGCTCAAGTCCCTGCATCCGTCTAAGCCTCGGCGGGCCGCGTGATGCAAGCATAATAAAAGCCATCCGCCCCTGCCTCACCGGAGAGAACCTGGCGCCCTGGCCCGGCGCGCCGGCCCCAGGCGGGGTCGCCGAGATCGATCGCCCGGGCTTGCGGATGGCGCGCCAGGAAATCCGCCATGCGCGCGCCGTTCTCCGCGCGAAACACCGAGCAGGTGGCGTACAGCAGGCGCCCTCCGGGCGCGAGCAACGGCCACAGCGCGTCGAGGAGCGCCTGCTGCCTGGCCGCCATCGGCGCAATGTCTTTCGGCCGGCGCAGCAGCTTGATGTCGGGATGGCGGCGGACCACGCCGCTGCCGCTGCACGGCGCATCCAGCAGGATCCGGTCGAAAGGCTTGCCGTCCCACCACGCCACCGGGTCGCAACCGTCGCCGGACAACAGCCGCGCCTCCAGTCCGAGGCGGGCCAGGTTCTCCCGCACACGTTCGAGACGGGTCGGCGAAACATCGAGCGCGGTCAGGTCGATCCCGGGGTAGCGTTCCAGCAAGTGCCCCGTCTTGCCCCCCGGCGCCGCACAGGCATCCAGCACCCGCATGCCCTCGCCGGCGTCCAGCAGTTCTGCCGCGAGCTGCGCAGAGGCGTCCTGGACGGATACATCGCCAGCGGAGAATCCCGGCAGGGAATCGACATCCATCGGTGCCGCGAGGCACAGCGCGTCCGGCGCCGGCGCCCAGCTCGTCGCCGACCCCCCGGCGAGCACCAGCCGCCCAAGCCAGGCCTCGCGCGTGCTGCGCAAGCGGTTGACGCGCACCCACATGGGCGCCTGGACGTTTGCCGCGGCAACGATCGCCTCCCAGTCCTTCGGCCAGTCCTTCGCCAGGGCGTCCAGCCACCAGCGAGGATGGGCGTGCACGACCTCCGGAACCCGCGCGACCTGGGCTTTGAGCGTATCGCGCTCCCGCAGCCAGCGACGCAGGCAGGCGTTCACCAGCCCCGCGTACTGGTGTCGCCCCAGCAGGCGCACGCCTTCCACGGTGGCGGCCACGGCGGCGTGATCAGGCACGCGCGTGTCCTCCAGCTGGTACAGGCCGACGGCGAGCAGGTCGTGCACCTCCACGTCCCGGTTCGACAGCGGGCGGGCAAGCAGCAGGTCGACCCAGCGATCGAGCCGCGGATAGGCCCGCAGCGTCCCGTAAGCCAGTTGCGCCACCAGGCTGCGGTCGGCGGCCGCCAGGTCGGGGAATCCCTGCGCCAGGGCCTCGTCGAGGGAGCGCCCGCGCCGCGCGACCGACGCGACGGCCCTGGCCGCAGCCGCCCGCGGCTCTCCGCCCAGGCTCATGCGCCGAACCGCTGGCCGAGCACGGTCCGGCTGTTGAGAAAATCGCGGGCGCTCATCACGCGGCCCCCCGGCGGCTGGAGCTCCAGCACTCGCACGCTGCCCGCGCCGGCGGCCACGTCGATGCCCCCCGGCCCGGTCCGCCAGACTTCCCCGGGCTCGCCTTCGCGTTCCGCCAGCGCCACCGCCCGGTGGAGCTTGATGCGCTCAGCCCCCCGGCGTGTCCAGGCGCCGGGCCGCGGCGCAAAGGCACGCACCTGCCGGGCGAGGGTGGTGGCGGGAATCCGCCAGTCCATTTCCGCAACGGCCGGATCGAGTTTGCCGGCATAGGTCGCGAGAGTGTCGTCCTGTGGGCGCGGCTCCAGGCGTCCGGCGAGAATTCCAGGGAGCGTTCCGACCAACAGCGCAGCGCACAGCTGGGCAAGCCGTTCGCGCAACTCGCCGCCCGTTTCCACGGCACCGATCTCTATGGATTGCATTTTGTATACAGGACCGGTGTCCAGCCCCTCGTCCATGTGCATGATTGAAATTCCCGTCAGCACGTCGCCCGCCAGGATGGCGTGCTGGATCGGCGCCGCGCCGCGCCATCTGGGCAGCAGAGAAGCATGACCGTTGATGCAGCCTGCGGGCGGCAATTCGAGCACGGCCGGCGGCAGTATGAGCCCGTAGTCCACCACCACCACCGCGTCCGGGCGCAGTTCGGCCAGCGCATCGACGGCGGCCGGGGTCCGCAGGGTAAGAGGCGTCTGGACATGGAGGCCCCGCTCGCGTGCGCGTGAACGGACCGGGGTGGGCGCCGGCCGGCGTCTCCGGCCCGCCGGCCGGTCAGGCTGGGTGAGAACCGCGCAGATTTCCCAGTCGGCGTCCGCCAGTGCGTCCAGGGCGGGTACGGCGAAGTCCGAACTGCCGGCAAACACGAGGCGCGGCATGACTGCCTCGCCTAGAGTGCACGAACGGCGGAGTCGGGTTCTTTTTGCCGGCGTTCCTTATCGATGCGCTTGCGCAGCCGTTGGCGCTTCAGGTCGGAAAGGTAATCGACGAACAGTTTGCCATCCAGATGATCGATCTCATGCTGGACGCAGACCGCAAGCAGGCCATCGAGCTCCTTTTCGAAGGGCTCGCCGTCCAGGCCGAGTGCGCGTATCCGCACCCACTCGGCGCGGGTCACGGTCTCGTAGAAGCCGGGCACGGAAAGGCACCCCTCCTCCATAGCCTCGGTTCCCAGCCGCTCGACGATCACCGGGTTGATGAAAACGTGCGGTGTGTCCTGTTTCTCCGAGACATCTGCGACCAGCATGCGACGATGGACGTTGACCTGCGTTGCCGCGAGGCCAATGCCGGGGGCCGCATACATGGTTTCCAGCATGTCCGCGGCGAGCTGGCGGAGTTCGTCATCCACGACGGGCACCGGTTCCGCTTTGGTGCGGAGCCTGGGGTCTGGGTATTCGAGTATCTTCAGGATCGCCATGAGCGCTGTTCCGGTTCCTCGCGTATTACGCCACAAAGTGCCGCTAAGAGTATGACAATTCAAGTCCGCCGTGCTAACGTCCCGCTCACCGAACGGCGCTGGGAATGCGCGCACGGGGAGATGGTCGTCGGCTCGGACGATTATACCAAGCCGCACCCGTCCCCTCTCAATTAACGGACATCATGGAGTCAGGCCAGCCATGTCCAAGCCGACCAAACGCCCGATGAGAATACGCCTGCTGAGCGGCCTCGCGGCCGCATTGCTGGCGGCAGGCTGCGCAAGCACCCCGGAAGCGCCCGCGCCGGCACCCGCCGCCGAGCCGCAGCCGCAACAGAGCGCGCCGCCACCCGCACCCAGCGCGACGCCGCGCGCCGCCGCGCCCGTGACGCCACCGCCGGTCCTCAATCCACGCCACCCGGAACGCTACGTGGTACGGAAAGGCGACACGCTGTGGGACATATCCGCGATGTTCCTGCGCGATCCCTGGTACTGGCCGGAGATCTGGTACGCCAATCCGCAGGTCGAGAACCCGCACCTTATTTATCCCGGCGACGTGCTGACGCTGGTCTATCTCGACGGTCGTCCCCGCCTGATCCTGGAGCGGGGCCCGGCGACGGCCGAGCGGCTGGAGCCGCGTATCCGCGTCGAACCCCTGGAAGACGCGATCCTGACGGTGCCCTACGACCGGATCGCCGCTTTTCTCAGTCGCCCGACGGTGCTCGATCGCGACACCATCGACGAGGCGCCGTATATCCTGACCAGCCGCGCCGGGCACCTCGCGCACGGTTCCTTCACGGAAGTCTATGTCCGTGGTGCCGATTTCGGGGAGGATGACCTCTACAGCGTGGTGAACGTGGGCGCACCGCTGCGCGACCCGGACACCGGCCGACTGCTCGGCTACGAGGGTATTTACGTCGGTGAAGGCCGCGTGATCCGCACGGGCGACCCGGCGACGCTGCAGTTGCAGGCCACCACACGGGAAGCCCTTAACGGCGACAAGCTGGTGCCGATCGAGACCGATTTTCCGCTGCGCTTCACACCGCGGCCGCCCGAGCAGGAGGTGGATGGCCGCATCATCAGCGTCCTCAACGGCGTGGCGCGGGCGAGCACCTACCAGATCGTGACGCTGAATCGCGGCACGAAGCACGGCCTCGAACCCGGCCACGTGCTATCCGTCTGGCAGGCCGGCGAACGGGTACGCGACCGTTTCGAGGGCGGGCGTGTCGAGCTGCCCGATGAATATGCAGGCAATCTGATGATTTTCCGCAGCTACGAAGATCTCAGCTTTGGCCTGATCATGCAGGCGTCGAACGAAATCCGGGTGCTGGACCGGGTGCGTAATCCCTGACGGCGCTGCCGCGTGGATTCCCACCCGACGACGCCGGCGATTGCCGGCGTCGTGCTTTGAGGGAACTGCCATGAGCGACAGAGCCGCGGCCTGGCTGCGATTCTCGCTGGCCCCGGGCATCCCGGTGGCAGCCGCGCATTACGCCGCGGCCCACCCCGACGGCCTCGAGGCACTGATTGATGCGGGCCGCGGCGCGCTGCTGGCGGCAGGCATCCCGGCCGAGGCCGCCGGCCTGCTGACGGGCCCGGCGCCGGACTGGCTGCCCGCGGCGCTCGACTGGCTCGAGATCCCCGGCCACGACCTCCTGACTTTTGCCGACCCGGACTATCCGCCGCTGCTGCGGCGCGCCCCTGATGCGCCGGCAGCCCTGTTCCTGCGTGGGAACAGGGCGCTGCTCGGCGAGCCCCATTTCGCCATCGTCGGCAGCCGGAACCCTACCCCGCAAGGCGCCGAGAACGCGCATGCCTTCGCCCGCCACCTGGCGGGCTGCGGTCTCGTGATCTGCAGCGGCCTGGCCGCCGGCATCGATGCCGCAGCTCACCGCGGGGCACTTGCGGCGGGCGCGCCGACCACCGCCGTGCTCGGCTGCGGACCCGACCGGGCCTACCCGGCGGAGAATGCCCAGCTGGCGCAACGAATCGTGGCGAACGGGCTGATCGTGTCCGAGTACCTGCCTGGCACGCGCCCCCTCAAGCAGAACTTCCCCCGCCGCAACCGCATCATCAGCGGACTCGGGCTCGGTGTCCTGGTGGTCGAGGCCGCACGGCGCAGCGGCTCGCTGATCACGGCGCGACTCGCCGGCGACCAGGGCCGGGAGGTCTTCGCGATCCCGGGCAGCATTCACAATCCGCTGGCGCGCGGCTGCCATGCGCTCATTCGCCAAGGCGCCGTCCTGGTCGAGACCGCCGACGACATCCTGGGCGAAATCGGCCCGCTGGCGGGGCTGTCCATGACGGCCGCGGAGCCCGCAGCCGGTCCGAGCCGGCCGGCGCCGGCGCCCGACGGAGACTACGGAAAACTGCTCGCGGCGCTGGCCCACGACCCCTGCGGGGTCGACGGACTCGCCGCCCGGACCGGTTTGACGGCTGCGGAGGTTTCCTCGATGATGCTGATCCTTGAACTGCAAGGCGCCGTGGAGTCCTTGCCGGGCGGACGCTACGCCAGGAAACCGGAGAGGTCGTGAAATGACGGAAAATGTTCTCGACGTTCTGATGTACCTTTTCGAGACGGCCGGCGACGACGGCGTACCGCCGGAACCCGACCGGGAAGGGCTGCGGGACGAGCTCGAGCGCGCCGGCTTTCGGGACCGCGAAATCGATCGGGCGCTCGAGTGGCTCGACGGCCTCGCTTCGCGGCGCGCCGACGAGGTGGGCGAGCCACCCACGGAACGGGCCATGCGCATCTACGGACGAGACGAATGCATCCGCATGGATACCAACGGCCGGGGCTACATGATGTACCTCGAGCAGATCGGAATTTTGTCGGCCCACCAGCGGGAACTGGTCATCGACCGGTTGATGGCGCTGGATGGCGAAGAGATCGATGTCGACGACATCAAGTGGGTCGTGCTGATGGTGTTGTTCAGCCAGCCCGGCGAGGAAACCGCCTACGCGCGGATGGAAGACCTCGTATTCGAGGACAGGGCCTGGATCACCCACTAGAATCCAAGCCATCCCGCGACCTGCATAGACGTACAGAGGGGTCGTGGCGCGAGCCACGGCCCGTTTTTTTCGACCCACAGGCCAACAGTTGAAATGAGCAAGAACCTTGTCATAGTCGAATCGCCGGCGAAGGCCAAGACCATCGAGAAGTATCTCGGCGGCGAATTCAAGGTGCTCGCCTCCTACGGCCACGTTCGCGATCTCGTCGCGAAAGGCGGCGCGGTCGACCCCGAAGCCGGTTTTGCGATGAAATACCAGGAGATCGAGCGTAACCGGCGCCACCTGGACGCCATCGCGAAGGCCATGCGCGGTGCCGACGCCCTTTACCTCGCGACCGATCCGGATCGCGAGGGCGAGGCGATCAGCTGGCATGTCTGCGAGGCGCTCCGCGAACGCGGACTGCTCGAGACGCGCCCCGTCCATCGCATCGTATTTCACGAGATCACCAAGCGGGCTGTCCAGGAGGCCCTGGAGCATCCCCGGGATATCTCCGGCGATCTGGTGAATGCACAGCAGGCGCGCCGCGCGCTGGACCACCTGGTCGGCTTCACCCTGTCGCCGCTGCTGTGGAAAAAGATTCGTCCGGGGCTCTCCGCCGGTCGTGTCCAGACCCCCGCGCTGCGTCTCATCGTGGAGCGCGAACGCGAGATCGAGGCGTTCAAGCCGGTGGAATACTGGACGCTCGAGGCCGAACTGGAGAAGGCCGCCCACACTTTCCCGGCGCGACTCGCCGAGTACGCCGGGCAGCGCATCGACGACAAGCTGCAGAAATTCTTCATCGGCGACGAGGGCCTCGCCCGCGAGGCCGAGCGCACGCTCCGCGAAGCCGCCGCCGGGAAGCTGAAGGTCACTTCCGTGGAACGGCGCCAGCGGCGCCAGAACCCGGCTCCGCCGTTCACCACCTCGACACTGCAACAGGAAGCCGCCCGCAAGCTCGGCTTTACCGCGCAGAAGACGATGCGCACGGCGCAACGCCTTTACGAGGGCGTGGATTTCGGCGAGGGCGCGACCGGACTGATCACTTACATGCGTACCGACTCCGTGTCGCTGGCCGCCGATGCCGTGCAGGAGATGCGCGGCGTAATCGCCCAACGTTTCGGTGACAAGGCCTTGCCGGAGAAGCCGCGCCACTACCGCACGAAGGCGAAGAACGCCCAGGAAGCTCACGAGGCCATTCGCCCGACGTCCGCCACCTGGCATCCGGACAGCCTCGCGGGACGGCTCGACCGCGACCAGCAGCGATTGTACGAACTGATCTGGAAGCGCGCCGTGGCCAGCCAGATGGCCAGCGCGGTATTCGACACCGTCACCCTCGACCTAACGCCGTCGCAGGCCGTGGACGCCGGGCACCGGTTCCGCGCCTCCGGTTCGATCCTCGTCGAGCCCGGCTACATCGCGGTGTACCAGGAAGGCCGCGACGACGTGGAAGACGAAAAGGACCGCCGTCTCCCGCAGGTCGAGGAAGGCGAGCTCATCCAGCTCAACAAGCTCGACGCCGAACAGCACTTCACCAAGCCGCCGCCGCGTTACAGCGAGGCGAGCCTGGTCAAGACGCTGGAGGAATTCGGCATCGGCCGCCCCTCCACCTACGCCACGATCATCTCGACGCTGGTCGATCGCGAATACGTCGAGCTGGACCGCAAGCGTTTCATTCCCACCGACATCGGCCGGATCGTCAGCAACTTCCTTGGTGACCATTTCACCCGTTACGTGGACTACGATTTCACGGCGCGCATGGAAGACCGGCTCGACGCGGTGTCGCGTGGCGAACAGGACTGGCAAGGACTGCTGGGGCGCTTCTGGACGCCCTTCGAGGAGCTGATCAAGGACAAGGAAAGCTCCGTCAGCAAACGTGACGTCATGCCGAACCGCGAGCTGGGCAAGGACCCGGCCAGCGGCAAGCCGGTGCTCGTGAAAATCGGCCGCTTCGGCCCCTACGTGCAGATCGGCACCGCGGAAGACGAGGACAAGCCCCGTTTCGCCGGCATCCCGCGCGGCAAGAGCATGCAGCACATCGGCCTCGAGGAAGCGCTGGAGCTGTTCAAGCTCCCCCGCGAGCTCGGCGAGACGCCGGATGGATTGCCCGTCATGGTCAACATCGGCCGCTTCGGTCCCTTCGTGAAATACGGTGCAAAATACGCCTCGCTCAAGAAGGACGATGATCCCTACACCATCGGTCTCGAGCGCGCCCTGGAGATCGTGCGCGAGAAAGAAGCGCTGGAGGCGGCCCGCACCATCGTCGAGTTCCCCGAACAGGGCATCAGGATTCTCAAGGGTCGCTTCGGCCCCTACGTTACGGACGCCGGACGGCGGGCCAGCATCCCGAAGGACCGGGATCCCGCGAGCGTGACGCTCGAGGAAGCCATGAAACTGCTCGACGAAGCCCCGGCCAAGAAAGGCGCGAAAAAGAAAAAGGCTGCAGGGAAGAAAGCGGCGGCGAAGAAGGCTCCGGCCGGGAAAAAAGCGGCGGCAAAGAAAAAGCCGGCAGCGAAAAAGAAAGCCGGCACGAAGAAGAAGCCGGCGACCAAGAAAGCGGCGGCCAGGAAGAAAACCGCCGGCGGCAAGAAAGCGGGAACGAAAAAGAAGGCACCCGCCGCCAGCCAGACGGCGGGTGATCTCGAGACCTGACCATGGCCGGCAGGCTTGCGGTTCGCCGGCCTCCTGAATAGCACCGTCTACCCGAGTGAAGCCATGCAACCCCCTGTAGGACAAAATGAGATTAATGCCGTCGAGGGATGGCTGCGGTCACTGCACGACGAACTCACCGCCGAACTCGAAACTCTGGATGGCGGCGCCACCTTTCGCAGCGACAGCTGGGAGCGTCCCGAGGGCGGCGGCGGCGACAGCCGGGTCATCGAAGAAGGCGCGCTGTTCGAGAAAGGCGGGATAAACTTCTCCTCGGTGCGCGGTGCGGCATTGCCGCCTTCGGCGACGGCCCGCCGGCCGGACCTTGCAGGGCGGAGCTTTCGCGCAACAGGCGTGTCCATGGTGCTCCACCCACGCAATCCCTACGTGCCGACCACCCATGGCAACTGGCGATTCTTCGTCGCCGAGAAAGCCGGCGAGGCGCCGGTCTGGTGGTTCGGCGGCGGTTTCGATCTGACGCCTTATTACCCCTACCTGGAGGACGTGCAGCACTGGCACCGGCAGGCCCGCAGTGCCTGCATGCCCTTCGGCGAGCAGGTCTATCCCCGTTACAAGCGCTGGGCCGACGAGTATTTCCAGCTCAAGCACAGGAACGAGCCGCGCGGCGTCGGCGGGCTGTTCTACGACGACCTCAACGAGTGGGGCTTCGAACGCTGCTTCGAGTTCTCGCGTACCGTCGCGGCCGGGTTTCTTCCGGCGTACACGCCGATCGCGGCGCGCCGCCGCCACACGCCCTGGGGCGAGAGGGAACGGGAATTCCAGCTCTATCGCCGCGGCCGCTACGTGGAGTTCAACCTGGTCTACGACCGCGGCACCGTGTTCGGCCTGCAGTCCGGTGGGCGCATCGAGTCCATCCTGATGTCCCTGCCGCCACTGGTGCGCTGGCGATACGACTGGCGCCCGGAAGAAGGCACGCCGGAAGCCGCCTTGTACCGCGACTTCCTGCAGCCGCGCGACTGGCTGGAAGCCTGATGCGGCCGCGCTTTCATCTCGCGTTCCCGGTACAGGACCTCGATGCGGCGCGGGCGTTCTATGTCGGACTGCTGGGTTGCGCGGTCGGCCGTGAGTCCGCGCGCTGGATAGATTTCGATTTCCAGGGCCACCAGATCACGGCCCACCTCGTGGAATCGCTCGAGGAGACGGCGGCTAACCCGGTGGACGGAGACCGTGTGCCGGCTCGGCATTTCGGCCTGATACTGGAGCGGCCCGACTGGGACGCGCTGGCGGCGCGGCTGCGCGATGCCGGCACGCCTTTCCTGATCGAGCCCCGCGTGCGCTTCCCGGGGCGTCCCGGGGAGCAGGCGACGCTGTTCATCCGCGACCCCTCGGGCAATGCGCTGGAATTCAAGTCCTTCGCAGACGAGCGACAGATTTTCTCGCTGGATACGGGCGTGGGCTGATCGCGGGTTGCAGGAGTCAGCCGGGGAGCCCGCCCGACCCCCTGCTCAGCCCAGCGCCAGCCAGATATCGGTCACGGCCAGCACGAGGATCACGATCCAGGTGAACAGGGTGCCGTAGAACCGCCCGAAGCTGGTGCCGCTGCTGCGTGCGAGACCGACGGCGTGGCCCACCCGGGCAAGGAAAAACACCGCGCCGAAGACGTGCAGCAGGGCGACGGGAGCGCCACTCAATTCCGCCGCGAGCAGCAGCACCAGGAAGAGCGGCGCATATTCCGCGAAATTCCCATGGACGCGCACCGCGCGCTCGAGCGCCGTGTCGCTTGCAGTTCCGAGTCCGACCCGGGCGCGCCGGCGGTGCGAAACCACCTGGAAGCAGAGGGCGATGTAGAGCAGGCCAAGCAGGCCCCCGTAGAGGGCGGTAATCGTCGGGCTCATGGAAGTGGCGACCTCGGCGGCTGGTAAAGCGCGAAGATTACCCGAGTCGCGCGGATTCGGCGATGCATTCCTCCCGGCGGAAGCATCCCAGCAGGTGGTCGTTGACGAGGCCGGTGGCCTGGAGGTGCGCGTAGACGATGGTGCTGCCGACGAACCTGAAGCCGCGGGCTTTCAGATCCTTGCTGACGCGGTCGGAAAGCGGCGTGGTCGCCGGCACCTCGCCCTGTGTCCGCCACCGGTTGACGACCGGACGACCGTCCACGAAATCCCACAGGTAGTCGGTAAAGCTGCCGAACTCGTCGCGGATGGCGAGAAAAGCACGGGCGTTACTGATCGCCGCCTCCACCTTGAGGCGATTGCGAATGATCCCCGGGTCGCCGAGCAACCGCGCCACGCTGCGCCGGTTGAAGCGCGCCACTTTTTCCACATCGAAGCCCGCGAAGGCACGCCGATACGCCGCGCGCTTGTGCAACACCGTCGACCAGGACAGGCCGGCCTGCGCGCTCTCCAGCACGAGAAACTCGAACTGGCCTGCATCGCTCCGCACCGGACGCCCCCATTCCTCGTCGTGGTAAGCCAGGTAGGCATCGCTGACGCCCCGGCTCCAGTCGCAACGCGGCAGATCGTCATTCATTGCGCTCATTCTCGACCCTCCGTATCCCGACCCCATGCGCCATGGCGATCTTCGCGCAGACGGAGCCAAGAGAGAAGCCATCGTAAGGAAGTATCGGGCACAAAAAAGGGGGTTCGCGAAACGACTCGCGAACCCCCTTGTCCATCCGTCGGTGGATGAAAGCTAGGAACGCATCAGGCGGCGCCGCACTTGCCCTCGCCGCACTTGCCCTCGCCGCCCTTCTCGCCTTCCTTGTCGCCGCCGCACTTGCCTTCACCGCACTTGCCTTCGGCGTCCTTGTCGCCGCCGCACTTGCCTTCGCCGCACTTGCCTTCGGCGTCCTTCTCTTCCTTCTTGTCGCCGCCGCACTTGCCCTCACCGCACTTGCCTTCGCCGACCGAAGCCATCGCCATGTAGCCGCTGGACAGCGCGGTCATGCCGAAGGGGTTGTCGGCCTGGGCGACGGAAACGCTGGCCAGGGAGCCCGCCAGCGCGATGCCGGCGGCCAGGGAAACGGGTTTGATGGTTTTCTTCAACATGTTCTGGTTCCTCTCTCTTGGTTTATCAGCTCTTGGGTTCTACTTGCTCGGCTTTTTCAGCCGTTATTTTTAATGGGTCGCGCCCATTATAGTTTCCAGCGTACCGCCTGCAGGAGGCGATCCCGGATCACTTCGAGGTCTTCATCGGGCTGGCCGACCACAGCCATGCTGCCGCCACCATCGATTGGCACGATGGTGCCCTTGAAACCGTCTTCTTCGATCATCGCCGGACCGCTGCTTTCCTCGTCGGGCAACAACATGACCGTCACCGGCCCCTGCTCACCCTGGACGACGAAGTGCGCCACCATCCGGCCCCTGAAGGGGCAGAGCTTGGCGTAACTGACCCGGCCGAGCGGCGCGGCCAGGCTCGCACCGCCGCGCTGCAGCACGCTACCCAACTCCGCGTCCGGCACCGTGCTCGCAGTCACCGCGAGTGCGCCCGGCTCGTGATGAATGTGGGCGATGATCTCGGCGCCCAGCGGGGACACGGCATGGACCGGCTCTACCGTACGCAGCCCGAACCATGCCCCGGCGGCGAGCACCATTGTTGCCGCAACAGCGACCAGGGCCGGCCAATGGCGGCCGCCCGGGCGCTTCGCGGGCGTTTTTTCCGGCACGGGAACCCTGAACGCAGCGTCCAGCAGCGCCTCGAACTGCGCATCGTCAGCGACGATCGCCTCTCTTTGCCGGCGTTCTTCCTGCGTCAACCTGTTCATCCTGCCTCCACCTGGGCGGTGACCCCGTCCTCCACGAAAGCCTGCTTCAGCTTCTCCCTGGCGCGATGCAGCCGCGTCAGCACCGCACCCTGGTTCAGTCCCATGATCCCGGCAATCTCGTCTGTCGAGTGCCCCATCAACACCTGCAACGCCAGCGGCTCACGATAAGTCTCCTCGAGGCCGAATATGGCAGTTCGCAATTCCTGCACCCGCGGATCCGCCTCTTCCTCCGCAATCTCCGCCACGATCACGGGATCCATCGTCTCCTCCCGCTGGCGCTCCTTGAAACGCAAAAACTCCCTGCGCACGATCGTCACCAGCCAGGGCTTCGCCTTGTCCATATCCTCGAGGCTGTCGAATCCCCGCCAGGCCCGCAGCAGCGACTCCTGGACGATGTCCTCGGCGGCCTGCGGGTCCCGGCTCAGCCACAAGGCATACCGGTACAGGTCCTGCCGCAATGCCCCGACGACCTGTTCGTAGCGTCGCCTGAGGCCGAGGTTGAGAATTCTTGCCTTCATGCATCAAGACCTGCGGAGTTGCAAAGTTATTACAGGCGGCCCACGAACGCCGCTGGCAAGGTCCGGCGAATCGCGGGACAATCAGCATAACTCGGACTCGCCGGAACTCACCAACATGACAGCCGCCACCCCGCCATCGTTCCCCAGCATTCGGATGCGCCGCTTGCGGCGCCATGCTTTCAGCCGCCGCCTGGTAAGAGAATCGCTCCTGACGGTCGATGACCTGATCTGCCCGGTGTTCGTCCTCGAAGGCGAGGGTCGTCGCGAGCCGGTGCCCTCGATGCCCGGGGTAGAGCGGATGTCGATCGATGAACTGCTTCGCGAAGCCGAGGACTGGCTGGCGCTGGGCCTGCCGGCGGTGGCGCTGTTCCCGGTGACCGAGGCCGACGCGAAAACCGAGGACGGGCGGGAGGCCTGGAACCCGGAGGGACTCGCCCAGCGCACGGTCCGGGCGCTGAAGGCCGCTTTGCCGGAACTCGGGGTCATCACCGACGTGGCACTGGATCCGTTCACGACGCACGGGCAGGACGGCATCATCGACGATACCGGCTACGTGTTGAACGACATCACGGTGGAAGCCCTCGTGCGCCAGGCCTTGTCGCATGCCGATGCGGGCGCCGACATGGTGGCGCCGTCGGACATGATGGACGGGCGTGTGGGCCGGATTCGCGCCACGCTTGAGGCGGCCGGCCATGCCAACACCGCCATCCTGTCCTATTCGGCCAAGTATGCCTCCAGCTTTTACGGCCCGTTCCGGGATGCCGTCGGCTCCGCCGCCAACCTGGGCGGCAGCAACAAGTACGGCTACCAGATGGATCCCGGCAACAGCGACGAAGCGATCCGCGAAGTGGCGCTCGACATCGCGGAAGGGGCCGACGCCTTCATGGTCAAGCCGGGCATGCCTTACCTCGATATCGTGCGGCGCGTGAAGAGCGAACTGGGGGTACCGACGTTCGTTTACCAGGTCAGTGGCGAGTACGCGATGTTGAAGGCCGCCGCCGCCAATGGATGGCTGGACGAGCAGGCGGTGGTGCTGGAATCGCTGCTGTCGATGAAACGGGCCGGGGCGGACGCGATCCTGACCTACTTCGCGCCGGTTGTCGCCGATTGGCTGAAGAACGCCTGAGCTCTTGGCCGCACCCGAGAGATATGCGGTTTTCGGCCATCCTGTCGGACACAGCCGCTCTCCCGCCTTGCATGCCCGCTTCGCCGAACTCACCGGGCAGCTGATCGCCTACGAGGCGATCGATGTCCCGCCCGGCGATTTCACAGCGGCGCTGGAGCGCTTCCTCGCCGCCGGCGGCAAGGGCGTCAACATCACGGTGCCGCACAAGCTGGCCGCATTCGACGCGGCCGACGTCCTGACCCCTCGCGCGCAGCACGCGGGCGCCGTGAACACCCTTGCGCTGCAAGTGCAGGGACTGCTCGGCGACAACACCGATGGCGCCGGCCTGCTTCGGGACCTGCAGCACAACCTGGGAATCGAACTCGCGGGACGGCGTATCCTGCTGGTGGGCGCGGGCGGCGCGGCGCGCGGCGTGCTCGGCCCCATGCTCGATGCGGGCCCGGGCTCCGTGCTGGTCGCCAACCGTTCACCCCGGCCCGCCGTCGAACTGGCAGCGAGGTTCGCCTCCGACGGACCGGTCTCGGGCGTGGCGCTGGAAGGCGCGCGGGACGCCTTCGACCTGGTTATCAACGCCACCTCCGCCAGCCTGTCAGGCGAGGTGCCGGCGCTGGATACCAGCATCATCGGCGCACACACGTTCTGTTACGACCTGGCGTATGGCACCGGACCCACCGCGTTCCTTCGGTGGGCGAGCGCACACGGCGCAGAAGGCGTCGCAGACGGCTTGGGCATGCTGGTGGAACAGGCGGCCGAATCGTTCGAGTTGTGGCGCGGCGTGCGGCCACCGACCGCGCAGGTGCTCGGGGAACTGCGCGTTGCGATGATGCGTCCCTGAACCGGGGTCAGCCCAGGTAACGATCCTTGAGGCGCACGTAGTGCGCCGACGAGTAGCGCAACATATCGCGTTCCTCGTCCGACAGGTCGCGCACCCGGCGCGCAGGGCTGCCGCGATAAAGCGCTCCGCCCGCAAGCCGCTTGCCCGGCGGCACCAGGCTGCCCGCCGCGAGAAACACCTCGTCCTCGAGCACGGCGCCGTCGAGCACCGTCGAACTCATGCCCAGCAGGCACCGGTCGCCGATGGTGCAGGCGTGCAGCATGACGCGATGCCCCACTGTCACGTCCTCGCCGACGACCAGCGGCAGGCCGCCCGGCGAATAGGGGCCGTCGTGGGTGACGTGGAGCACGCTGCCGTCCTGGATGTTGCTGCGGGCGCCGATGCGAATGCTGTTCACGTCGCCGCGCGCCACCACCATCGGCCACAGGGAGGCGTCATCCCCGATGACGACGCGACCGATGACGACGGCGGCCGGATCCACCCAGACGCGCAGCCCGATCTCCGGCCGGTCATTCCCGAAGGGACGGACGTTCACGAGCGCGGGCCCCGCAGGGTTACGAGTTCCTCGGCCGTCGTCGGGTGAATCGCCACGGTGTCGTCGAAGTCGCGCTTCGTGGCGCCCATGCGAATGGCGACCGCAAAGCCCTGCAGCATCTCGTCGGCGCCGTGTCCGATCACATGACAGCCGACGATGCGCTCGTCGTCTCCGACGGTGATCAGTTTGACCGCCGCCGGCGCCTTGTGCTCCGTGAGCGCGTGATACATCGGCGTGAACCGGCCCTCGAAAATCCTCAGGGCATCGCCGTGCAGCGCGTGCGCCTCCGGCTCCGAAAGACCGACGGTCCCGATCGGCGGATGGCTGAAGATCACCGTCGGAATGCACTCGTAATCCAGCCGGCGATCCTCCATGCCGCCGAACAGCCGGTCGGCAAGCCGCCGCCCGGCGGCGATCGCCACCGGGGTCAGCGCCACGCGTCCCGTCACGTCGCCGATCGCATGAATGCCTTCGACATTGGTGGCCTGCCAGTCGTCCACCGGGATGAAACCAAATTCGTCCGTGCGCACGCCGACATGCTCCAGCCCGAGGTCCGTGATATTCGGCAGGCGTCCCACCGCCCACAGCAGCGCATCGAAGCCGCCGAAGCGACGCCCGTCCACCGTCAGCAGCTCCAGGCCGTCGTCCTTGCGGCAGACAGCGGCCGGCACTGCGCCGGTCTCGATCTCTATGCCGTCGCGACGCATCTGGTCCATGAGCGTCTCGCGGAGCATCGGGTCGAAGTCGCGCAACACGCCATCGCGGCGCACAGCGATCGTGACCTCCGAACCGAGCGCGCGGAACACCCCGCCGATCTCGACGGCGACGTAGCCGCTGCCGACGATCAGCACCCGCGACGGCCGCGCATCCAGCGCGAAGAACTCGTCCGACGTGATGCCGAGTTCGGCTCCCTCGATGTCCGGCACGATCGGGCGTCCGCCAGTGGCGATGATCACGTGCTTCGCGGCGTAGCTCCGGCCATCGACTACCACGCCGCCTTCGGCATCCAAGGAGGCCCGGCCGCGCAGCAGTGTCACGCCGCGCTTGTCGAGATTGCCCGCATAGATGCCGTTGAGGCGCTCGATGTAGGTATCGCGGCTCTTTCTCAGCGCGCCCCAGTCGTGCCCTTCAAGGCTCACGCTGAAACCGTAGCCCGGCGCATCCGCGATGGCCTGGGCAATCCCGGCTGCGTTCCACATGAGTTTCTTGGGCACGCAGCCGACGTTGACGCAGGTGCCGCCGA
>CAYTXS010000007.1:0-35806 GCA_964441585.1 uncultured Thioalkalivibrio sp.
AGCGCCGCCTCCTGGCGCTCGAATCGCAGGGCGGCAACAGCTTTTTCGGCGAGCCCGCTCTGGAGCTCGCCGACCTGATGCGCACCGACCTGTCGGGCCGCGGCATCATCAACGTGCTCGACGCCCGCGAGTTGTTTCACTCGCCGCGGGTGTATGCCACCACGCTGCTGTGGCTGCTCGCGGAACTGTTCGAGCAACTGCCCGAGGTGGGCGATGCGCCGCTGCCCAAGCTGGTGTTCTTTTTCGACGAAGCGCACCTGCTGTTCGACAACGCGCCGGCGGCGCTGGTGTCCAAGGTCGAGCAGGTCGTGCGGCTGGTGCGTTCGAAGGGGGTCGGGGTGTGGTTCGTGACGCAGAGCCCGCTGGACCTGCCGGATCCGGTGCTCGGCCAGCTGGGCAATCGTATCCAGCATGCGCTGCGCGCCTTCACGCCCCGCGACCAGAAAGCGGTGCGCGCGGCGGCGACGACGTTCCGCCAGAATCCGGCGCTGGACACCGAAACCGTTATCACCGAGCTCGGGGTCGGGGAGGCGCTGGTTTCGACTCTGCAGGCCAAGGGCATTCCGGGCATCGTGCAGCGCTGCCTGATGTCGCCGCCGGCGACCCGCATCGGCTCGATCAGCGACGCGGAGCGCGGCGTGGTGCGCGGCCGCAGTCCCGTGGGCGGGCGCTACGAGCAGCCCGTGAACCGCGAGTCGGCCTACGAGATCCTGGCGATACGTGCCGCGCAGGCCGCGGCCGCTTCGGCCGCCGAACACGCGGCGCAACGCGAAGCGGCCGAACGCGAAGCGGCAGCGCGGGCCACGGCATCCAGGCGCCCCCGTACCAGTAATCGCCAGGGCTATGTGGAGGCGGCGGCCAAGAGCGCGGTGCGCAGCATGAGCAGCCAGCTGGGCCGTAGCCTGGGACGCTCGCTGCTGCGGGGCATCCTCGGCTCCCTCTCCAAGTCGCGTTAGCTGCGGCCCGCGTATTCGGCCGGCAGTTCCGCGAGCGTCGCCGCATCGCCCCAGAGCCGGCGCAGCGCCCCCAGCGAGGCGCTCGCGTCCCCGCTGGTGAGAAAGTCGGTCGCACCGCTTTCCCCGGCCTGCAGGCCGGCTGCCTGCGCCACTTCGCGCACCCGGCGGGCCACGGCTTCGCCGGTGTCGATGACCCGGACGTCCGGACCCGCTGTCGCCTCGATGAGTGGCCGCAGGAAAGGGAAATGCGTGCAGCCAAGCACCAGCGTATCGGCTCCCCCCTTGACCAGTGGCGCGACGAACTGCGTGACGAGTGCGCGTGTCAGCGGGCTGTCGAGCTCGCCCGCTTCGACCTGTTCGACGAGACCCGGACACGCCCGGGTCAGCACCTGGATGTCGCCGCCGAACTGGTCGAGCAGGGCGGCGAAGCGCGCACTCTGCAAAGTCCCCACCGTGGCCAGCACGCCGACCACGCCGCTGCGTGTCGCCGCGGTGGCGGGCTTGACCGCCGGCTCCATGCCCACGATCGGCACGCGGAATGTCTCGCGGAGCAGGGGCACGGCGGCGGCGGTGGCGGTATTGCAGGCCACGACGATCATGTCGTGACCGTGGTAGACCAGGTAGCGCGACAGCGCTAGCGAGCGGACCCGGATCACGTCCTCGCTGCGCGCGCCATAAGGCACCCAGGCCGAGTCTGCGAGGTAGGTGAGATTCGCAGTGGGCATGCGGCGGCGGATCTCCCGGAGCACGGAGAGCCCGCCGAGACCCGAATCGAACACCCCGATGCGCAAATCAGTCGCTCCGCCAAAAGGCGTAACGCTACCGCTCCCGTGGATGCACTGCAACATCGCAAGGAAGTTCGCGTTCGACATGCGGTAGTCAGAATTGCGTGGCTATAATGACGAAGTCAAACGGTCGTATGACTTCGGGTCAGCGGCCTCGTCCATTGCCCCAGTCGTCAGCCAGGCGGCCTTACGCCGCTGAAGCCCGACGCCCACCACTTACGGGACAGCGAGTCATGACAGACGCTTATATTCTCGATCACGTGCGCACCCCGCGCGGCCGCGGCAAGCCCGACGGCGCCCTGCACGGCATCACTCCGATCCAGCTGCTCACCCAGGTCCTGGAGGCCATTCGGGATCGCAACGAACTCGACACGGCGCTGGTGGAGGACGTCATCATGGGCTGTGTCGCGCCGGTCGGCGAACAGGGCGCCAACGTCGCACGCGTCGCGGCGCTCAATGCGGGCTACGCGCAGTCGGTGCCGGGCAAGCAGCTGAACCGTTTCTGCGCTTCCGGCCTCGAGGCCGTCAACACCGCCGCCGCGCTGGTGATGTCGGGCCAGGCCGACCTGGTGATCGCCGGCGGCGTCGAGTCCATGTCGCGCGTTCCCATGGGTTCGGACGGCGGCGCCATGGCCACCGATCCGCAGGTCGCATGGAATACCTATTTCGTGCCCCAGGGGATCAGCGCCGACCTCATCGCGACGCGCTACGGCATCAGCCGCGAGGACTGCGATCGCTATGCCGCGGAAAGCCAGCGCCGGGCCGCCGAGGCCTGGGAGGGGAACCGCTTCGCGGGTTCGATCCTCCCGGTACGCGACCGCCTGGGGCGCGTCGTGCTCGACCGCGACGAGCACATGCGGCCCGGCACCACGGCCGAGGATCTCGCCGGATTGCGCGCCGCATTCGAGATTCCCGGCCAGCAGGCCGGCTTTGACTCGGTGGCGATCCAGCGCTACCCGGAAGTGGAGACCATCCACCACGTGCACACCGGCGGCAACTCCAGCGGCATCGTGGACGGGGCAGCCGCGGTGCTGGTGGCCAGCAAGCAGATGGCCGAACACCTCGGCCTCGCAACGCGTGCACGAATTCGCGCCTTCGCCTCGGTGGGCAGCGAGCCGACCATCATGCTCACCGGTCCCGCGCCCTCGGCGGAACGGGCACTCGAGAAAGCGAAGATGAAGCGCAGCGACATCGACCTGTTCGAGCTCAACGAGGCCTTCGCTTCGGTCGTCTTGCGCTACATGCAGCAGATGGATATCCCGGGCGACCAGATCAACGTGAACGGTGGAGCCATCGCGATGGGGCATCCGCTCGGGGCCACGGGCGCCATGGTGCTCGGCACGCTGCTCGACGAGATGGAGCGCCGCGACCTGGCCAGTGGCCTGGTCAACCTGTGCGTGGGCGCCGGCATGGGCACCGCGACCATACTCGAGCGTGAATAAGAAGGGATGCCGAACATGAATGACAACATCAAGTATTCAGTGGACCAGGACGGCATCGCCCAGCTGGTGATCGACGTGCCGGACCGGCCCATGAACGTGCTCACGCCCGCCTTCATGCAGGCGCTCGACGAATGCATCGACAAGGTCGCGGGCGACGGCGCCGTCAAGGGCGCGATCATCACCTCCGCGAAGAGCAGCTTCGTCGCCGGCGCCGACCTCAAGGACCTGGTCGGAGTCTTTGCGCGCGGCCAGGGCCCGGCGGAGATCTACGAGTTCGCGCGCAGTTTCACGCTCATATTCCGCAAGCTCGAGACCTGCGGCAAGCCTTTCGTCGCCGGCATCAACGGCACCGCGCTGGGCGGCGGGCTCGAGCTGGCGCTGGCCTGTCATCACCGGGTGGCCGTGGACGACCCCAAGACCCGACTCGGCCTGCCCGAAGTGCAGGTGGGGCTGCTGCCCGGTGCGGGCGGCACGCAGCGCCTGCCGCGAATGATCGGGAGCGAAAAGGCGTTGCCGCTGATGGTCGAGGGCACGCATATCGATCCGGCCAAGGCCCACGCGTTGGGATTCATCGAAGAACTGGTCGCCGACGCCGAGCAGATGCTGGTGAAGGCCCGTGAGTGGATTCTCGACAAGGGCGACCCGGTCCAGCCCTGGGACAAAAAAGGCTTCAAGTTCCCCGGCGGCGCCGGCGCGAGCCGGCCGGGCACGGCGCAGACCTTCATGGTCGGCACCGCGCTGGTTGCGCAGAAGACCATGCACAACTACCCGGCGCCGATCGCCATCCTTTCCTGCGTCTACGAAGGCAGCATCGTGCCGATCGACAAGGGCCTGGAGATCGAGTCGCAGTATTTCGTCGAGCTGCTCACCGGGCCGGTGTCGCGCAACATGATCCGCACGCTGTTCCTGGACAAGGGTGCGGCCGACAAGCTGGTGCGCCGCCCCAAGGACGTCGACAAGGTCCCGGTGCGCAAGCTCGGTGTTCTCGGGGCCGGGATGATGGGCGCGGGGATCGCCTACGTGTCGGCGTTCGCCGGCATGGAGGTCGTGCTTCTCGATACCGAACAGGCCAACGCAGACAAAGGCAAGGGCTATTCGAAGGGGCTACTGGAGAAACGCGTGTCGCGCGGCAAGATGGCCGCCGACAAGGCCGAGCAGGTCCTGGCGCGCATCAAGCCGACCACGGATTATGCCGCTCTCGAGGGTTGCGACCTCGTCATCGAGGCCGTATTCGAGGACCGCGAGATCAAGCGCAAGGTCACCGAGGCCACCGAAGCCGTGATCCCCGAGAACGCGATTTTCGCCTCGAATACGTCCACCTTGCCCATCACGGGCCTGGCGCAGGCGTCGCAACGCCCGGTGCAGTTCATCGGCATCCACTTCTTCTCGCCGGTGGACAAGATGCCGCTGGTCGAGATCATCGTCGGCGAACAGACCGGCGACACGGCCGTCGCGCGGGCGCTCGATTACGTGCAGCAGATCCGCAAGACGCCGATCGTGGTCAACGACAGCCGGGGTTTCTACACCAGTCGCGTCTTCGGCACCTACGTCAAGGAAGGCGTGGCGATGCTTGCCGAAGGCGTCAAGCCGGCGCTGATCGAAAATGCCGCGAAGATGGCCGGCATGCCGGTGGGGCCGCTCGCGGTCTCCGACGAGGTGACGCTCGATCTGTCGTACAAGATCATGAAGCAGACCCGCAAGGACCTCGGCGACGCCTACCTGCCGCACCCAGCCGATGCAGTGATCGAGAAATTCCACGACGAACTCAAGCGGCTCGGCAAGCGCTATGGCGCAGGCTTCTACGAATACCCCGAGAGCGGCAAGAAGCGCCTCTGGCCCGGGCTTGCGGAAATCTATCGGCCGGCGGCCGAGCAGCCGGATGTCGAGGCCGTGAAGCGGCGGCTGTTGTACATCCAGTCACTAGAGACCGCACGGTGCCTGGAAGAGGGCGTCGTGACCGATCCAGCGGACGCCGACGTCGGCTCCATCTTCGGCTGGGGATTCCCGCCGTGGACCGGCGGCACGGCCAGCCTCGTGGATACGGTCGGCATGGCGGCTTTCCTGGCGGAATGCGATCGCATGGCGGACGCCTTCGGCGAGCACTACCGGCCTTCAGAGTGGCTGCGCAGCCGCAAGCAGCTGCGCTGAGCCGAAACCAAACGATGCGCCCCGGATGGCGCAGCCTTCGTCCCAGGAGAGATCGATGACCGATACCGTCCTTTACGAGCGCCATGGCCCCGTAGCCGTGGTGACGCTGAATCGTCCGGGGGTGCTGAACGCCTTCAATCGGGAACTGGCGGATGACCTGCGCGAGGCCATGATTCGCGCGGCCGGCGACCGCGAGATCCGTGCCGTCATTCTGCGCGGCGCCGAAGGCAAGTTCAGCGCGGGCGCGGATCTCAAGCAGGGTTTTCCCAAGGATCGGCGTGTCGAGGACGTCATCAACACGGACTTCCGACCCACGCTCGATATGATCGCGGGCATGGATAAACCGGTGATCGCCGCGGTCGCCGGGCCGGCGGCGGGCATCGGTCTGTCCTTCGCGCTGGTGTGCGACCTGGTCGTCATGGCCGACGATGCCTACCTGCTCTCGCCGTTCGCGGCGATCGGGCTCATTCCGGACGGCGGCGCGACGTGGCTGCTGGCGCGTCAGCTCGGCTACCACCGCGCCTACCAGTTGTGTATCGAGTCAGAGCGCATCACGGCGCAGCGGTGCCTCGAGCTGGGCCTGGCCAATCGGGTCGTGCCGGCGGCCCGGCTGGACGAGGACAGCGCAGCGTGGGCGGCTGAGCTCGCCGAGCGTGCGCCGCTGGCGCTGGCCCGCACCAAGCTGGCGATGCGTGCCGCCATGGACCTGAGCCTCACCCAGGCGATCGCCTACGAGGCGCACCTGCAGACGGCGTGCCTGGAGAGCGAGGACGCGAAGGAAGGGATCGGCGCGTTCGTCGCCAAGCGCAAGGCCGAGTTCAAGGGAAGATGAGCATGCAAAGAAACATCTTCGAGGAAGAGCACGAGATCTTTCGCGACTCGGTGACGCGTTTCCTGCAGGCCGAGGCTGCGCCGCATCTCGACGACTGGCTGGCGGCAGGGATCGTCGATCGCGAGCTGTTCAAAAAGGCCGGGGAGCAGGGCTACTGCCTGATGTGGGCCGATGAGGATTATGGCGGCATGGGCGTGGATGACTTCCGCTTCGAGCAGATCCTCATCGAGGAAAACGCCTTGCACGGCGACGCCGGGTTCGGACTGACGCTGCACAATCGACTCTGCGCGCCCTACATCGGGCAGCTGGGTGACGCGGAGCAGAAGGCGCGATTCCTGCCGGGTTGCATCAGCGGCGAGACCATCCTCGGCATCGCGATGACCGAGCCTGCGGCAGGCAGCGATGTGGCCGGGATCCGCAGCCGTGCGGAGGAACAGGACGACCACTGGGTACTGAATGGCTCCAAGATCTACATTTCCAACGGCATCAACGGCGACGTGTTCATCGTCGCGGCGCGCACCGTGCCCGAGCATCCGCACGGCATCGGCCTGTTCCTGGTCGAGCGCGGTATGGAGGGCTTCAGCAGGGGGCGCAATCTGAAGAAGCTCGGCCTGAAGGCGCAGGACACCGCAGAACTGTTTTTCGACAACGTCAAGGTGCCCAAGGCGAACGTGCTCGGCGATCCGCGCAAGGGTTTTTACTACCTTATGCAGTTTCTGGCCGAGGAGCGCCTGATCGTGGCCTGCGGTTGCGTGGCGGCGGCGGAGGCGGCCCTGCGCCTCACCCTCGAGTATGTGCAGGAGCGCCATGCCTTCGGCCGCGCGATCGCGGCTTTCCAGAACACGCGCTTCAAGCTGGCGGAAATGCGCACACGGATCGACGTGGCGCAGACCTTCGTCGATCGCTGCGTGATGGATCACAACCAAGGCAAGCTGTCGGCGGACGTTGCGGCCGAGGCGAAACTGTTCGCCAGCGAGGTCGAGGGCTGGGTTACCGACGAGTGCCTGCAGCTGCACGGCGGCGCCGGCTACATGGATGAATACGCCATCTCCAGGCTGTACGCGAATGCACGCGTGTCCCGCATCTACGCGGGCAGCAGCGAGATCATGAAAGAAATCATCGCCCGTTCCATGGGACTGGATCCGCGCCGTGGCACTGCCTGAGTCATTTCGCGGGCGGATCGCCGTGCCGGCCGTCGCGGCGCCGATGTTCCTGGTCTCCGGGCCGCAACTCGTCATCGAGGCCTGCCGCAGCGGCGTGCCGGCCTGCTTCCCGGCGCTGAACCAGCGCAGCACGGCCGAGTTTGTCGAGTGGCTCGACGAGGTTGGCGGGGCACTCGACGACAGCGACGCGCCGTGGGGCGTGAACCTCATCGTGCATCGCTCCAATCCACGACTCGAACAGGATCTCGAGGCCTGCGTGCGTCACCGGGTGCCGTACGTCGTCACCTCGCTGGGCGCCGTGCCGGACCTCGTGAAGACCGTGCACGGGTACGGCGGGATCGTGTTCCATGACATCGTCAGCCTGCGCCACGCACACAAGGCGGCGGAGGCGGGCGTGGACGGGCTGATCGCGGTTTGCGCAGGAGCCGGCGGACACGCGGGGCCCACCAGTCCCTTCGCCCTCACCAGCGAGATCCGCCAGTTCTTCGATGGCACCCTGTTGCTTGCGGGCGCCATCGGCGACGGCCGACAGGTAGCAGCCGCTTTGATGATGGGCGCGGATCTCGCGTGGATCGGCAGCCGCTTCATCGCCACTCGCGAAAGCCTGGCGCCCGAGGCCTACAAGCAGATGATGCTGGCCGCGAGCGCGGCCGACGTCGTCTACACGGATGCGGTTTCGGGCGTGCCGGCGAATTTTCTCCGCCAGAGTCTCGAGGACAACGGCTTCGACGTCGCGGCACTGGCGAAGCGCGGCCTCGGCAGCGGCAAGCTCAAGGATCTGGGCGACGAGGCGCGGGCCTGGAAGACGATCTGGTCTGCAGGCCAGGGCGTGGGCGCGATCAAGGATGTCCCGGGCACCGCCGAGTTGTGTGAGCGACTCAAGGCCGAGTTCGAGGCAGCCTGCGCTGCCGGGGTCCCCTGGCCGGAGCGCGGCTGATGGCGGGACCGCTCGCGGGGCTTACGGTGATCGAGATCGCGGGGCTTGGGGCGGGCCCCTACTGCGGGATGATGCTGGCCGACATGGGCGCGCGGGTGCTGCGGGTCGAGCGCATGCCGCTGCCGAGCCAGTCGCCGCCGATCCCCGATCCGCTGGCGCGAGGACGTGAGAGCATCGCGCTGGATCTGCGGAAAGCCGAGGGAATCGAGGCGCTGATGCGCCTGGTCGAAGGCGCAGATGTGCTGTTCGAGGCATTCCGACCCGGCGTCGCCGAGCGCCTGGGTTTCGGGCCCGAGGCCTGCCAGGCGCGGAATCCGCGCCTGGTCTACGGGCGGATGACCGGCTGGGGCCAGCAGGGCCCGCTGGCCCAGGCGGCCGGCCACGACCTGAACTTCATCGCCCTGTCGGGCGCCCTGCATAGCATCGGCCCCGTGGGCGGCAAGCCCGTGGCACCTTTGAACCTGGTCGGCGATTTCGGCGGCGGCGGCCTGTTGCTCGCCTTCGGCCTGGCGTGCGCCTTGTTCGAGCGTGAGCGCTCCGGTACGGGACAGGTGATCGATGCGGCCATGCTCGACGGAGCCGCCTCGATGATGGCCATGTTCTCGGGTTTCCGTGCGCTCGGGCTGTTCGACGAGCGCCCGGGCGCCAGCATGCTCGGCGGCGCTGCGCACTTCTATGACACTTACGAGACAAGCGACGGGAAATATGTCGCCGTGGCACCGATCGAAGCGGAGTTCTATGCCGAGTTTCTCGAATTGCTGGGACTCGATCCGGCCCGCTTCGGTCCGCATGCCTTCAGTTTCGGCCGTCCCGATACGTCGGCCTGGGCGCCGCTGAAGGCCGAGATTGCCGCCGTGTTCAAGACGCGCAGCCGGAGCGAATGGTGCGCCCTGCTCGAGGGCAGCGACGCCTGTTTCGCTCCGGTTTTGTCGCTCGGCGAAGCCCCGCAGCATCCGCACAACACCGCACGCAAGACTTTCATCGAAGTCGGCGGCGTGGTGCAGGCAGCGCCCGCGCCGCGTTTCAGCCGTACCCTCGCGGAGACACCGCACGCGGCGCCCAGACCCGGCGCAGATACCCACGCGATCCTTTCCGGGGTGGGCTACGATGAGACCTCCCTGCAAGCGCTCGCCGCGGCGGGCGTCATTCCGCAACAACAGGAGTAAGCCATGAGCGAGGAACGCGTCAGCATCGAGCGCCGCGGCCACGTGGCGGTGGTGACCTTGTCACGGCCGGAAAAACGCAACGCGCTGGATCCCGCAACCTTCGATGCGCTCGACGGCGCCGCGCGTGAGCTCTCGGCCGACCGCGAATTGCGCGCCGTGGTGCTCGCAGGCGCGGGAAAAAGCTTCTGCGCCGGCATCGACCTGGGGTCGTTCGCCGGCGGCGAGGCCGTATTTCGCAAGCTGCTCTCCCGACGCGAGGGCGAGGCGGCCAACCTCGCGCAACGGGCGGGCTGGGCATGGCGCGAATGTCCCGTGCCCGTGATCGCAGCGTTGCAGGGCGAAGTCTTCGGCGGCGGCCTGCAGCTCGCGCTGGGCGCCGACCTGCGCATTGCACGGCCGGACACACGCCTGTCCGTGATGGAGATACGCTGGGGCCTCATTCCCGACATGTCCGGCAGCCAGACGCTGCGCGGCCTCGTGCGGCGCGACGTGGCGCTCGAACTTGCCTGGACGGGACGCATCGTGCCCGGCGAGGAGGCGCTTGCGCTCGGCCTGGTCACGCGGCTGGCCGAGGATCCGCTGGCGGAAGCGATCGCACTGGCCGAGTTGATCGCCAAGCGCTCGCCGGATGCAGTGCGCGGGACCAAGCAGTTGTTCAACCACGCCTGGGACTGTCCTGCACCCGATGGGCTGGCGCTGGAGGCCGAGCTGCAGATGCAGATTCTGGGTCGCGCCAACCAGATGGAGGCCGTGCGCGCCGGCATGGCCGGCGAAAGCCCGCGCTTCGGCCCGCCGGCACGATGAGATGAGCAAGCAGGACAGACATGGCCACAAGAAACGCGTGGCCCTGGTGCTGGGCAGCGGCGGCGCCCGTGGGCTGGCCCATATCGGCATCATCCAGCACATCGAGTCGCTGGGCCACGAGATCGTCTACATCTCGGGCTGCTCCATGGGGGCACTGGTGGGGGGTATTTACGCGGCGGGCCAGCTCGAACCTTATGCGGAATGGGCTCGCAAGCTCGAAAGGCGCGACATGTTCAGCCTGCTGGATTTTGCCTTCGGCTGGACCGGTCTGTTCAAGGGTGATCGCCTCATGGGCGTGCTGAAGGAACTTGTCGGCGATCACGTCATCGAGGACCTGCCGATCGGCTTCACGGCCGTGGCGACGGATCTGCGCGAGCAGCGCGAGATCTGGTTGAACAAGGGTTCGCTCTTCGACGCCATCCGGGCGTCCATCGCGATCCCCACGGTCTTCACGCCGCATGTCTACTTGGGCCGGATCCTCGTGGACGGGGGCTTGCTGAACCCTATCCCGATCGCGCCGGCGCTGAACCAGGATGCCGACATGATCATCGCGGTGAACCTCAACGCCGCCTCGCGCAGTTCGCATGAACGCGCACGGCAACTGGCGGACCCGGATCACGATGAGACGGACGACCAGTCTCCCGAGACTGAGGCTGATGCGGAGGATGGGGCAAAGGATCCGAAGTTGCCGGGCATCATCGACGTGGTGACGGCCTCGCTCGACCTGATGCAGAACTCCATCGCCCGCATGAAGCTTGCCGCCTATACGCCGGACATCGTCATCGACGTGCCGCGCGATGCCAGCCTGTTCTATGAATTCTATCGGGCGGAGGAACTCATCGAGCTCGGCCGTGAGCGTGCCCAGGCAGCTCTAGCCGCGCCCCGCAGCTAGGAGGACGGCGAGGTCCAGCATCGGTCGGGCGCACATGTCGAGTGCCGGTCTCGCGGTCCGCTGGTCTGCGGTCGGCGAGGCGGTTGCTACACTTTGTAGCGGTCAACGCTCTTCGTTCTGAACCCGGAGGACACCCCCCCATGAGCTTCAATCTCGCCCTCACGCCGCTGGTATCGCTGATCGCAGGCATTCTCATCCTGCTCGTGCCGCGCTTGTTGAACTACATCGTCGCGGCGTACCTGATCATCGTTGGATTGATCGGCTTGTTCGGCATCAGCCCGATGCGTTTTTGAGTTGACTGAAGCCAACGGTCCCGTACACAGGATGACGGGCGACACCGCAGGTTAGCCCTTGGTCTGGTTGGCGACCGCCTCGGCGGCCTTTCGTGCGGCCTCCGGGTCGCCGAGATAGCGGCTGTCCGTGGTCTTCAGGTTCGCATCCAGTTCGTACAGCAGCGGGATGCCGGTCGGTATGTTCAGCTTCACGATGTCTTCCTCGCTGACGTCGTCGAGCATCTTGACGAGGGCGCGCAGGCTGTTGCCGTGCGCGGCGATGATTACGTTGCGCCCGGCACGAATCTGCGGTGCGATCTCTGTCTCCCAGAAAGGCTGCACTCGCGCGAGCGTGTCCTTGAGCGATTCCGCGAGGGGAAGCCGCTGTGGGTCGACGTCTGCGTACTTGGCCTCGAAGCGTGGATTGCGCGGGTCATCGTCCTCCAGCGGCGGCGGCGGGACGTCATAGCTGCGTCGCCAGATGTGGACCTGCTCCTCGCCGTGGCGCCGCACCGTTTCCGCCTTGTCGAGTCCCTGCAGCGCGCCGTAATGACGCTCGTTCAACTCCCAGGCCCGGCGCACCGGCACCCACATGCGATCCATCCCGTCCATGACGATCCACAGGGTGCGGATCGCCCGCTTCAGCGTGGACGTGAACGCCAGGTCGAACTCAAGTCCCTCGGCCTGGATCAGCCGGCCGGCTTCCTGTGCTTCTTCGCGTCCCTTGTCCGTCAGGTCCACGTCCTCCCAGCCGGTGAAGAGGTTCTTGAGGTTCCATTCACTCTGGCCGTGGCGGAGCAGGATCAGTTTATGTGCCATCGATCGGATTCCCTGTGCTTGTTGGAGTGTCCGGTGCGATTCAGCGCGTGGTCGCGCTGACGAGGTAATTGCCGCGGTTCTCGTCGTACTCGAGGCCGATCAGGCCTCTTTTCTCGGCGTCCTTGAGCAGGTCGGAGAAACTGTTGTAGCCGTAATAGCTCTCGCTGAACCCGGGGTGCACGCGCTTGATGGTCTGCTTGACCATCGAGCCCCACAGTTGGTCATAGTCGGTGTCCAGTGACTCTACGATCCCGACCAGCTTGTCCATCGCCTCGGTTTTCTTGTCCTTCGGCTCGGTCTTGCCGCGGGTACGCTTCGGCTTGGCAGCCACGCGGACGAGATCGTCATAGTAGATGAACTCGTCGCAGCCGTGGATGAGCAGGTCCGACGTCGAGCTCTTCACGCCGCAGCCGATGACGCGCTTGTTGTTTTCCTTGAGCTTGGACACCAGCGGCGAAAAATCGCTGTCGCCCGACAGCAACGCGAAAATATCGATGTGTTGCTTGGCATAGCAAAGATCAAGCGCGTCCACCACCATGTGGATGTCCGCGCTGT
The DNA here is from genome assembly GCA_964441585.1 of uncultured Thioalkalivibrio sp. GTDB lineage: Bacteria > Pseudomonadota > Gammaproteobacteria > Steroidobacterales > XN24 > XN24. The sequence continues at coordinate 12,772 of CAYTXS010000007.1, forward strand.
TCTTGCCGCTGTGCCGGCTCTGCGGAATGTCGATCATCTCGATGCCATGGGAATGAAATTCGCGCGTGTACTCGCGATAGCCGCTCCAGTCGCAATAGGCGCGGCGGAACACCAGCCGGCCCTTCTCGAGCAGGCGCTTCATGACGAGTTCGACGTGAAACTTGTTGTCGCCCTTCATGTCGCGCACGCCGAGCGCCAGGTTTTCGAAATCGATGAATACCGCGATCAGCGGTTCGGTGGCCATAACTGCCTTCCTTGTGTCATGCGGCTCGCACTCAGTCCTGGACGAGCCGGCGGATTTCCTGGAGCGCGACGGACAGCGTGGCAAAGTCCAGTGAGCCACCATCTCGCATCTCGTCCAGGGTCTGGCTGAAATGTGCGGCTCGTTCGCTGCGCGTGGCGAGCCATTCGTCGACGGCCGTGCGCGCATCGCAATCGGGCCGTGCGACCTGCATCATGTTCGCGCACAGCGCGCGGTGCAGGCCATAGAGATTGTCCCGCAGGCTGCCGCGGGCCTTTGCCTGCCACATGCCCTCGACCCGCAGTTTGTCCACCTCGTCCGAGATCCAGTACAACTCCAGGGCTTCTCCAACCCTGAAATATACCTCTGCGGCATAGCGGACGCCGACGGTGCAGTTTTCGGCCAGCGCGATGATGTCGAGCGCGGAATGCATCGGTGCCAGCGCCGCCATCTTGCGCGCCAGCGCCTTGGGCACGCCGGTTTTTACATACAAACTCGCCGCACTCTCGTAGCGTTCGAGGCGCGCGCCCTGCATCACCTCGGGCAGGCAGTCGAGCAGTTCCATGGCTCCCGGGTTGAGTCGGGCCACGGCGACCGCGATATCCGGCAATTCGTCGCGCCGATCGAGCAGCCAGCGTGACGCCTGCTTCATCAGCGCCTGGGTGGCGCGCAGCATGGCATGTTGCACCGAGGCCTCGATGTGGTTGTCGAGGCTCTCGATTGCTTCCCAGATCGCCCTGATCTCGAAGACTTCCCGCGCGATAGTGAACGACCGGGCCACCGAAGCGATGTCGGCTCCGGTCTCGTCCTGCATACGGAAAGCGAACACCGAACCCATGCGGTTCACCAGGCTGTTGGTGATCATCGTGGCGATGATCTCCCGCGCGAGGGGATGTTCCCGCAGGTAATCGATGTAACGGCTTTGCAGGGGCTGCGGGAAATATCGCTGCAGCTCCTTGCCGAGATACGGATCTTCCGGGACATCGGAGCGCACCATTTCCGCGTAGAGCGACATCTTGGCGTAGCTCATGACGACCGACAGCTCGGGTCGGGTCAGGCCCTTGCCACTCTTGCGTCGCGCATCGATCTCTTCTTCATCGGGCAAGAACTCCAGGGCGCGATTGAGCCCGCCGCGTTTCTCGAGCTGGCGAATGAACCAGCCGTGCTCGTTGGCCCGCTCCGGGGCGGTCGCCTCCGCGATGCTGATCGCCTGGGTCTGGAGATAATTATTACGCAACACCAGCGCCGCCACTTCGGCTGTCATACCAACGAGCAGTTTCTCGCGTCTTGCGGGCGTCAGTGGCCGATGACGGTTGGCAATGTCGATGAGAATCTTGATGTTGACTTCGTGGTCGGAGCAATCGACGCCCGCCGAGTTGTCGATGAAATCCGTGTTCAGCCGCGTCCCCGCACGTGCCGCCTCGATGCGCCCGCGTTGCGTAAAGCCGAGATTGCCGCCTTCTCCCACGACACGGCAGCGCAGCTCGCCACCGTTGACGCGTACGGCGTCGTTGGCCCGGTCGCCGACGTCGGGATGGCTCTCCGTGGACGCCTTGACGTAAGTGCCAATGCCGCCGTTCCACAGCAGGTCCACCGGCATGCGCAGAATGGCTTTCACCAGCTCATCCGGCGTGAGAGCGCTGGTCTCTACATCCAGCACCGCCCGCGCCTGTGGTGAGAGCTCGATCAGTTTTTCGCTGCGCGACCAGATGCCTCCGCCGGCCGAGATGAGTTTCCGGTCATAGTCGTCCCAGCTGGAGCGTGGCATCGCAAAGAGACGCTCGCGTTCGGCGACGCTCGCGTCGGTGTCGGGGTCCGGATCGAGGAAGATGTGCTGGTGATTGAACGCCGCACAAAGCCGCAGGCACGGTGAGAGCAGCATGCCGTTGCCGAACACGTCGCCGCTCATGTCGCCGATGCCGGCCACGGTAAAAGCCTCGTTCTGAATGTCGCGGCCGAGTTCCCGGAAGTGCCGCTTCACGGCTTCCCACCCGCCGCGTGCGGTGATGCCCATTTTCTTGTGGTCGTAGCCCATCGACCCGCCCGAGGCGAAGGCGTCACCGAGCCAGTAATTGTGCTCCGCCGCCACGGCGTTCGCGGTGTCCGAGAACGTGGCCGTGCCCTTGTCCGCGGCGACGACGAGATAACTGTCGTCGCCGTCGTGCCGGATGACGTCCTGCGGGGGGACGAGGACGCCGTCGACGAGGTTGTCCGTCAGGTCCAGCAGGCCGTTGATGAACGTCTTGTAGCAACTGACGACCTCGCGCATGACCAGGGTGCGGTCGCCGGCGGGCAGCCGCTTGGGCACGAAGCCGCCTTTCGCGCCGACCGGCACGATCAGGACATTCTTGACGGCCTGCGCCTTCATGAGGCCCAGCACTTCGGTGCGGAAATCCTCGCGGCGGTCCGACCAGCGCAATCCGCCGCGCGCCACGAGGCCGCCGCGCAAGTGCACGCCCTCGACGCGCGGCGAGTGCACGAAGATCTCGAACATCGGGCGCGGCAGGGGCAGGTCCGGAATCTTGTGCGGGTCGAGCTTGAGAGACAGGTAGGCCTTGGGCGATCCCTGTTCGTCGAACTGGAAGTAGTTGGTCCGGAGGGTCGCAATCACGAGTGCACGGAACGCGTTAAGCATGCGATCCGCGTCGAGGCTGGCCACGGCGTCGAGCGCGTGGGAGAGCGCCTGGTTGACCGTGAGTGTCGTGCGCTCGCGGCGTTTCTCGGGGAGCCCGGGATCCGAGCGCGCCTCGAACAGTTCGACCAGCATGCGCGCGACCAGCGCGTGCTCCGCGAGCACCTGTTCCATGTAGGCCTGTGAAAAGGGCAGGCCGGTCTGCAGCAGGTAACGGCACAGGGCGCGCAGCAGCGCGGCCTGCCGCCAGCTGAGGCCGGCTGTCAGGATCAGGCGATTGAAACCGTCGTTCTCGACCCGGCCGAGCCAGATGTGCTCGAAAGCTTCCTTGAAAAGTTCGTTGATCTTGCCGGGATCGATCGCCATGCCGTCGGCCGTACGCATCTCGAAGTCCTGCACCCAGACCTCTGTCGGTCCCTTGGGATGTGTCGCACGCAAGCGATAAGGGCGCTCGCTGATCACACGCAGCCCCATGTTCTCCAGCATCGGCAGGATTTCCGAGAGCGGCAGCGGTTCGCCGGCCTGGAACAGCTTGAAACGCACGCGGTCGTCGGGAAAGCCGGCCGGCCGGTAGAGGCTCATGCGCAGGCGCCGTGGCTGGGCCCTGATGGCCTCGAGTCGCTCGATGTCGAAGGTGGCCTCGCGGGGATTGATGTCCTCGACATAAGCGGCCGGGAAGGCGTCCGTATATTCGCGCAGCAGCGCGAGTCCGTCTTCCTCGCCGAAACGGGCCACCAGTTCCGTCCGCAGCTCGTCCGCCCAGGTCCGCACCGCTTCCGCGATTTTCTTTTCCACGGCGCCGACGTTCACTCGCGGCACGGTGCCCTGCGGGGTGCGGACGATGAAATGGACGCGGGCCAGCTTGGACTCGGACATCTCCACCGCGGATTCGATGCTCACGCCGCGAAAGGCATCCAGCAGGATCTCCTGGATCCGCTCGCGCACCTGGGTGTTATACCGGTCGCGAGGCACGTAAACCAGGCAGGAGAAAAAGCGCCGGAAGGCGTCGCGGCGAACGAACAGCTTGGTGCGCTGTCGCTCCTGCAACGAGTAGATGCCGGTGCTGATGCGGACCAGGTCGGCAAGCGTGCTCTGGAAAAGCTCGTCGCGCGGGTAGGTGTCGAGAATGTGGACCAGCGCCTTGCCGCCGTGGCTGTCGGCGCGCAGTCCCGAGCTTGCGATGACGCGGCGCAGCTTGTCCCGCAGCAGGGGTATCTCGCGCGGCGTCCGGCTGTAGGCCGCCGAGGTCCACAGGCCCAGGAAGCGGCGCTCTCCGATGACCCGGCCCTCGCCGTCGAATTGCTTGACGCCGATGTAGTCGAGGTAGCTGTTGCGGTGGACCGTGGCGCGGGAGTTCGCCTTGGTGATGATCAGCAGATCCCGCGAGCGGGCCTGGCGCCGGATTTCCCGTCCGCCGAGCGAGGTCGTCGGTTGGACTTCGGCCGGCGGGGGACGGCGCAGGATGCCGAGGGCGCTGTCCGGGACCGGGCGCAGCAGGTCTGCGTCATCCCCCTGGATGAGTTCGTACTCCCGGTAACCGAGAAAAGTGAAATGGTCGTCGGCCATCCATTCCAGCAGCTCCCGGCTTTCCTTGACGATCTCCGCATCGAGCGGCGGCGGCTGTGTTTCCAGTTCCGCACAGATCTCGCGAGCCCGGCCACGCATCGCCCCCCAGTCCTGGCAGGCGGCGCGCACATCGCCGAGCACGCGCTCGAGCTGGGCGAGGATCGCCTGCAGTACGTCCGGGGCGGTTTCCCGGTCGATCTCCAGGTGCATGAACGATTCCAGCCGGGCATCCGGTCCCGCGTGCTCCGGGAGAGGGACCTCGAGCAGGCGGCCCTCGTCGTCGCGCCGGACATGCAACACCGGGTGCACCGTCAGGTGGATATAGCTGCCGTGACGGTTGAGCACCATGCTCGTGGAATCGACCAGGAACGGCATGTCGTCGGTGACGATTTGGACGATAGTGTGCGGCGAATTCCAGCCTTCCTCTGCCGGCGACGGATTGCCGACGAGGATGCGCGGCGTGCCGGGCTGGCGATGCAGTGCCAGGCGCAGGTGAGACAGCGCCGCGCCCGCCAGGTCGGTTGCGCCGCGATCCTTCAGGTCATCGAGCGCAGTATTGCGGTAGTACTGTGCGATGTAGGCGGCCACATCCAGGCCCGCTTCCGCGGCCTCTGACGCGCTCGCTGCCGCCACCACCTGCTCGAGGAAGCGGCTGCGCGCGTCGCCGGCGCGTCGTTGCGGAGGGGTGTCGGTCATTCGTGTTTTTGCAGGTCCGCGATGGCGGCGGCCAGGAAACGGCATGCTTCGCCGCCGGTGGCGCAGCGATGGTCGAAGGTCAGCGACAACGGGATGCGGCGGTGCGTCTCGATGCCGCCCATCACGGCGACGACATCGTGACGCAGCCCGCCCGCGCCGAGGATCGCGATCGTCGGGGGCACCACGACGGGCGTCGCATAGCGGCCGGCCATCATGCCGAAATTGGACAGGGTGAAAGTAAAGTCGCGCATGTCCTCGGGCTTGACGCTGCGCTCGCGGGTCGCCGTCTTGATGGCATTCAGGTCGGCGCGCAATTCCTGCGGGGTTTTCTGTCCGACATCGCGCACGACCGGCACGATCAGCCCCTCTGGCGTATCCACGGCGATCGCGATGTCGACCCGCGACTCGAGCTGGCGGCTCATGTTCTCGCCGTCATAGAAGCCGTTGAGCGCGGGTTCCGCCCGGCAGGCCGTGGCAATGGCGCGCAGCAGGCGTGCCGTGATGTCCTGGCCTGGTGCCCAGTGATGAATGTCCGCATCATCGAAGATGGTGCACTGGGATACGAGATCGCGCGCGGCGCTCATGCTCTGCGCCATGGCGCGTCGCGGGCCGCGCAGTCGCTCTGGCTCGCCGGGTGGCAGCTTGACCCTGGGCGCCTGGCGCGGCGTGGTCGGCGAGCTGCTCGCAGCCGCGGCGCGGACGTCGTCGGCCACGACGCGATCGTGCCGCCCCGTGGGCCGGCAGTCTTCGAGATTCACCCCGAGTTCCTTGGCCAGCGCCCGGACGGCCGGCGCTGCCTTCACTTTGCCGGCGGTGCGGCGGCGGCCCCGGCCGGCGATGTCGGCGTCCTCCAGGACTTCGTCGCTGCTCATCATCTTGCCGACGACGGTGCCCGAGTCTTCGCGATCCTCGTCGTTGGTATCGGCGGGCTTCGGGCCTTCCCGCGGCGTATCCACGGTGGCGGCCGCCGTTCCGGACGACTCGGATGCAGTTGCGGCCGCCGCGGTCTCGGTCGTGTCGATGCTCGTGTCGATGTCCACCAGCGGGGAATGCGTCGGCAGGATCGTGCCGTCCGGCGCATGGATTTTCGCGATTCGACCGGTATAGGGCGCAGGCACCTCGACCACGGCTTTGGCGGTCTCCACCGACAGCATGGGCTGGTCGACATTCACCATGTCGCCTTCCGCGACCAGCCAGTTGACGATCTCGGCTTCAGGCAGGCCTTCGCCGAGATCCGGCAGATTGAAAGTCTTGACGCTCATTGCGGCTAGTCCTCGAAGGTCTTTTTGACGCCGTCGATGATGCGGGCGACGCTGGGCAGGTATTCGTACTCGAGCTTGAACAGCGGCATAACCGTATCGTAGCCGGTCACGCGGACGATCGGCGCCTTGAGGTCCCAGATGCCTTTCTCGGCGACGCCGGCTGCCACTTCCGCGCCCACGCCGCAATTCCTGGCCGCTTCATGAACGATGACGAGGCGACCGGTCTTCTCGACGGACTCGAGGATCGTGTCGAGGTCCATCGGACTGATCGTCGCAAGATCGATGACTTCGGCCGCGATGCCTTCTTTCTCGAGCTCCGCGGCGGCCTTCAGGGTCTCGAAGGTCATCGCACCCCAGGTCACGATGGTGACGTCTTCACCTTCTCGCAGGATATAGCAGGTATCGAGCGGCAACGCTTCGCCGTTGTCGATCACCTCCTGTTTCTGCAGGCGATAGATGCGCTTGGGCTCGAGGAACACCACCGGGTCGGGATCGCGGATCGCCGCCAGCAGCAGTCCGTAGGCGCGTCGTGGCGAGGAGGGGATCACCACGCGCACGCCCGGCATGTGAGCGAACATCGCCTCGGTGCTTTCCGAGTGATGCTCCGGGGCATGAATGCCGCCGCCGAAGGGCGCGCGCAGCACCATCGGCACGTGCATTCTCCCGCGCGTGCGATTTCGCAGCCGCCCGGCGTGATTGACCATCTGGTCCACGGTCGGGTAGATGAAACCCATGAACTGGATCTCGCACACCGGACGCATGCCCTGCGAAGCCATGCCGATCGACATGCCGGCGATCATCGACTCGGCGAGCGGCGTGTCCATCACGCGTTTCGGGCCGAAGCGCTGCTGCAGGCCGGCGGTCGCACGGAACACGCCACCGTTAACGCCCACGTCTTCGCCGAGCACGACGACACGGTCGTCATGTTCCATCTCCCAGGCCAGCGCCATGGTGACGCCTTCGATCAGCGTGATCTGCGCCATCAGTGGTGGCCCCCGGAGTTCACGAAGCGGCGCGCCGTTTCGCGTTGCTCGACCATGCTCTCAGGCAGGGTGGCGAACATCGAGTCGAACATCGATTCTACCGGCTGCGGTGCTGTGTCCAGGTAGGCGGCCACGGCCGCATCGACCTGCCGCGTGCAGTCTGCTTTCAGTGCGGTCTCGTCGGCCTCACTCCATGCGCCAGTCTGCTCGAGATAGCGTCGGATGCGGACGAGCGGTTCGAGTTTCCAGGCATCCTCGACCTCGTCCTTCTCGCGGTAGCGGCTCGCGTCATCCGCCGTGGTGTGGTCCGACAGGCGATAGGTCACGGCCTCCACCAGCGTCGGTCCATCCCCCTTGCGTGCGCGGTCGAGCGCCTCCTCCATCGTCTGCCGCACGGCGATGACGTCGTTGCCGTCCACCTGGATGCCGGGCATGCCGGCAGCCACGGCCTTCTGCGCGAGTGTCTGGGTGGCCGTCTGCATCCACAGCGGCACGCTGATCGCCCACTTGTTGTTGACCACCACGAACACCACCGGGAGATCGCGGACGGCGGCGAGATTGAGCGCCTCGTAGAAATCGCCCTGCGAGGTGCCGCCGTCGCCGATCACGCTCACGGCGCAACGCGGTTCGCCGCGCAGCTTGTAGGCCATTGCGGCCCCCGCCGCGTGCAGGCACTGGGTGGCGATCGGCACGCACCAGGGGAAATCATGCTGCGGGCCCTCGAAGCGGTTGCCTCGCTCGTCACCGCCCCAGTAGAGCAGCACCTCTTCCATTTTCACGCCGCGCCAGAACTGTGCGCCGTACTCGCGATACATCGGCGCGAAACAGTCTTCGGGCCGCATGGCCGCGCCGACGCCCACATGAGCCGCTTCGTGTCCCAGGCTGGATGCGTAGGTGCCGAGTTTTCCGGTGCGCTGCAGGTTGATCGCCTTGGTGTCGAAGGTTCGCGTCAGCACCATCAGGCGGTAAACGCGGAGCAGTTCCTCCGGGTCGCTGGCGAAAGCCGGCAGGTCGGCGACGACGCTGCCATCCGGGTCCAGCACCTGTCGATACGGGATGCGAAACTCCGCAATGGTCTTCACGACGTCGTCCTCCTGATATTCTGGTCGCGGGCCGGATCGCCGGACCGCAAATAGCGCGGCATTATACACCGCGCCTGCCGCCGCCGAGGGCGGAAACCAGGCCCCTGAATGCTGCGCCGCCGCAGCAGGAGCGCTCGATGGGAAAAAGAAAAATGGAAGCCGGTATCCACCGTGACCTCGAGGACCGGCTCGGTTATGCGGGATACCTTGGACTCGACCGTATCCTGGCGGCCCAGCATCCTTTGTCCGATCCGCCGCACCATGACGAGATGCTGTTCATCGTGCAGCATCAGGTCGCCGAGCTGTGGATGAAACTGATCATTCACGAGCTGGAAGCCGCCATCGCGTCGATGCGCGCGGACCGCATCGAGCCCTGCTTCAAGGTGCTTTCGCGGGTCAAGCAGGTGCAACAGCAGCTGTTCCACCAGTGGGGCGTGCTGGAGACCCTGACGCCCGCCGAGTACGCGCGCTTCCGCCATGTCTTCGGCCAGGCTTCCGGCTTCCAGTCGATGCAGTTCCGTCTGCTGGAGTTTCTGCTCGGCAACAAGGACAAGGACTGCCTCGCGGTGTTCCGGCACGATGCTGCAGCGCTGGAACGATTGCAGGCCGCCCTCGAAGCGCCGTCGATCTACGATGAGTTTTTGCGCCTGCTGGCGCGGCGGGGAATGCCGGTGCCTGCCGAGCGAGTGGCGCGCGACTGGTCCGAACCCTGTGATTCCCATCCCGGCGTGGTCGCTGTGTTCAAGACGATCTACGAAGACACGCAGCGCTACTGGGACGCTTACGACATGTGCGAGAAACTCGTCGATGTCGAGGTCAATTTCCAGTTGTGGCGCTTTCGCCATCTGAAGACTGTGGAAAGGATCATCGGGCACAAGCGCGGTACCGGTGGATCTTCCGGGGTGCGTTTCCTCCGAGCGGCCATCGATATCCGTCTGTTCCCGGAGCTGATCGACGTGCGCACAGAAATCGAGTGAATGCACGGCCGGCGAGTCACTCGATGCGCGGCGGTCGCAGCGCCGCGGCGTGTTTTTCCAGCTTGTCGAGCAGCGCGTCCAGCGCGCGCCGCTCCGCGTGGTCCAGCACCTCGAGCAAGGTCGCTTCGTAGCCGCGCAGCGCGGGCGCCACGCGGCGATAGATCCCTCGTCCCTCCTCGGTCAACTCCAGCGCGCTGCGGCGCCGGTCGCCCCGGGCGAATTCGCGCTGCACGCGGCCCGTCTCGAGCAGGCGGCGCACGGCGCGGCTCACGGCGACCTTGTCCATCGCGGTCCGTTCGGCCACTTCCGCCGCTGAAAGGCCCGGCGCCGGGGCAAGCACGGCCATGACGCGCCACTCGGGAATGGAAAGGCCGAAGCGCTGCGAGTAGGCCGCCGAGATGGCGGTGCTCAGCCTGTTCGACAGCACCGAAAGCCGGTAGGGCAGAAAGGTCTCGAGAACCAGTATCTCGTCGTTCATTGGTGCAATGCAGCTTGTTGCCTAAAACCCTGTAGGACTATAATGGTTTCATATGTAACTAATCAACCCTTCTTGTACGCGCTGCAAGAAGGACCTGCGGAGATATCCAATGACCGAGGTTCATGACAATCCCCTGGGGATCGACGGTTTCGAGTTTGTCGAGTTCGCTGCGCCTGATGCTGCGCTGTTGCACAGCCTGTTCCGCCACATGGGCTTCACCGCGATCGGCCGGCATCGCGCACGGAAGATCACGCTGTACCGCCAGGGCGGGATCAACTTCCTGGTGAACGAGGAACCCGACAGCTTCGCCGCGGACTTTGCACGCGAGCACGGCCCGAGCGCCTGTGGCTTCGCGATCCGCGTTGCCGACGCCGAACGGGCTCACGACTGGGCCGTCGAGCGCGGGGCGGATCCGTTGACCAACAAGCCCGGCACCCTCGCGGTGCGCGGCCCGGTCATCTCCGGCATCGGCGGAAGCGCCTTGTACCTGGTTGATCGCTACGGGGAACGAGGCTCGATCTACGACATGGATTTCGAATACCTGTCGGGCGTGGACCGCCACCCGGCAGGATACGGTCTCACCTTCATCGACCACCTGACGCACAACGTCTTCCAGGGCAACATGGACAAGTGGGCCGGTTTCTACGAGCGGATATTCAATTTCCGCGAGATCCGGTACTTCGACATCAAGGGTGCCAAGACCGGTCTCGTGTCGCGCGCCATGACGGCGCCGGACGGCATGGTGAGGATCCCGATCAACGAGGCGACCGACGACAAGTCGCAGATCGCAGAGTATCTCGAGGAGTACCACGGCGAGGGCATCCAGCACATCGCCCTGTTCACCGACGACATCTACGCGTCCGTCGAGGCCTTGCGCGCCGACGGGATCGAGTTCCTGGATGTGCCCGACACCTACTACGAGATGGTCGACGACCGTATGCCCGGCCACAAGGAAGACGTGCCGCGCATGGCGGAGAACCGCATCCTGATCGACGCCGACAACGAAACGCGCGAACGTCTGCTGTTGCAGATTTTCACCCAGACCTGCGTCGGGCCGATCTTCTTCGAGATCATCCAGCGCAAGGGCAACGAGGGCTTCGGCGAGGGCAACTTCCAGGCGCTGTTCGAATCGATCGAGCGCGACCAGGAGCGGCGCGGCGTCATCTAGGCCTGCGGAGCGTCACGACGATGAAGAAAAGAATCTCCTTCCCGAAGATCGAGGGCCGCAGTTCGCGCCAGGCGCATGCGGACCTGCCCGAGGGCACCTTCGAGCGGGAGCTGGGCAAGGAAGGCTTCTTCGGCCCCGCGACGCATATGTATCATCGCCGCCCGCCGACCGGCTGGAGCGATTTCGAGGGTCCGCTGCGCCCACGCGCCTTCGACACGAATCGTCTTGGTGCGGCGGCCGATTCGCCGTGGGCGGCGAGTCTCCTGTTGCACAATGCCGCGGTCAAGTTTCGCCACTGGACGCTGGAGCGGAACATGCCGGACTTGGCGCGAAACTCGGATGGCGACGAGCTTTTGTTCCTGCACTCGGGCGAAGCCGAACTGTTCTGCGATTACGGTCGTCTCGAGCTCGTCGCCGGCGACTATCTCGTGCTGCCGCGCGGTACCATGTGGCGCCTCGAGGTGGCTGCGCCGATTTCCGCGCTGTTGATCGAGGCTACCAACGACAGCTATTGCCTGCCCGACAAGGGACTGGTCGGGCCGCATGCGATTTTCGACGAGGCGATGCTGGACACGCCGGCGATCGACGCGCGCTTCCGCGCACAGCAGGACGATCAGACGTGGCGGGTGGAGGTGAAGCGCCGCGACGCCGTTTCGACGATCACCTATCCCTACAATCCCCTCGATGCGGTCGGGTGGAAGGGCGACCTGGCGCCGGTCCGCATCAACTGGCGGGCGATCCGCCCGCTGATGTCACACCGCTACCATTTGCCGCCGTCCGCCCACACGACCTTCCTGGCCGGCCGTTTCGTCGTGTGCACCTTCGTGCCGCGTCCCTTCGAGAGTGACCCGGAAGCGTTGAAAGTGCCTTTCTTCCACAACAACGACGACTTTGACGAAGTGATCTTCTACCATGCAGGCGAGTTCTTCTCGCGGGACAACATACATCCGGGCATGATCACGATGCATCCCTGCGGCTTCACGCACGGACCGCATCCGAAGGCACTCAAGAACATGCTCTCCCAGTCCGCGCCGGGCACCAACGAGGTCGCCGTCATGCTCGACACGCGCGACGCCCTCGAGGTCGATGCTGCGGCGGCCGGCATCGAGTGGGACGCTTACGTCGACAGCTGGAAAGGAGGCGCGGCATGAAACTCGGAACCCTGAGAGCCGGCGGGCGCGACGGCACCCTCGTGGTGGTCAGCGCCGACCTGGCGCACGCCGTCGTCGCGCGGGACATCGCACCGACCCTGCAGGCGGCGCTCGACGACTGGGATCGCAGCGCGCCGGCGCTGGCGGAACTCGCCGCAGCGCTGGAAGCAGGTTCGGTCGAGGGACGGTTTGCGCTGCGCATCGAGGATCTCGCCGCGCCGCTGCCGCGCGCCTACCAGTTTCTCGATGGCAGCGCCTACCTGGCGCACGTCGAGCGGGTGCGCCGCGCCCGGGGTGCCGAGATGCCGCCGAGTTTTCTCGAGGATCCCCTCATGTACCAGGCGGCCTCCGACGGTTTCCTCCCCCCGGTCGGCACGATCCCGGTGTCCAGCGAGGAGTTCGGCATCGATTTCGAGTCCGAGGTCTGCGTCGTCACTGGCGACGTGCCGATGGGCGTCGGTCCGGAGGAAGCCGCGGACCACGTGCGGCTCGTGTGCCTGGTCAACGACGTCTCGCTGCGCAATCTGATCCCCGCTGAGCTGGCGAAGGGTTTCGGCTTCGTGCAGAGCAAGCCTCGCTCGGCCTTGTCGCCGGTGATGGTGACGCCGGACGAGCTTGGCGACGCTTGGCATGACGGCAAGCTGCACCTGCCGCTGCTGACCTGGCTCGACGGGGAGCGCTTCGGTGCCCCGGAGGCCGGTGCGGACATGCAGTTTTCCTTTCACGAGCTGATTGCGCACGCTGCGAAGACGCGGCCGCTTGCTGCGGGGACCATCATCGGCTCGGGCACGGTCGCCAACCAGGACGAGTCGCTCGGCGCATCCTGCATGGCGGAGAAGCGCATGCTGGAGATCATCCGGGACGGCAAGCCCACCACGCCCTTCCTTTCTTTCGGTGCCCGGGTACGCATCGAGATGCTGGACGACGCGGGACGCAACATCTTCGGCAGCATCGAGCATGTCTACCAACCCTACCGCCGCTGACCCGGGGCTACCCCGGCTTCACGGCTACTGGCGCAGCTCTGCCGCCTGGCGCGTCAGGATCGCGCTGAACCTCAAGGGCATCGAATGGACCGCGATGCCCGTCCACCTGGTGCGCGGTGGCGGGGAGCAGCGCCAGCCGGATTTTCTGCGCCTCAACCCCCAGGGGCTCGTGCCCGCGCTCGAGATCGACGGGCTCGTGCTGACGCAGTCGTTGGCGATCATCGAGTATCTCGAAGACACACGCCCCGCGCCGGCCCTGCTGCCGCCCGATCCGGCGGGTCGCGCCCGTGTGCGAAGCCTGGCGCAGCTGGTCGCCAGCGACATCCATCCGCTCAATAACCTGCGCGTCCTGCAACAGCTGGAAGCCCGCTTCGGCCTTGACGCGGCGCAACGCCGGGACTGGTACTGCCACTGGGTCGAGGAAGGCCTGCGGGCGCTCGAAAAACGCATCGTCACGGAGGCGGGCACCGGAAGCTTCTGTCATGGCAACGAACCCGGCCTGGCCGACTGCTGCCTCGTGCCGCAGCTCTACAACGCGCGGCGTTACGGTTGCTCGCTGGAGGGCTTGACCCAGCTATTGCGGATCGAGGCCGCCTGCGCGGACCTCCCGGCGTTCGCCGCCGCGGCCGCAGATGTCCAGCCTGATGCGGTGGCTGGAGCCTGAGCAAGGGCGTCAGACGCTGGCCGCAGCCCGAGCGGCGGCGCGAACGGCGAAGACACTGATCGTGACTTTCTCGAGCGTCTAGAATCAGGGTAGGGCCAATAGTCACGGGAGCATATCGATGAGCCTGTTCAGTCTCGACAATATTCCTGCCGAACCGGGGGTCTACGCCTTGTACGCCCATGATCGCGTGCTGCTGGTCGGTTCGGCGGCCAATCTGCGCGAGTACGCGGCGGAACACCTGTTCGGCGGCGACGGGCCGAGTGAAGCGCTGCGCCAGTCCTTGCCGCACCCTGAGCAGATCACCGAAGTCAGCTGGTGGCAGCACCCGGCGATGCGGGACGACACGCGTCGCGAGGCCGCCTGCCAGGTGGCCGTCGAGGTATTGTCACCGGCGGCCCGGCCGCGCTCGAGGCTCTCGGATCTCGGCGGGATCGCGATCGAGGATCCTGGCTTCGTCAACGATATGAACGCCCTTCTCCACGGTCCGCCGAGTGGGTCCTTCGTGCCGCAGTCCATGCATGAACTGGCCCGCAGCGTTTACGAGCTCAGGGACAAGGTGGCCGAACTGGAGCGGCGCCTCAAGGAGAGCAGCTGAGGCGTTCGCCCCGATCAGGCCTGCGCGCTGGGCCGCGCGGACACCTGGGCATGCCAGCGCGCGAAATTCGCGCAGGCCTCGGGCGCGGGGAGCCTGACCGCCACCGCGAAATCCACTATGCAAAGCAGCGTGATGTCCGCGAGCGAAAACTGCCCGCCCGCCACGTACTCGGTCTCGGCGAGGTGCCGATCGATGCTCGGATAGAAGTCCGCGAGGCGTGCCCGGCCGCGCTCGACGAGACCGGGAATGGCGGCGGTACCGCTACGGCCGGGGATGGCCCGCTCCGCGTAGGGTGGGTAGCTGTTGCGGAACGCGTCGATCACGGGCTGTCCGGCATCGAATTCGATGCGCCGGTTCCAGCACTCCACCATGGCCTGCTCCAGCGGCGTCGCGCCCAGTAGCGGTGGCTCGGGATGCAGTCCTTCGAAGTAACGGCAGATCGCCGTGGTTTCGTCGATCACCGTGCCGTCCTCGAGCTGCAGCGTGGGCAGAAGCCCGCGCGGGTTGATGGCGAGGAAGGCCGGCTCGAGGTTTTCTCCGGCACGAATATTGATTTCCACGCGCGGCACGTCGAGGCCTTTCTCAGCCAGAAAGACGCGCACCCGGCGTGGATTGGGCGCAACCCGCATGTCGTAGAGTTTCATGGCCTGGACCTCGCTTTCGTGATGCGCGGATCATAACGCAGTCGCCGAGCACCGCCGCATCGCCGTCAGTCGGGCGCTGGGCGAAGATCCAGGTAGCGGCTGCGATTGACGTCGAGCAGGTTGTCGCTCCAGCCGACGACTTGCGGGCCGAGAAGGTTGCGGGACGCGTGGTGATAAAGGGGGATCAGGGCCTGGGTCTGCATGGCGAGCGCTTCGGCTTCGCGCAGCAGCCTCGCCCGTTCGCCCATGTCGCCACGGCGGGCAGCCGCGTCGGTGAGCCGATCGTAATCAGGGTTCGAGTAGTTGCCGAGATTGTTGGGACCGCTGTCGGTCTGCAGCAGCAAGGTGAAGGTCTGGGGATCGTCGTAGACGGCCAGCCAGCTTGCCAGACCGAGATCAAAGTCACCCTGCTGGAGGGCCGCATAGTGCACCGCGGTCTCGGCGCGCTCCAGCGTGACGTCGGCGAATATGGCGCGCCACATCGACTGCATCGCGATGGCCACGCGTCGATCGTTGTCCGACAGCGGGTAGCGGAGTTTCAGGCTTAGCGGCCGGTCGCGATCCCAGCCGGCCGCGGCCATGAGTTCGCGGGCGCGCGCCTGGCGCTTCGCGAGTGGTTCGTCACGCCACGCGGTCTGTGCCGGCGCGGCGTAATGGGCGGTGCCGGGCGGAACCAGGCTCCAGGCCGGGCGCTCGCCGCTGCCCAGCACCTGCCTGGCCAGGATGCGCCGGTCGATCGCCATCGACAAGGCTTGGCGGATCCGCTCGTCGCGCAACGCTTCGCGTTCGTGATTCACCGCGAGGAATGACAGCCCGAGCATGGGCGAGGCACGGACGGCATCGGGCAGGTGGTCCTGCAGCCACGCCATGCGCCCCGCCGGGAAATCGCGCAACACGTCGAGTTCACCGGCCCGAAAGCGCAGCAATGCGGCATCGCGATCCTCGAGACCGAAATAGATCACGCCGTCGAGCCGCACGTCTTCCGCCGCGAAGAACGCCGGGTTCTTTTCCAGCACCACGTGGTCGTTGGGCTGCCGTGCGGCGAGGCGGAAGGCGCCGTTGGCCGGCATCCGGCCCGGGTCGGTCCAGTTCTCGCCATGAGCTTCGATGGCATGTTGCGGCACCGGGAAGGCCGCAAAGTGCATGAGGAGTCCGGGGAAATAGGGAGTGCGTCGCTCGAGGCGAATTTCGAGCCGGTCCGGCGCCAGCGCCTCCACGGCGAGGGCGGAGGGCGGCAATGTGCCCGCGGTCACCGCGCGACCGTTCTCGATCACCCAGAAGAACTGCGCGTACGGCGACGTGGTGTCGCCGGACATCATGCGGCGAAAGGAATAGACGAAATCCTCCGCGGTGACGGGGGGGCCGTCCGACCAGCGATGGTCGCGCAGCGTGAACTCGTAGCGCAGGCCGTCCTCAGAAACGACCCAGTCGTTCGCAGCTCCGGCGCTCACAGCGCCATCCGGCCCTTCGGTGGTCAAGCCCATCAGCATGTCGCCGACGATTCGGTTCTCCCAGACGCCGGTGATGCGATGCGGGTCGAGCGAAGCGGGATGCCCCGGATTGCCCACTCGCAGCACCCCGTCGGCGGCAGCCGGCAGGGCGAAAAGCAGGGACAGCAGCGCAATGGCGCCAAGGTGCAGGGGGAATCTCCGTCTTCGGTTCACGCGAACTAGAATAACGGTTGGAAGCGCAGGCTTCGACCCTGGGCGCCAAAGTGGGGATCATGCGGCGGGAACCACGGGTGTGGCCAGATGCGTGGCCGTGCCGGTACGCTGGGCAGGCAAAAGAGAACGCAACAGGCAGGAGCATCGACATGGATATCGGCGACCTCAGGAACGAATACAGTGGCGAACCGTTTCGTCGCGTCGATCTCGATCCGGATCCCGTGGAGCAATTCGGCCGCTGGTTCGGGCAGGCCCGGGAGGTGGCCCAGCCGGAGGTCAACGCCTGTGCACTCGCCACCAGCGGACTGGACGGGCGGCCGAACGCGCGCACCGTGCTGCTGAAGTATTTCGACGTGGACGGGTTCGTCTTCTTTACCAACATGGAGAGTCGCAAGGCGCGCGAGATGGCGGAGAACCCGTCCGTCGCGCTGCTGTTTTTCTGGCAGTCGCTGGAACGCCAGGTGAATATTCGCGGCCGCGCGGAGCGGATCAGCGCCACGGAGGCGATGCGTTATTTCGCGCGGCGGCCGCGCAACAGCCAGCTCGGCGCCTGGGTCTCCGAGCAGAGCGCGGTGATCAGCTCACGGTCCGTGCTCGAAATGAAGCTCGACGAACTGAAGCGCAAGTTCGCCGCCGGCGACGTGCCGTTGCCGTCGTTCTGGGGCGGCTACCGCGTGCGCCCGGAGGAAATCGAATTCTGGCAGGGGCGACAATCGCGTCTGCACGATCGGTTCCGCTATCGGCGCGTCGACGACACCTGGGTCATCGAGCGTCTTGCGCCCTGATCAAGGCGGCGAACTCGGATAACGCCGCGGGGCCGACGATATCGTGAGCGCTCAGCGGCAACTCGATGCTCGGCAGGCCCGGCAGTGCTGCATCGAGTATGTCCAGATGGCGCGCCTCCTGGTCACGCCGCGCGGCGAGAAATTCCCCAGCGTCCTTCGGCGAGCGCTTGTTCACCACCAGGCCCCCGACGGTGACGCCGGCGATGCCGAGCTTTTCGGCCAGTTCGAGCGTTTCGAGCACCGGCAGGCGCTCTGCGGCGAGCACGATCACGAAAGCGGTCAGCGAATGATCCGCCAGCGTGTCGCGCAACAGCGCAAGACGCTCCCGCCGCCGATTCAGCAGGTGGCGGATTCGATCGTCGCGCCCACCCCCTTCGCCGGGCCCGCCGCCGAACAGCCGGTCACCCACCTCGGCTTCGCCGCCGAGATTTCCCAGCGCAGTGTCGAAGCGCCCTGCGCGCGTACGCCGGGCCAGCAGCCCCTCCGTCCACGCCGCCATCATCTCCGGCAAGGCCATCAGCCGCGCCGTATGCCCCGAGGGGGCCGTGTCGAACACCAGCAGGTCGTGCTCGGCGAGGCCACGCACCATGGTTTCGGCGATGCGTTCCAGCAGTGCGGCCTCTTGCATGCCCGGCGCCTCGCGCGACATCTGCATGTGGCGGTCGACCTCCCCGGCGAGATGTTCCGGCATCAACCGGCGCAGGGCCGTGCCGACCTCGGCGAGATGCTCGTCCACCACGCGATCCGGGTCCAGCTCCACGCCGTCCAGCCCTGGCGACAGTCGCACCGGTTCGGGCCCCACGGCGCGGTTCCACAGGTGGCCCAGGTTGTGTGCCGGGTCGGTCGATACCAGCAGGACGCTGCGCCCGCGCTCCGCTTCGGCCAGGGCCACGCCACTGGCTACCGTGGTTTTGCCGACGCCTCCCTTGCCACCGAAAAACAGCACCCGCCGCCGGGCCGCGAGCTTCAACAGCACCGCAGGTGATCCAGCGGGGAGTGCTCCATGCCCATGCGCCGATGCCAGTCGTGGAATGACTCGTAGAGGACCGGCATCATCTCGAGCGTGTACCAGGACGCGGGATTCGGCACCCCGAGCGTTTCGGAGAACACCAGCAGCATGAAGAGGTCATCCTCGTCGCGCTTCAGACGTGCAAAGGTCCGCCGGTACGGGGCGATATAGAATTCACGCAGGGCGGCGGAAAGCCGTTCCATGCGCCCCGTCCGGCGGACCTCGCTCATCAGTCGCTAAACCTCGTTCTCCATCGCCGGAACCCCTTTGGCACCCCGGCTCATGGCGATCGCCGCTTCGAAGATCACCCACAACGCGGCCAGCAGGATGACGATGTCCATGCCAAGCAGCAGCCAGTTCTCCTGGCGGTAGAACTGGCCAAGCTGCACCAGCAGGGCGTAGACGGACATCGTCAGCAGGAACGCCAGCGGCACGGCGGTGAACCAGGCCGGCCGTCCCTGGCGGATCAGGATCACGGAGATGATCGAGAGCGTCAGGCCGGCCAACAGCTGGTTGGTGGTGCCGAACAGCGGCCAGATGACCATGCCCCCCGCTCCGTCCGCGCCCGCGCCGAAAGCCAGCGCCAGGCAGAAGCCAAGAGCGAACAGGGTGCTGAAGACCACGTTGACCTTCAGGCCCGCGACCTCCGCCGCTTCCTGGATGACGTAGCGCTGCAGGCGCAGTCCCGTGTCCATCGTGGTGGCCGCGAAGAGGATAGCCATCACCGCGAGCATGGTGGCGCCCAGTTGCGATGACATGCCGTACCCGGCGCTCAGGATGCTGCCGCCGCCTTGTACGAATGCGCCCACGCTGCCGGCGCCGAACCGCGAATAGATCGCCTCCCAGTCGGCCAGGCTGGCGAACCCGGCCGTGGTGCAGATGATGGCCGCCAGGGCCAACATGCCTTCGCCCACGGAGCCGCCGTAACCGACGAAGCGCGCGTCGGTCTCCTTGTCGAGCTGCTTGGAACTGGTGCCCGAGGCGACCAGGCCGTGGAAGCCGCTGATCGCGCCGCAGGCGATGGTGACGAACAGCAGCGGCAACAGGCTCGGCGTCCCCGCCGGAACATTGCTGTTGAAGGCTGGCGCGACCACGTCCGGCGCCGAAATCAGCACGGCGCCGTAAAGCAGCCCCAGGCCGAGGAACAGTTGTAGCCCGTTGATGTAATCGCGCGGTTGCAGAAGCACCCAGACGGGCAGCATCGAGGCGATGCCCGCGTAGATGAACAGCAGCAGGATCCATTGCGAGCGCGGTCCCAGGCCGAGTACGCTGGCCGGCAATTCGATCGGGAAGCTGCTGCCGAGGAAGATCAGGCTGTAAAGCGCGACGACGCCGATGATCGACGGCCAGAGCAGGCTCATCTTGTAGCGATAGATCAGCTGCCCGATCACCAGCGCCACGAGGATCGCGCCCCAGGTGGGAATGACCGCCGTCGGCGTCGACACCAGCAGATTGGAAATCACCACGGCGAATGCCGCGTTGACCATGAGCAGCAGGAGGAAGATTACGACCAGGAAAAGGTTGCGCGCACGCGCGCCGATCACGTTGCCGGTGAGCGTGCCGATCGATTTGCCCTTGTTCCTCACGCTGGCCCAGAGCGCGCCGAAATCATGCACCCCCGCAAAGAAGATGGTGCCGAAAATGACCCAGACGAAGGCGGGTCCCCAGCCCCAGATGACGGCGATCGCGGGTCCCACGATGGGCGCGGCACCGGCGACGGAGGTGAAGTGGTGGCCCCAGAGAACGAATTTGTTGGTCGGTACGTAATCAACGCCGTCCCGGAACTCGTGGGCCGGCGTCCGGAAGTCCGGATCGAGCCGGTAGATTCGCTCCGCGATGAAACGTGAATAGAAGAGATAGCCGCCGGCCAGCATGGCCAGGCCGAACAGCAACATCGTCACAGCATTCATCTGCTTCCCCTTTGGTCTGGATCTATTGTTTTCTTATGTGCTCAGCCGGAGGAGCCGAAACGCGCCGGGTCCACCTCGATCCAGGTTGCCCGGCCCCACGCACAGGGCGTGCCGTCCGCACGCCAGATCGCGGTTCCGGAGTAATGCTTGCGACCTTCGCGACCGAGCCGCCAGCCGCCCACGATATACGCCTTATCGGCCATCGGCCGCTGCGCGATATCCACCGCCAGACGCCCGAGCACGAGCGGCCGCTCCATTTCGTCGAGCCAGGCCCATGCTCCGGGGCAGTCCAGCGCCGCCCAGAGGAACTCGGATCGCACTTGGCCGTCATCATGCGCGAGGTCGGCATGGGGCGTCCAGCCACAGGCGACCAGTTCCCGGTCGGCCACGCGGCCGGCGAACAGCCGCAGCCCGTCCCCGGGCGCGCGTGCGGGGCCGCAGACGAAGCAGTGAGGAAAGGCATGGGTCTCAAGGCCGTGATAGTGCGTTGCGGCCTCCATGGCCGCGTGCGGATGGGGAGCAGGCGGTAATTGCAACGCCAGCGGGACGTGGCGGGCCTGGGCGATGACTGTAGCATCGGCATCGAGGAGCACACGTTCCTCGCCATGTCGCTGCGCTGGTAGTGCACGATCGAGCGGCGGCGGCTTTCGCAGCGTCACTTCGGCGGGCAGGGGCAGATCGGCGGCGAGCCGGCCGCAGGTGTAGCCGCCGTTGCCCGAGTCGGTCGGGCCGCAGAATCGCGCTGCAATGAAAAGGGTTACGGTCGCCTCCGGAGTCGGGGGGCGCGCGTGAGTCATACCTAGTCGAGATCCCGACCGCAGCCAGAGTAGTTGCGGCCGTCCAGCGTGACGTCGGCGGTGACCGGGTAGATCGTGCCGCTCATGACGTCTGTGCAGGCGCGATCCTGGGCGACGAGCAGCAACTCATGCGCTTCCGTGATCGCATGCCAGCGACGGATCGGCAACTCGGGATCCTCGACCACACCAGGATTCGGCACCACGACCTGGCGCTCGCCGTACTGGTACACCATCACCAGCCGTTCCGGGTGCACTTCTATGTGCCAGCCGGGTTCCTGGCCCACCGCGCGAAACGTGGCGCCGCGCGCCCGCGCGTCTACCCAGGGCGTCTCGGTCCTGTTCAGTTCGCAGGACATTTCCTCGCCATCCAGCGTGAGCATCGCGCTGTTCATGCCTTTGCCCCAGAACATGTCGCCGTCGGCGGCATAGCGCGCCCCGGAGGCTGCTTCCACCTGCGGCAGGACCACGGAGCGGTCGCCGACCTCCAGCACCAGTTCTTCGTCCCCCGGACGCACGGTGACGCGCCGCCCGTTGCAGTCATAGGCGTAGGCTTCGTAGCTGAATGAGCCGGTGAGCGGCTCACGTGCGATCACGTCCTCGATCTGCGGCTCCGACTCGGGTTCGCTGCCGGTGGCCGCCGTGGGTCGCGTGGGCGTCGGCGGCGGCTCGGTCGGGACTTCGCTGCGACCGCAGGCCGTCGCCCCCGCGCAAGCCAGCGCCAGCAGCGGCAGCAGGATCTTACGCATGGGGAGTCACTCCGACGCTCGACATACTCTCAATGCTAGCAGACCTGTCCGGAGACGGGCGAGACGCGGACTCATTCGCGCGGCGGCTCGTCGGCGGGCCCCGCAGCCACCGTGAGCGCATCGATGCGGCGGCGCAGTTCCTCCACCTCCGACCGCAGCGAATCGACACGCTCTTCAAGCATCTCGAGACGGTCACTGCGTGATCCCGTGGCCATCCTGTCGTCACGTGCTGCGGCAGGTGGCGGTGGTGCCTCGCCCGTGAACAGCTGCATCCACCGGCAGTCCCGCCGACCGGGTTCGCGCGGCAGCTGCGCTACCAGCGGTTCATCGCGCGCAGCCATGTTGTGCAGAGCATGCTCGACTTCGCTCACTTCGCGTACCGGTGCGAGACGGTTGGCGCGGGTGCGCAGTTCGCCCGGCGTCTGCGCGCCCCGCAACAACAACTCGCAGATGATGGCCCGCTCGGTGGGTTCGAGGTGGAGGTTGCCGAACTGGGTGTTGCAGAAGCGATGCCGGTAGCGAGTGACACGACCACCGACGCCGCCGCTCCGGTCCGTCACCAGGTGCTTTTTCATCAGCCCGTCGAGGATGTCCTGGATCTGGCTGCTGCTGAGCTCGAGCACGGGGTCGCGATTGCTTTTCTGGTTGCACGCTGCGGTCAGCGCATTGAGCGTCAGCGGATACTGATCGGGCGTCGTGACTTCTTTCTCGATGAGGCTGCCGACGACGCGGGCTTCCAGGGGGGTCAACTCTGTGCGCATTTCTGTTCTCCACGGACCGCAGGCGTGCGGTCCGGAAGCCTAAGGTATAAATCCGCATCGCGGAAGCCAACAGGATAGAATGACCGGCCAGGTTTCACACCGGACTATCGTCACAGGTTGATGCTGCTTCGATTCGACCAGGTTTCACTTCGGTTCGGCGACCAGGCCATCCTCTCGGCCGCGGATTTCACCATCGAGGCGGGGGAGCGCGTCTGCCTGATCGGGCGCAACGGCGCGGGCA